>NZ_DASWPB010000235.1:0-5252 GCF_036404185.1 Lacisediminihabitans sp. | reverse complement strand
GCGCTGGAGGAGAAGCTGGCGGTCCTCGACCATGGCGAGGCCGCGGTCGCCCTCGCCTCCGGTGTCGCGGCGCTGCACGCCGTGTTCTTCACCTTCCTGAGGTCCGGCGACCATGTGGTGGTGGCCGACGTGGTCTACGAGGCGACCTTCCGGCTGTTCGCGGAGCTCCTGCCGGAGAAGTACGGCATCCTGGCGACGTTCGTGGACACGAGCGATCCGGAGGCGGTCCGGGCGGCCATCCGTCCGGAGACCCGGCTGATCCACGCGGAGACGCCGGCGAATCCGACGACTCGCATCACGGATGTCGAACGACTCGCCGCGATCGCGCACGGGGCGGGGGCCATCCTCAGCGTCGACTCGACCTTCGCCTCACCGATCCTGCTGCGACCGCTGGACCTCGGCGCCGATCTGGTGGTGCATTCGCTGACCAAGTACATCAACGGGCACGGGGACGCGATGGGCGGCGCGGTCATCGGCTCTCGCGAGCTGATCGACCGGATCAGGGGCGATGCCATGGTGGACGTCGGGGGAGTGATCAGCCCGTTCAACGCCTGGCTGATCACCCGGGGATCGATCACCCTCCCGCTGCGGATCCGGCAGCACTCCTCAAGCGCGCAGGCGATCGCGGAGTTCCTCGAGGCCGACGATCGGGTGGCCTTCGTCGCCTATCCCGGTCTGCCGTCGCATCCGCAGCACGAGCTCGCGGTGCGCACCATGCCGAACGGCTTCGGCGGCATGATGGCCTTCGCGATCCGCGGGGATTCGGATGCCCAGAACCGGTTCGTCGCGAACCTGCGCGTGATCACCTCCGCGGTCTCGCTCGGCCACGACGAGTCGCTCATCGTCCACGTCGGGACCACCGGTCCGCGGGTTGCCTATTACCCGGAGGAGTTCAGGAGGTGGGGGCACCTGCGCCTGTCCGTCGGGCTGGAGGACCCCGCCGACCTCGTCGCCGACCTCACCGCGGCGCTCGACGAGACCCTGGGGGAGCGGTCGGCCGGCGGCACGATCGGCCTGTCGCTCCCCTGAGGCGGCGGCAGGCCGATCCCTCGCTTAGTCCTCGTCGATCGCCGCGGAGGCGAGGGAGGACAGACCCCAGCCGGTGACCCCGACCAGGATGCCTGCCCCGATCGCGAAGGCCGAGACGCCGAAGGAGACGACGGAGGTGAACAGCGAGGTCCTGAGGAAGGACCCGTTCATGAGGGTGGCACGGATCGGGTCGTCCTGCGGCAGCTCGGCGAAGGTCTTGCCTTTGCTGGCGGCCAGCGCGTGCTGATTGATGATGTTGGCCTCGGCCAGCGCCGTGAACGGACCTTCGACCGGTGCCCCGGCCAGCATGGGCGAGTCGGGACTGACGGTGATCTTCTCCGCGCGGAGCTGCTTGCGCACGACGGCCCAGACCACACTCCCCGTCGCGATGAGTGCCGCGCCCCCGATCATGCCGAGAACCCCGGCGGATCGGATGGCGGACGCCCTGTCTGCGCCGATGGTGAGGGTGGTGCGGAAGGGGTGGATCAGCTCTGGCATGGAGTGCCTTTCTCGGAATCGTTGATGGTGCGGTCTATACGGTGCTGCGTCTGGTCCGCGGGGCGAAGACCGTCAGCGCCCAGCCGAAGAGTCCCACGATGATGCCCATGCCGATGGCGAAGACGGCGACGCCGAACGACACCACCGAGGTGAACAGGGAGGCGCGGAGGAAGGAGGCATCCATCACCGTCTCGCGCACCGGGTCGTCCTGACCCAGCTGGGCATAGGTCTTGCCCTTGCTCGCCTCGAGGGCGTGGTGATTGATGATGTTCGCCTGGGCGAACGCGGTCAACGGACCGTCCACCTTCGAGCCGGCCAGGATGGGCGAGTCGGCGCTCACGGTGATCTTCTCGTTGCTGAGCTGGCTGCTCACCACACCCCAGACGACACCGCCGGCGATGATCAGGACGATCCCGCCGATGATGCCGAGCCAGCCGATGACGGTGATGGCACGGGCCTTGCCCGTGCTGATGGTGGGAAGAGGGACAGTGGTGGACATGATGCCAGCCTTTCGTCGGTGATCCCGGTGCCGCCGCCGTGACAGCGGCGGCACCAGACCCCGGTCGGGGGTGGTACCGATAGTAGCGAGCCGACAGGCCGCGACCTAGGGCAAGGTCCGATCTAGTAGACCTTCAGTCCCCTGGCGCGGAACTGGGAGCGCACGCGTTCCTGCAGCTCGTTGTCCGGCGGCTTCACGCCGTGGAGCGGATAGGTGACACCCAGCCGGTCCCACTTGTCCTCGCCCATCTGGTGGAAGGGCAGGACCTCGACGCGTTCGACGTTGGGCCAGCGCTCGACGATGTCGGCGACGGCCTCGACGTTGTCGACGGCGTCCGTCAGCCCGGGGACCAGGACGAAGCGCACCCAGACCGCGATGCCGCGTTCGGCCAGCCGATCGCCGAAGGCGATGGTCGGGGCGAGTGCCCTGCCCGTCACCTCACGGTAGGTATCGGGCAGCCCGGACTTCACATCGAGCAGCACGAGGTCCACGTTGTCGAGCAGGTCGTCGGAGGCCTGCTTGCCGAGGAACCCTGAGGTGTCCAGGGTGGTGTGGATGCCGAGCTCGCGGCACTCCTTGAACATGCGCTTGACGAACGACGGCTGCATGAGCGGCTCTCCACCGGAGATGGTGAGCCCGCCACCGGTGGCCTTGAACACGCTGCGGTAGCGCTTGACTCGCTCCAGCAGTTCGGAGATGTCGGTGATCTTCCCGTCCCGCATCTTCCAGGTGTCGGGGTTGTGGCAGTACTGGCAGCGGAGCAGGCAGCCGGACAGGAACAGCGTCATGCGCGTCCCCGGTCCGTCGACCGCGGTAACCAGTTCCCACGAGTGGACGCTGGCAACGGTTCCGTTGCGGATGGCCTCCAGCTCGAGGTGGCGGAGATCCGCGGGGAGCGCGGCCGTGTTCTGGCCGCCCTCCCCGTTCGAATCGTCCATCTCGACGACGGGGCACGAGACACTCGGGAAACCGAGCGAAACGGCTGTCATCTTGTTTCCTTTCTCAGTGCAGGCGTCAGACGCCGGCGTGGAAGGTGCGGCTGAGCACATCCAGCTGCTGTTCGCGGGTCAGTCGCACGAAGTTGACGGCATACCCGGAAACCCGGATCGTCAGCTGCGGGTACTTCTCCGGGTGCTCCATCGCGTCCTCGAGGGTCTCCCGGTTGAGGACGTTGATGTTGGCGTGGTAACCGTGCTCGACCGTGTAGGCGTCCAGCAGGCCGATCAGGTTGGTGACCTGCTCGTCCGGGTTGTGTCCCAGGCCGCTCGGAACGACCGTGGTCGTCAGCGAGATGCCGTCCTGTGCCTCCGAGTACGGGAGCTTCGCGACGCTCAGCGCGGATGCGAGCATCCCGTGGGTGTCGCGTCCGTTCATCGGGTTCGCACCGGGCGCGAAGGGCAGGCCCTTGCGACGGCCGTCGGGGGTGTTTCCTGTGGCCTTGCCGTAGACGACGTTCGAGGTGATCGTCAGCACGGACTGGGTGTGCAGCGCGTTGCGGTAGGTCGGGTGCTTGCGCACCATGGCCATGAACCGCTCGACGATCTCGACGGCGATGCTGTCGACCCGGTCGTCATCGTTACCGAACGCCGGGTACTCGCCCTCGACGATGTAGTCGACCACGAGGCCGGTCTCATCGCGGACGGGGGTGACCTTGGCGTACTTGATGGCGGAGAGCGAGTCGGCGGAGACGCTCAGGCCGGCGATTCCGCAGGCCATCGTGCGCAGGATGTTGCCATCGTGCAGCGCCATCTCGATGCGCTCGTAGGCGTACTTGTCGTGCATGTAGTGGATGCAGTTGAGTGCGTCGACGTAGGTCTCGGCGAGCCACTCGAGGGTGTTCATGAATCCGGCCCAGACGGTGTCGTAGTCGAGCACCTCCTGGGTGTTCGGCGCGGTCGCCGGGGCGATCTGCTTGCCGGAGACCTCGTCGCGACCACCGTTGATCGAGTACAGCAGCGCCTTGACGGTGTTGACCCGAGCGCCGAAGAACTGCATCTGCTTGCCGACGCGCATGGGCGAGACGCAGCAGGCGATCGCCGCGTCGTCACCCCAGGCGCCGCGGATGAGGTCGTCCGACTCGTACTGGATGGCCGAGGTGTCGATCGACACCTGCGCGCAGAAGCGCTTGAAGCCCTCGGGGAGAGCATCGTTCCAGAGCACGGTCAGGTTCGGCTCGGGAGCCGGGCCGAGGTTGTAGAGGGTCTGGAGGAAGCGGAAGGCCGTCTTGACGACGAGCGGGCGCCCGTCCTCGCCGATGCCGCCGATCGACTCCGTGACCCAGGTGGGGTCGCCGGCGAAGATGTCGTCGTACTCCGGGGTCCGCAGGAAGCGCACGATGCGGAGCTTGATGACCAGGTCATCGATGAGCTCCTGTGCGCGCTCCTCGGTGATGAGGCCGGCCTCGAGGTCGCGCTGGATGAAGACATCCAGGAAGGCCGTGTTGCGGCCGAAGGACATCGCCGCGCCGTTCTGCTCCTTGACCGCGCCGAGGTAGGCGAAGTACAGCCACTGCACGGCCTCCTGAGCGGTCTCGGCCGGGCGGGTGATGTCGCATCCGTAGGAGGCGGCCATCTGGGCCAGCTCCTTGAGCGCCTTGATCTGCTCGGCGTTCTCCTCGCGGGAGCGGATGACGTCCTCGGTGGAGGACTCCATGTCGAGTTCGACGCGCTCGAGCTTCTTGGCGGCGATGAGGCCGTCGGTGCCGTAGAGGGCGACGCGGCGGTAGTCGCCGATGATGCGGCCGCGGCCGTAGGCGTCCGGCAGGCCCGTGATCAGGTGGCTGCTGCGCGCGCGGCGGACGGAGGGCGGGTAGACGTCGAAGACGCCGTCGTTGTGGGTCTTGCGGTACTTGGTGAAGATGGTCTCGAGCTCGGGGGAGACGGGGTAGCCGTAGGTCTCGAGGGAGGTGGCGACCATGCGCCATCCACCGAACGGCATGATCGCGCGCTTGAGCGGCGCATCCGTCTGGAGACCGACGATGAGCTCGTTGGCCTGGTCGATGTAACCGGGGGCGTGGGCGGTGATGGTCGCCGGCGTGGTCGCGTCGATGTCGTAGACACCCTTCTCGCGCTCCTGCGGGAACATCGCGGTGAGCTTGGCCCAGATGCCGAGCGTGCGCTCGGTCGGTCCGGAGAGGAAGCTCGCGTCTCCGGTGTACGGGGTGTAGTTGCGCTGGATGAAGTCACGCACGTCGATGGCGTCGTGCCAGGGGCCGGGAACGAATCCG
>NZ_DASWPB010000234.1:0-8176 GCF_036404185.1 Lacisediminihabitans sp. | reverse complement strand
TCAGTCGGCCAGAATCAGGTACAGCGCTCGCCTGGCATCGTCGAGCTTCTCGGCGGCGGCCGTCCGCTGCTCGTCGGTCGCCGCGGACCGGAACTGCCCGAGCACCCCCATGAGCTTGCCGATGCTCTCACCGAGACGAGTGGAGGCCTCCGACCGGCTGGGCGTCGCGTCCCATGCCTTGGCGAAATCCTCGGCATGCTCCTCGACATAGGCCCTGCCCGCGTCGGTGAGCTCGAACTCGGTCTTACGGCCATCGCCGCGGGAGACGATCAGCTCCTCGTCGACCAGCTGCTGGAGCGTCGGATAGACGGATCCGGGGCTGGGACGCCAAGCGCCGTCGGTCTTCTCGGCGATCGCCTTGATGAGCCCATATCCGTTGGAGGGGCCGTCGGCCAGCAGCGAGAGGATGACCGAACGGATGTCTCCCTTGCTGGCGCGCCGGGGTCCGCGGGGACCGAAGCCGCCGCGGAAGTCGGCGCCGAAGCCGTGACCGAACTGGGCGAAGGCGGCTCCGGGCTCGAACCCGGCACCAAAGCCGTGACCTCGCCCGGAGGGATCGTGGTGGAAACGCTGTTCCCGTGTGTAGTGGTTGTCTTTCATATCGCAGACACCTTTCGTTACGGCTCGACGTGTGCCTCGACGGCGAATAACACGAGCCATCGCAGAACTTCTGCGATGTGTTTACGATATATCGTAAAAGGAATTAACGCAAGCTTTGTGATCGTGGAAGACTGGGGCCATGAGCCCAGCACTTCCCACGCCAGAGAGCGTCGCCCGCATCATCGACCACACCCTGCTCAAGCCGGAGGCCACCCCCGCCGACGTGGAGGCCCTCGTCGCCGAGGCCGTCCGACTCGGGGTGTTCTCCGTCTGTATCTCGCCGTCGATGCTGCCGGTGTCCGTGCCGCCCGGCCTCGCCGTGGCGACGGTGTGCGGTTTCCCCTCCGGCAAACACACGGCGGCGGTCAAGGCGTTCGAGGCCGCGGGAGCGATCGCGAACGGCGCGGACGAGGTGGACATGGTCATCGACATCGGCCACGCGAAGGCCGGGCGCTTCGATCTGATCCAGGCCGAGATCGCCGCGGTCAGGGCCGAGGTGCCCGCCCCGAAGGTCCTCAAGGTGATCATCGAATCCGCCGCCCTGACCGATGACGAGATCGTCGGGTGCTGCACCGCCGCCGTCAACGCCGGCACCGACTTCGTCAAGACCTCCACCGGTTTCCACCCGGCCGGGGGTGCATCCGTTCACGCCGTCGCGCTCATGTCGGCGACCGTCGCCGGGCGCGCGGGAGTGAAGGCCTCCGGCGGGATCCGCACCTGGGCGGACGCCGTCGCCATGATCGAAGCCGGAGCCACCCGTCTCGGGGTGTCGGCGACGACCGCCATCCTCTCCGGCGCGGAGACCGCCGCTGCAGCTCCGGCCGCCGGCACGGGTGCTGCCGGCACGGGTGCCGCCGGCACGGGTGCCGCCGGCACGGGTGCCGCCGGCTACTAGGCTCCGACGACCACCGGCCGCCATCGACTGATCGGCAGTCGACCACCAGTAGGCAGATCCAGCGGGCCGATCTGGTAGTCGACCCGATAGCCGACCCAGCAGTCGACCTAATAGTCGATGAGCCCGTCGCGGTCCTGGAAGGTGCCCGTGGGACCATCCGCACCGATCGTCGCGAGGCGGACGATCGCATCCGTTCCCTCCTCGACGGACTGGGTGCCGCTGTTGCCGTTGAGGTCCGTGGCGGTGTAGCCGGGGTCGACCGCGTTGATGCGGATGCCCGGCAGCGACTTCGCGTACTGCAGCGAGAGCATGATGACAGCGGCCTTCGACGATCCGTAGGCGGGGGTCGGAAACCTCGACTCGACCCGGGACGGATCGGTGACAAACCGCGGGAAGCCGAGTCCGCTCGCCACGTTGACGACGACGGGGTTCTCGGATGCCCGCAGCAGCGGCAGGGCCGCGTGGATCGTCCGGACGATGCCGAAGACGTTGGTCTCGAAGGTCCGCCGCACGTCTCCGGCGGTGAGCTCCGCGACGGCCACCTGCGGCCCGATGATCCCGGCGTTGTTCACGAGCACGTCGATCCGGCCCTCGAGGCGTCCGATCTCCGCGAGCGCGTCGGCGACCGAGGCATCGTCCGTGACGTCGAGCCGGACCGGTCCTGCCCCGAGCGCCGCCGCCGCCTCCGCGCCCTTCTCCGCGTCTCTCGACCCGAGATAGACGGTATGCCCGGCATCGATGAGACGGCGGGCGGCCTCGAAGCCGAGCCCCTTGTTTGCTCCTGTGATCAGTGTGATTGTCATGGTCCCAGCATGCGCCGCGCCCGTCCGATCGCCGAGGTAGCCGCTCTCCCTAGGACCGTCGGTACCACCCGGACCACAACGACGAGGAGCAGACTGGACGAATGGCCGAACTCGCGAACGTCTTGAGGACCTGGCGCGACCGGGTCTCCCCCGAGGCCGTCGGCCTCCCCGGCGGACCGGATCGCAGGGCGCCCGGGCTGCGCCGCGAGGAGCTCGCCGCGCTCGCCGGGCTCTCCGTCGACTATGTGGTGCGACTCGAGCAGGGACGATCGACGAATCCGTCGCCCCAGGTCCTCGGCGCCCTCACGAGAGCGCTCCGGCTGAACCAGGACGAACGCGATCACCTCTACCGTGCGGCGGGTGCGGCGGTGCCTCCCGCCCTGGGCGTCCCGCAGCACATCACCCCGGGCATCCAGCGCATCGTCGACCGGCTGGGCGACACCCCGGTGAGCGTGTATTCGGCCGCCTGGGATCCGCTGCTGTGGAATCCGCTCTGGTCGGCCCTCCTGGGCGATCCCTCGATCTACAGCGGCCGCGAGGCCAATCTGGTCTGGCGCTGGTTCACCGCCGATCACTCCCGGGTGCTCTATGAGGAGGATGCCCGGCGCGCCTTCGCCAGGGACCTGGTCGCCGACCTGCACGCGGCCTCCGGGCGCTACCCGGTCGACGGGCAGCTGGCCGAGCTCATCGCGGACCTCCGCAGGGCCAGCCCGGCCTTCGAGGAGCTCTGGGGGACGTCGTCGGTCGGCAGGCACGTCGAGGGCCACAAGACGATCGACAACCCGACGGTCGGACGGGTCACCCTCGACTGCGATGTGCTCGCCGCCCCCGGCACCGACATGAAGATCGTGGTCTACACGGCGGTCCCGGGAACGACGGATGCGGAGAAGCTGCAACTGCTGAGGGTCGCCGGCCTGCAGTCGTTTGCGACGGAAAGCTAGAGGGCCGCGCGACGAGAAGCCGCGCAGCCAGCCGGAGGCGCGACGAGAAGCCGCGCATCCAGCCGCAGGCGCGACTAGCCCGAGGCGCCCGCCATCGCCGTTGCGGTCAGCTCCACCGACCGCAGCCTGTCGGCGATGGCCTGAGACTGAAACGCGACGATGAGCTCGTCCGCCTGGGCTGAGACGGCGAAGTCCTCCAGGAAGCCCCGCACCTCGGTGGGGGTGCCGACGGCGGTGTACCGCATCATGTCGGCGAGCCGTCGCCCGTCCGGCGTGAGCAGGAAGGCGTCGATCTGCTCGTCGCTGTACTCCGGCGCCCCGGGACCCCGCGAGATCATGCCCCGCACCCTGGCCCGCCTGGTGGTCTCGAACTGCTCGACGGCATCCGCACTCTCCTGCGCCGCGACCACATTGACCCCCGCGATCGCGTATGGCTCCGCCAGCTGGTCGGAGGGCTGGAACTCGCGGCGGTAGGTCGCCATGGCCTCGTGCAACGCGTCGGGGGCGAAATGCGAGGCGAAGGCGTACGGCAGGCCGAGGGCGGCGGCCAGTCTCGCCCCGAAGAGCGAGGAGCCGAGGATGTAGAGCGGAACGTTCGTCCCGGCCCCCGGCACGGCCTGCACGCCCGGGATGAGGGACTCGCCCCGCAGATACGCCTGCAGCTCGAGCACGTCCTGCGGGAACTGCTCGGCCGACAGCCCGTCACGACGCAACGCGCGCATCGTGTTCTGGTCGCTGCCCGGTGCCCGCCCGAGCCCCAGGTCGATGCGGCCGGGGTAGAGCGACTCCAGCGTCCCGAACTGCTCCGCGATGGTCAGCGGCGCGTGGTTGGGCAGCATCACCCCTCCGGCGCCGAGCCGGATCGTGGACGTGTGAGCTGCGACGTGACCGATGAGGATGCTCGTGGCCGAGGAGGCGATCGACGGCATGTTGTGGTGCTCGGCATACCAGACCCGGCGGTACCCGTGCCGCTCTGCGGCCTGGGCGAGCAGGACGCTCGCCGCGAAGCTGTCCCCCGCGGTCTCCCCTGGGGCGATCGGTGCGAGGTCGAGGATGGAAAGCGGGATGGGCATGGGCGGAAAACCTTCTTCTGTCGGTCTGATCTGTCTGGTCTGGTCTGGTCTGGTCTGGTCGACGGAGACAACGCGTCTCCAGGGTAAACACCGGCGCAGGCCGGATCGTTCCTCTCGGATAGCCTTTTCCCATGACGACTCCGGCCGCAAGCGACGTCCACAACATCTCCCGCGCCCTGGCGACCTTTTCCGAGCACTGGCAGCCGCATCGGCTGACCAGTGTCAACGACTACGACGTCAAGGTCGTCAAGTTGCTGGGCGAGTTCGTGTGGCACACGCATCCCGACACCGACGAACTGTTCCTCGTCCTCTCCGGCGAGCTCGTCATCCGGCTCAGGGACCGCGAGGTCGTCCTCGGTCCCGACGATGTTTTTGTTGTGCCCAGGGGAACCGAGCACTGCCCGGTGGCCGCCGCCGAGGTCTCCGCCGTGCTGTTCGAGCCCACGGGCACCGTCAACACCGGTGACGCCGGCGGGGAGATGACCTCACCGCTCCGCGAACTGCCTGCCTGAGGCATCCCGCAGCTCCTCGACCAGGGTCGGTCTGACGGGTGCCCAGCCGAGGGCGGTGGCCTGGGCCGGGAAGGCCTGCTGGTCGAGCAGCAGCACATCGGCGAACATCGCGCCGAGACGCTCGCGGGTCGAGTACCGGCTCACCGAGCTGGGCAGATCACTGCTCGACCCGATCAACGCGGTTCGCGCCTGGGCGGAGACGCACGTGCCCGACATCCTCCACGCCGGGGACCTGGCGTCCGCGACGCGGTGAGATCGGGGCTCGTCACGGGGCATGGTGTTATCACCCGGCGCGTGCGACGATGATCACCACGAACGGCCATCGCCGAGGGCGGCGAGCGCCATTCCCGGGCGCCACCATCGGGGGCACCACCATCACGGGCACCACCAAACAGGAGGTCAACGATGACCATTCGACTCAACCCCTATCTGGGCTTTCGCGACGACGCCAGGGCGGCGATGGAGTTCTACCGATCCGTCTTCGGCGGGGAGCTCACGCTGAGCACCTTCGGTGAGTTCCACGCGAGCGAGGACCCGGCCGAACGGGACAAGATCATGCACGGCATGCTCGTCAGCCCGAACGGTCTCGTCCTCATGGGCGCCGACACCCCGAACAGCATGGGCTACACGCCGGGCGATGCCTTCTCGGTCTCCCTCAGCGGCGACGACGAGGATGCGCTGCGCGGCTACTGGGACGGACTGACCGAGGGGGCGACGATCGGGGAACCGCTCGCCAAGGCCCCCTGGGGCGACAGCTTCGGGATGCTGCGCGATCGGTTCGGCGTCAATTGGCTGGTCAACATCACCGCAGCGGACCCCTCGGGCCAGGCCTGAGCCCGGCCTCGTCGTGGGCGGGCTCCGCGCCGGTACGTGTGCGGGCTCCACCAGGGTACGTGTGCAGGCTCCACGCGGGTAAGAAGGAGGAGAGTGGAGTGATGGGGCGGGCGGATGCCGGCCCGGAGCAGACGAAGGAGCACGATGAAGTACACAACCCTCGGACACAGCGGTGCGTCGGTCTCGACCCAGGCGCTCGGCACAATGACCTTCGGCAGCGAGGCCGACGAGGCCACGTCGGGAGACATCCTGACCGCCTTCGTCGAGGGCGGCGGCACCTTCGTCGACACCGCGGACGTCTACAGCGCCGGAGCCTCGGAGCAGATCATCGGGCGCTGGCTCGCCGCGCATCCGACCGAGGCCGGTCAGATCGTCCTCGCCACCAAGGGACGCTTTCCCATGGGCGCCGGACCCAACGACCTCGGCCTCTCCCGGCGCCACCTGCGCACCGCGCTCGAGGCATCCCTCGTCCGGCTGGGGGTCGAGCACATCGACCTCTACCAGATGCACGCCTGGGACGCCCTCACCCCGATCGATGAGACCCTCCGCTTCCTCGACGACGCGATCTCGGCGGGCAAGATCGGCTACTACGGGTTCTCCAACTACCTCGGCTGGCAGCTGACCAAGGCCGTCCATGTGGCGAAGGCCCACGGCTGGAGCCTGCCGGTGACCCTGCAGCCGCAGTACAACCTGCTCGTTCGCGACATCGAGCACGAGGTCATCCCCGCCGCGGCGGACGCCGGGATCGGCCTGCTGCCCTGGTCGCCGCTCGCGGGAGGCTGGCTGAGCGGGAAGTACCGGCGCGACGTCAACCCGACCGGCTCCACCCGTCTCGGCGAGAACCCGAAGCGCGGCATGGAGGCGTGGGATGCCCGCAATGCCGACGAGCGCACCTGGCAGGTCGTCGACGCGGTCCGGGCGATCGCGGATGCGCACGGGGCCTCGCCCTCCCAGGTCTCGCTGGCCTGGCTCGGCAGCCGTCCGGCGGTCACCTCGGTCATCCTGGGGGCGAGGACCGTCGAGCAGCTCACCGACAACATGGGCGCCGTCGATCTCGACCTGTCCTCGGACGAGCTCGACTCGCTCACCGCCGTGAGCGCGCCCCGCATCGACGAGTACCCCTACGGGACCGCGGGTGTTGGACAGCGCAGCCGCAAGCTCGAGGGCGGTCGCTGAGGCCCGACGCCGGGTGGGCCTGGCTCAGCCGGCGCGGAACGCGGTGATGACCGAGGCGATGTCGTCCCGGTCGTGTCCTTCGTCCGCCGCCGCCCGGAACTCGTCGCGCAGGGTCTCCAGCAGGGTCGCCGGCATCGAGCCGCCCTCGATCGCCGCGAGCATGAGCTCGAGGTCCTTGACCAGACCGTCGACGCCGAAGGACGGGGTGAAATCGGAGGCGATCATCATCCCGCCCTTCAGCTGGGCGTACGGCGTGTTCGACGGGCTGCCGTCGATCGTGCTGAGGAAGAGGGCGGGATCGACGCCGAGCGCCGCGCAGAGGGCGAGCGACTGTGCCGTCCCGGCGGTGATGGTGGCGATCCACGCGTTGCAGGCCAGCTTGAGGGCGCTGGCCGCACCGATCGCCGCCCCCGCGACGACCGTCTTGGAGCCGATCGCCTCCAATACCGGCCCGAGTCGCTCGATCATGGCCGGATCCCCGGAGACCACCACGGCGAGGGTGCCCTCCTCTGCGGGCTTCTTCGTGCCGACGACGGGCGCGTCGACCAGGTCGACGTCGTAGTCGCTCGCGAGGTCGGCGAGCCGACGGATGCCGTCCGGCCCGACCGTGGCGCTCTGCATCCAGATCGCCGTCGGCCCCATCGCCGGCAGGAACTGCTCGGCGACCTCCCGGACCGCCGGCTCGTCGAAGAGCATCGTCAGGACGACGTCGGCGTCGCGCACCGCCTCCGCGCTCGACGACTCGACGCGGGCGCCGTCGCCGGCGAGCGCCCTCGCCTTCTCGACGTGCCGGTTCCACACCGAGACCTGGATGCCCACCCTCAGCAGGCTGCGGGCGATGCCCGCTCCCATGGTTCCGGTTCCGAGTACTGCGACGCGCATGGTGTTCCTCCGCGGGTGGTCTGAGCGGGTGTGGTCTGGGCGGGTGGTCTGAGGCCCGACATCCGGGATCGTACGCCTGCCCGGTGGGAGACGGATGCGCCCGACCGATCCACCCGGAGACCGCCCGCACTACGGCGTCGTCGCCAGACCGAATCCGCCCGGCGGGAGCACCGTTGTCGTCGCACCGACGAGGGTCCGCACGAGGCGGCCCCCGTCGTCGTAGATGCGCGCTGTCGATCCCGCACCGCCGAGCCGGACGGACTGCGGCAGCAGCGACGTGGACTGCACGAACTCGGTCGACGCGGTTCCTGAGCCCGTCAGCCGGAGGCGTGCGACGAGCGGCCGGATCAGCAGCGCGTCGACGGTCGTCGTTCCGCTGAGCGCGGTCACCGAGACGGTCGTCGTTCTCCCGGAGAGCGGAAGCGGCAACGACTGCGGCAGCAGCGCGCCGGGAACGGGC
>NZ_DASWPB010000233.1:0-2067 GCF_036404185.1 Lacisediminihabitans sp. | reverse complement strand
GAATTGCAGGGGCAGACCATAGTCGGGCATGAGCCAACTCTGCTCCACCGATCGCGAGGAAAACAAACACCGGGTAAGTCGCTTATCCTTAGTAAGTGACAAGAACCATCCAGCCCAAAGACATCCAGCCCGCGGACATCCACCACCGCGACATCCAGCACATCGACGACGACGAATGCCGCCGCTTCCAGGGCTCCATCGAGCTCGTGGGCAGGCGATGGAGCTCTGCCATCCTGCTCGCCATGGCTCGCGGTGCCGATCGGTTCAGCGAGATCGTCGCGGTCGTTCCCGGCCTGTCGGACCGGCTCCTGTCGGTGAGGATGAAGGAGCTGGAGCGGGCCGGCCTGGTCGAGCGGGAGGTCATCGCGAGCACCCCCGTCCGGGTGAGATATCTGCTCACCGCGCGGGGGGCCGACCTCATGAGGTCCCTGCAGCCCCTGGTCGGCTGGGGGCAGCGCTGGGAGGAGCCGATCGGTCAGCAGGAGCGCGACTCGGCGTAGGACCTTCGGCCCTGTCCGCACCGCTGGCCCTCGGAATACTGGGGGCCAGACGGAAGGGCCCTCGTGCACCTCGACGAAGCGGTGGTGGTGACCGGCACGATCGTGCTGCTGCTGGCGATCGTGCTGCTCGCGGTCGGCGGCCTCTTCGTCAGGGCTGAGTATCTCGCGCCGTGGGACCCGGAGTACGCCGCCCGGTTCACCGATCGGCGGCTACGGCTCGCCGCTCACGGGATGCTCGCACCGAGCGGACACAACATGCAGCCGTGGATCGTCCGCCTGGACGAGGACGCCGATGTCTTCTTCCTCTCCGCGGACGCGGGACGACTGACTCCGGCGGTCGACCCGCCCAGCCGTCAGACGATGGTGTCCCAGGGGACGTTCCTGGAGTATCTGCGGGTCGCGGCCGTACACCTGGGACTGGGTTTCTCCTGCGAGCTCTTCCCTCTCGGCCGCTACGACGAGAAACGGCTCGCCGAGAGCATGGCCTCGCTGCCGGTGGCGAGGATCACCCTGTCCGGAATGCCTCCCGACGAAACGGAGGACTACGACTCGATCCACCGATCGAGCACGAACCGGGGTCCCTACGGGTCCGCGAGGCTCGGCCCCGACCAGATCACCGTCCTCACCGGAATCACCGCGGGGCTCTCCGCCGAGGTGGAGATCGTCGATCGGCCGGAGGACCTCGCCGCCCTCGGGCGATTGACCGTCGATGGGACGGCCGTCGAAGCGCATTACCCGGAGGCGCTGAGAGAATGGCAGACGGTGTTCCACGCGAACGAGCGGGCCAAGAACGCCGCCCGGTCCGGCTTTGCCGTCGAGGGGCAGGGCACGTCCGGCTTCATGAAATACCTGCTTCAGGGCATGATCACCCTCGCTCCCGCGCTGAACGGTGACGCCGCGACCGGTCGCCGGAACGTGTCCATGGCGACGACGGCCGCCGAGCACACTCCGGCCTACTGCATCGTCCGCACCGCGGGGAACAGCAGGGTCGAACAGATCGAAGCCGGAATGCTCTACGCACGCCTGTCCCTGCGCGCCAGGACCCTCGGCCTCGTCGTCCAGCCGGTCAGCCAGGTTCTTCAGGAGTACCCGTCGATGTCGGCCCTCTACGCGATCGTTCACGACGAGTTCGCACGGGATGGCCAGACCATCCAGATGCTGGTCAGACTGGGGTCCCCGACCGCGGACTACCCGCCCACGATGCGCCGCGATGTGCTGGACATCCTCGTTCCCGAGCTCCCGGACGGGACGCTCGGCCGGTGACGATGCGGACCGCCTGCTCCGCTAGCTCGATTCCGGATGCCGCCGATGCCGGGCGGCCAGCCGGGAGACGAGGATCGCCGAGACGACGATGGAGACCGTCGATCCGAGCAGCACGGCCAGGGTCCCCTCGTCGGCGACCTCTGGGCGCCGCGCGAAGGCGAGCTCGTTCATCAGCAACGACACGGTGAAGCCGACCCCGCCGAGCGCACCGGCGGTGATCAGGGTCCGCGGATCGGGGCGGGATCGACTGCCCTTCGCCCCGACGAAGCTTGCCGCCCACCCACCGAGGCAGATCCCGAGGATC
>NZ_DASWPB010000232.1:0-10647 GCF_036404185.1 Lacisediminihabitans sp. | reverse complement strand
AGGGAGAAGCGCCGGTTGAGGAAGGCGATCGGCCGGTTCGACGTCCACCTCTCCTCGCTGACCGCTCAGCTCGAGGAGGAGCGAGTTCGCGAACTCGAGTTGCGCATCAACGAGTCGCCCTCGACGGCAGAGGCCTACGACGAGGCGGTACGTCGCGGTCCGATGCTCTGGACCAGACGCCCGGAGCACTGGTCCTTCCTCAACGTGCGGCTCGGCATCGGCACGATGACCTCGCGCACCGTGGTCGCCACCAGTCCGAAGGGCGAGATGCTGCCGGAGTTCCAGGCGCGGCTGGACGCCGTCGTGGAGGAGAACCGCCACATCGACGGCGTGCCGATCATCGATAACCTGTTCGACTCCGGCGCCCTCGGCATCGCCGGCTCGCCCGCGGCCGCCACCGGGTCGCTCAACTCCATCCTCGTCCAGATCACGGCCCTGCACTCGCCGGCCGAACTGGTCGTCGCTGCCCTGGTGAGCCCACGCTGGTCGCACGAACTGGAGTGGCTCAAATGGATGCCGCACACCTCGTCGCCGCACAGCCCGATCGAGGTCACGCACCTCGCCGACAGCGCCGCCAGCGGAGCCCAGCTGCTGTCGGCGATCGAGGGGCTGGTCGCCGACCGGCTCGGAGGCAAAGAGGCCCAGCGTCGCGGGGCGCTCGACCTGGAGGGCGCCGCCCTGGAACGCGGCGCGGATGTCGGAGCGTCCGGGTCGACGTCCGGAACCCCCTCTCCCGTTCCCGCCATCGTCCTGGTGATCTCCGATGACGTCCCAGTCGACCGGGCAAGGCTCGTGCAACTGGCGGAGCAGGCGGCGGACGCGGGTGTGTACCCGATCTGGGTCGCGCCGGATGTGCCGGCTCTTCCCGCCGTCTGCCGAACCTATCTGCGGCTCGACGACGATGCGGAGCTCGCCACCGTCGGTCTCGTCCGTCTCGGCGAGACGATCACGAACGTGCAGACCGAACAGGTCGATTCCGTGAGAGCGCTCGAGTTCGCCAAACGACTCGCCCCCGTCATCGACGCCGGGGCGCTCGTCGCCGACTCCAGCGACCTGCCGAGGTCCGTGTCGATGATCACGCTGCTCGGCCATGAGCTCATCGACA
Source organism: Lacisediminihabitans sp. (assembly GCF_036404185.1). GTDB lineage: Bacteria > Actinomycetota > Actinomycetes > Actinomycetales > Microbacteriaceae > Lacisediminihabitans. The sequence goes on along the minus strand of NZ_DASWPB010000232.1, from coordinate 9,542 downwards.
CCAGCGACGCGGTGATCGATCGCTGGCGGCAGAACGCGTCCATCCACGACCGTAGGCCCGGTGTCCCGATCGTCCAGAAGCGTGCCGGCAAACTCCGCGCCATCATCGGCTCCGCGGGCGTCGATCCGATCCATCTCGACCTTCGCACCCAGGGCCCGCACGCCCTCGTCGGCGGCACGACCGGTGCGGGCAAGAGCGAGTTCCTGCAGGCCTGGGTGCTCGGCATGGCGGCCGAATACAGCCCGGACCGGGTCACCTTCCTCTTCGTCGACTACAAGGGCGGCTCCGCCTTCGCCGACTGCGTCTCGCTGCCGCACACGGTCGGGCTGGTCACCGACCTCAGCCCGCACCTGGTTCGCAGGGCGTTGACCAGCCTCAGGGCGGAGTTGCACTACCGGGAGCATCTGCTCAACCGCAAGAAGGCCAAGGACCTGCTCGAGCTGGAGAAGCGGGGAGACCCGGACAGCCCGCCGGCCCTCGTGCTCGTGATCGACGAGTTCGCCGCCCTCGTCGGAGACGTCCCCGAGTTCGTCGACGGTGTCGTCGACATCGCCCAGCGCGGGCGCTCGCTCGGCATCCACCTCATCATGGCGACCCAGCGTCCCGCGGGCGTGATCAAGGACAACCTGCGGGCCAACACCAACCTGCGCATCGCCCTTCGGATGGCGGACGAGTCGGACAGCCAGGACGTCGTCGGAGTCAAGGACGCCGCCCACTTCGACCCGGCCATTCCCGGGCGCGGGGTGGCGAAGACCGGCCCGGGGCGCCTGGCTCTGTTCCAGTCCGGGTATGCCGGTGGCTGGACCGGCCGGGAGCCGGAGCGCGCCGACATCGAGGTGGCCGAGCTCCGCTTCGGCGGGGAGAACCGCTGGGAGGACGTGCGCTCCACCGAGGTCGACGAGACCCGCGACCTCGGGCCGACCGACCAGCAACGCCTCGTGAGCTCTATCGTCAGGGCCGCCGGAGAGGCGAAGATCCCCGCTCCGCGCCGGCCGTGGCTCGACGAACTCGCCGGGCTCTACGATCTCGGCAAGCTGCCTCAGCGCACGGACTCCGAACTGCTGCTCGGCGTCGCCGACATCCCGGAGCGTCAGCAGCAGCTGCCTGTCTACTTCCAGCCGGACGTCGACGGTCATCTCTCGATCTTCGGAACCGGTGGTTCCGGCAAGAGCGCGGTATTGCGGACTCTCGCCGCGGCCGCCGCCATCACCCCGCGCGGCGGTCCGGTCCTGGTCTACGGGCTCGACTTCGGGTCGGGCAGCCTGCGGATGCTCGAGGCCCTGCCCCATGTCGGCTCCATCATCGCCGGGGACGACTCCGAACGCATCGTCCGGCTGTTCCGGATGCTGCAGGCGGAGCTCGAGGACCGCGGCCCCCGGTTCGCTGCGGCCAACGCCTCGAACATCGTCGAGTACCGCACCCTCGCCGGCCGTCCGACGGAGCCACGCATCCTGCTGCTCATCGACGGATTCCCGAACTTCCGCAACGACTTCGAGATCCCCGCCGGTCGATCCATCTGGTACGACGTCTTCAAGGACATCCTGGGCGACGGACGTCAGCTCGGCATCCACGTGGCGCTGACCGCCGACCGTGCCGGCGCGGTCCCCGCCTCGATCGGCTCGAGCATCCAACGCAAGGTGGTGCTGAGGCTCGCCGACGATGGGTACGGGATGCTCGACGTGCCGTCCGACATCCTCGGCAGCAAGTCGCCGGCGGGCCGGGCCATCGTGGACGGCTTCGAGACCCAGGTGGCGATCCTGGGCGGGTCCGCCTCCGTCTCCGATCAGGCGACCGCGACCAAGGCGCTCGCGGAGGCGATGGAGCGGGCCGGCGTCGTTCGGGCGCCCTCCATCGGCTCGTTGCCCAAGGAGTACGGGATCGCCGATCTCCCCACCGAGGTGGGGGGTGTCCCCGTCCTCGGCATCGGAGACACGGATCTCGGCCCCCTTGGCTTCGACCCGGAGGGCACGCTGCTGCTCGCGGGACCGCCAGCGAGCGGTCGGTCGACGGCGATGCTGGGATTGGCGCAGTCCATCGCCCGCTTCGATCCGGCCGCGCGGCTGTACTACCTCGGCAACTCCCGCTCCCGCCTGGCCGAGGCGGTCTCCTGGGAGGACCGTGCGACGACCACCGACGCCGTGGCCATGCTGGCCAAGGATCTGGCCGCCGCGATCGCCGACGAGGACACGGAGGGGCGCATTGTCGTCTTCATCGAGTCGATCGGCGATTTCCTGCAGACGCCGGCGGACTCGGCGATTGTCGAGCTGGCCAGGGCGGCGAAGCGGAGCACCCATCTGGTGATCGCCGAGGCGGAGATGTCGGCGTGGGGCTCGTCGTGGCCGCTCATGGGCGAGTTCAAGAACGCCCGTCGCGGATTCCTGCTGCAGCCGGAGTCGGTGGAGGGCGACATCCTGCTCAAGACCCAGCTGCCCCGCCTCATTCGTTCCGAGTTCCCGCCGGGCCGGGGCATGTACATCGCCAAGGGTCGGTTCGCGCGCGTGCAGCTGCCGCTGCCGCAGGAATGACGGGGATGGGGACCGCTACCCATGTCCAGTTCCCGCGGATATGGCTAGCTTGGTGATAGTTCGCGCGGGGTCCACGAAGAATTCGGGTCCCACGAAACAGAGGGAGAGGACGCGATGCCGGATCTCAAGTTGGACCTGGAGCTGCTGACGCAGCTCAAGGACGATCTGAAGGCGGTCGAGCACGAGTTCAAGGACGCGGACGACTTCAGCGACACCGTCGCGGATGCCACGGGGCACGACGATCTCGCCGGCCACGTCGAGGACTTCGCCCACAAGTGGAATGACAAGCGCAAGAGCATGACGGAAGCGGTCGAGGACCTCTACAAGTCGATCGAGGCGATCTCGGACGGCTTCACCAAGGTCGATGCCGGACTGTCGAAGGCACTCGAGGACGCGGCGACGAGCGCAAAGACACCCGCAAACGGCGGCGGCACCAGCGGTGGCGGCGGCGGGGGCGGCGGAGGAGGAGGGTACTGATGGGCGACCAGGAATTCATGCCGCTCAAGGGCGACGACGCGCTGTTGCGGGCCAAGGCGGAGCACTACGGCGAGATCGCCAAGGCCATCTCGAGATCGGTGAAGACGCTCCGCTCCATTCACGACGTCGACGGGATGAAGAGCCAGGCGATCGATGCCATCCGCGACAAGGCCGGCGATGTGGCCGACGACATCGCCAAGGCCCAGGAGCGGTACGCCGTGACCTCCACGGCGCTCGTCACCTACTCCTACGCCCTGAAGTCGGCCCAGGATGATGCGGCCACGGCGATCGCCCACATCAACCACAGGGAATCCGAGCTCCAGTCGGCGCAGCACACGGCGACGACGGCGAAGGGAGCCGCGGAGGCCGCCGATCCCACCGACACCGCATCTCAGAAGGCCGCCTCCGACGCACAGGACGACGTCACCGCCGCCGCCCAATCGCTGGATGCCGCGCAGCAGGAGTGGCGCGATGCCCTCGAGGCAAAGAACTCCGCGGCCGAGGCGGCGATCAAGTCCATCGTCGAGGTGGTCAGCGGGAAGAAGAACCACGGGCTCGAGGATTCGTGGTGGGACGACTGGGGGGCGACCGTCTACGACATCTTCAAGACGATCTGCGACTGGGCAGGAATCCTCTCGATCTTCCTGGGTTGGGTCCCCATCCTCGGTCAGATCCTCATCGTGCTCGGAACGATCGGCGCGATCCTCGATCTGATCGATGCGGTGATCAAGACGATCACCGAGGGCGGGAGCGGCTGGGACATCGTCTGGGCGGCAGCGGGCGTCGCGCTGAGTTTCGTCGGCGGCAAGGCGTTCAGCCAGCTGGCCAAGAACCTCAAGTCCGCCGCGTTGATGAAGACCCTGCCCGTCGCGCTGAAGGACGAGCAGGCGATGAAGAGCATGCGGGGCATCCTCAAGCTCAAGGCCGGCGAAAGCATGGTGCCCCAGGCGCTCGAGGCGAGCAAGAACCTCAAGATGGGTTTCAAAGACACCCTCAAGGCCATGTTCTCCGGCAGTCTCAAGGACCTCGAGCCGAAGGCCTTGCTCGGTCCGGGCAAGACGGGATTCAAGGATGTCGTCGGCGCCCTCAAGGAGGCGAAGCTCATCCCCGATCTCGATCCGGCCAAGCTGTTGAAACTGAACCGGGAGCTGATCGACGTTGCCAAGTTCGTCAAGCTGAATCCGGCGATCCTGAAGGAGCCGACCATCGCCATCCAGCTCGTCGGCGTGGCCGCCTATCAGGCCGAGACCACCTGGAAGGCCACCCAGGACCTGAGCGACCCGAAGACCTATCTCAGCGAGACCGTATACGGAGTGAAATAGACACGAGGCGCGCCGGCACCTTCCGTAGAGTGGACGCGGGGCCGCCGCGTCTCAGACGGAATGCAGCAATCGAGCGAAGACAGGGGAGAAGCCGATGGTTTTCGGGATGAAACGCAAGAGGAGATCGATCGCCGACTTCGATTTCGATGTGCGAGACGGATGGCATCCGGTCGACCTCGAGAGCGATTCCGGGCGGGAGTGGCTCGACACCCTCGTCCGCGAGGTCGCACCCGAGCTTGCACAGCGCGACCTGGTCCGAGCGGAGCTGGCTGCCGTGCGGGAGCGCCTCCTGGCCGCGGCGGACCCCCGGCTCACGGCCGCGGTCTACCTGCCGCCGGGCGAGCCCGCCCATGTCAAGTGTGTTCTCGCCTTCCGGACGACTGAGCTGTCGGACACGGACTCTCCCGAGAGCTACCTGGCCGCGCTCGACGAGGACGAAGAGCGCAGCGGTCCTGGCGAGCGCTACAACATCGTCAAGACGTGGACGGTCCGCATCGACGCGGGCCTGGCGGTGGGAGCGTACAACCTCATCACCTATACGGATCCCGGAGACGCCTTCGGGCGGCCCGAGGCCAGGGTGGTCATCGGAGTCTTCGTCGACGGCGCCGCCCAGATGCTTGAGTTCATCTTCACCACCCAGGACATAGCGGGATTCGACGATTTCGTCGACATGGCGATGGGGTGCGTGGCCACCCTCACCGTCGAGCTCGGGAGCTAGTCGTGCAAACACGACGAGTCCCATTGGGGGATGAGGGATTTTTCCTCATTCTTCCCGGCACCTGGGCGACCATTCCGCTGTCGAGTCCGGAGAAGATCAAACGGCAGGTTGCCCAGGTCGTGAAGCAGCAGATCGGCACGAGCGATCGATTGGCCTCTCGGCGGCGCCAGTTCAGGGAGGAACTGGTGAAGTCGGCGACCGACGCAAGGGATCAGGGTGCCATCGCCTACGCGATTGCCCTCGAGCTGATGCCGGGAGTGCCCTTCTCCGGCGCCATGATCACCCGGCGGCAGCCCTGGCCTCGGATCGCCACCGCGCTCGATGGCCTCGCCGAGCCGGCCGACCGGCTTCGCGCGGCATTTCCCGACGCCACCGTCCTCCACACCGCGGCCGGTCCGGTCGCTCGGGTGGCTACAGAGGGTGTGCAGCACTACGTGACAGAGGAGACACCGTCCCTCCGGCTCGAGTACTGGCTGCCCGCGCCGGTCGAGGACGGACTGCTCGCCATGCTGATCTCGCTGCCGACGGCCCCCGACGGCGCCTTGTTCACGGAGCTCTTCGACTCCATCGTCGATTCGATCACCTGGATCGGCGACTCGGTGGAGGCCGCCGACGGCGGTGCTGCGGCAGGGGTGGTGGCCGGTGCCTGACCGGTCGGCTTCCGGTCCCGCGAGATCCGCGAACTCGCCGCGTGCCGGTGGTCGTCTGCTCGTCCTCGGTGCCGTCGCCGTCGCGCTCGCCCTCGTCGCGCTCGCCTGGCTCCTCTGGCTGTTGTCCAGCGGCACCGATCGGGAGGGTCTGCAGACGACGGTGACCGTTCCCGGTGCATTCCTGCTGAGTCGGCGTCAGTCGAGCATCGTGTCGGTCCTGATCGCCATCCCGGGATGCCTGCTGGTGGTCGGCGCCGTCCTCCTCTTCCTCGGGGTGTTCCTGCGTCGTGCGGCCCGGTTCGGCGTGCGCGACCGTCGATGGTGGCAGGGGGGCACCGTGGTCTCGGTGATGAAGCCGATCGGGGCCCGTGCGCATCTGCTCTGGATAGCCGTCGCCGTCGTGGGGTGGGGGTGTCTCATCCTGATCCCCCTCGCCACCTCAGGCGGTGGAGGATGGCCGCTCGACCTCCGCGAGCCGGAATCGACCAACACCTTCATCGTCTTGGGTCTGTACGGCGGTCTGGCCGCGGCCCTGGCCGGCATATTGACGGTGTCTCTCGTCAAGAAGCTCACCTACGCCGCCGAGCTCCGGCGCAGGGGAGATCGTGCGCGCGGTGGAGGAGCAGGGAAGTCCTTCTGGCGGTGGTTCACCTTCCGCTGGCGTTTCGACCTGTGGTTCGCCGCCGTCGGCGGGGCGCTCCTCGGCACCTCGTGGATGGCGTTGCTCTTTCACGACACGAGCTTCTTCGCCGGAGCGCTCATCATCGGGGCGGTGTTCATGGCCGTCGCCGTGGTCACCGCGATGCAATACTGGCGGGCCGGTCAAGCCCTCGGTACCGGGGAGTCGTTCGCCTGACCCATGGGCACCCCTGCCCATTCCCTCCCGGCAGGGTGGCCAGTAGGTTTGCAGTAGTTGGTTGACCTGAGGAGGTCGGCCCCAGACGATCAAGGAGTTGAACCTCATGGCAAACATGAATGTCACCTACAGCGAGATGACCGATGCGGCCAACCGTCTCACGACCGGTAAGGACGACATCACCTCGAAGCTGCACGAGCTGCAGACCCTCGTGAACGGCCTGGTGCAGGGCGGATTCGTCACGGATGCCGCATCCGGGGCCTTCCACACCTCGTACGAGCAGTTCACCAAGGGCACGACGGAGGCCGTGAACGGCCTCGACGGCATGTCGCAGTTCCTCACCAAGGCCGCAGGCGCTCTGGAGAACGTGGACAGCGAGCTCGCGAAGGGCATCGGCGGCTGACCGGTCCGTCCCACCGCAACGAACGCCGTGGCCGCGTCCCATCCGGATGCGGCCACGGCGTTCGTTGCGGAGGGCAGCGTCTCCGTTCGCTGAGGGCGACCGCAGATCATTTGACCGCGACACGCCGCGCCGGTAGTCTTATCTGGTGTGCGCTTTGTCGTGCGCTTGAATCATGCCCGCGTGCTGTTCGCGGCGGGGATGACGAGCACTGGCATCTGGCATACGAGCTGGGTTTGCCCTCTGTACGAGGGCAGCCCCCACGGCATACCACTCAGGATCTCCCAACCGGGGGCTTTGCGTGTGGTGCAAAACGATCGGGAATCCGCAGGCCTCCCGATCGGATGCTAAAGAACCAGCTGTCACCGTGCAGTAAATACAAGGAGTATGCAGTGCCAACCATCCAGCAGTTGGTCCGGAAGGGTCGCAGCCCGAAGGTCGTCAAGACCAAGGCACCCGCCCTCAAGGCCAACCCCCAGCAGCGAGGCGTGTGCACACGCGTCTACACCACCACCCCGAAGAAGCCGAACTCCGCCCTGCGCAAGGTAGCCCGCGTGAAGCTGAGCAACGGCACCGAGGTGACCGCATACATCCCCGGCGAGGGCCACAACCTCCAGGAGCACTCGATGGTGCTCGTGCGCGGCGGTCGTGTGAAGGACCTCCCCGGCGTGCGCTACAAGATCGTCCGTGGCGCCCTCGACACCCAGGCAGTCAAAAATCGTAAGCAGGCCCGCAGCCGCTACGGAGCGAAGATGGACAAGAAGTAATGCCACGTAAAGGACCAGCACCGAAGCGTCCCGTTGTCGCGGACCCGGTCTACGGAGCCCCCATCGTCAGCCAGCTCGTCAACAAGATCCTTCTTGATGGCAAGAAGGGCCTCGCCGAGAAGATCGTCTACGACGCGCTCTCCGGTGTCTCCACCAAGAACGGTGCGGATGCCGTCGTCACGCTCAAGAAGGCGCTCGACAACGTCCGCCCCACCATCGAGGTCAAGAGCCGCCGCGTCGGCGGCTCGACCTACCAGGTTCCGGTCGAGGTCAAGCCTCACCGTGCCAACACGCTCGCGCTGCGCTGGCTGACCACCTATGCCAAGGCCCGTCGCGAGAAGACCATGACCGAGCGGCTCACCAACGAGATCCTCGACGCATCCAACGGCCTCGGTGCCGCGGTGAAGCGCCGCGAGGACACGCACAAGATGGCTGACGCCAACAAGGCCTTCGCTCACTACCGGTGGTAACCGGCGGGCGGCGACGGCCTGCCGGTCGTCGCCGCTCCACCACCAGGGGCGCCCATTCGGCCCCCGATTCGACTTCGGCCTGAGATCACACTTCAAGAGGTAAGGAACCCCCGTGGCACAAGACGTGCTCACCGACCTGAACAAGGTCCGCAACATCGGCATCATGGCTCACATCGACGCCGGCAAGACCACGACCACCGAGCGCATCCTGTACTACACCGGCATCACCCACAAGATCGGTGAGGTGCACGACGGTGCGGCCACGATGGACTGGATGGCGCAGGAGCAGGAGCGTGGCATCACGATCACGTCGGCTGCCACGACCTGTTTCTGGAACAAGAACCAGATCAACATCATCGACACGCCCGGACACGTCGACTTCACCGTCGAGGTGGAGCGCTCGCTTCGTGTCCTCGACGGCGCCGTCGCCGTCTTCGACGGCAAGGAGGGCGTCGAGCCCCAGTCGGAGACCGTCTGGCGTCAGGCCGACAAGTACGATGTCCCGCGCATCTGCTTCGTCAACAAGATGGACAAGCTCGGCGCCGACTTCTACTTCACGGTGGACACCATCGTCAAGCGCCTCGGGGCCAAGCCCCTGGTCATCCAGCTCCCGATCGGGTTCGAGAACACCTTCGAGGGTGTTATCGACCTCGTCGAGATGCGTGCGCTGACCTGGCGCGGCGACTCGAAGGGTGACGTCCAGCTCGGCGCCCACTACGAGATCGAGGAGATCCCGGCCGACCTCGTCGAGAAGGCGAACGAATACCGTGCCGCACTCATCGAGACCGTCGCGGAGGCGGACGACGAGCTGCTCGAGCGCTTCCTGAACGGCGACATCGACTTCAGCGTCGCCGAGATCAAGAAGGCCATCCGCAAGCTCACCGTCAACAGCGAGATCTACCCCGTGCTGTGCGGCTCCGCGTTCAAGAACCGCGGAGTGCAGCCGATGCTGGATGCCGTCGTCGACTACCTGCCGAGCCCGCTCGACGTGCCGGCGACCGAGGGTCACGACGTCCGCGACGAGGAGAAGATCGTCGCGCGCCACCCGGACCCGAAGGACCCCTTTGCGGCCCTGGCGTTCAAGGTGGCCGTCCACCCGTTCTTCGGTCGACTCACCTACATCCGGGTGTACTCCGGTCACCTCGACTCCGGCGGCCAGGTCATGAACTCGACCAAGGGCAAGAAGGAGCGCATCGGCAAGATCTTCCAGATGCACTCCAACAAGGAGAACCCCGTCGACTCGGTGACCGCCGGCCACATCTACGCGGTCATCGGCCTCAAGGACACCACGACGGGCGACACGCTGTCCGACCCGAACGACCAGATCGTCCTCGAGTCGATGACCTTCCCGGAGCCC
>NZ_DASWPB010000231.1:0-1993 GCF_036404185.1 Lacisediminihabitans sp. | reverse complement strand
CCCGGCCTGGACAATGCGGTGGCCGACATCGCGGCCCGCCATTCTCAGCAACTCGGGCTTAGGCTGACGGAGTGAACACCGAAACCCTGGCGTCCTACTCTCTTGTCGCGATCTACTCCGCGATGGGGGTCTACCTCTTCGCGTTCATCGCCTTCACCCTCGATCTCGCCAAACGCTCGGCGGAGACGCCGATCGCCGCGGCCGTCATGCCGGTCGCGCGTCGGGTCGGCCAGTTGAGCGCATCCGGCGGCGTCACGACGCTCGAACGCCCGGTGGCCCAGGATGCGCCGGCTCCCGTCCGGCGATCGAGCCGCTTCGAGCGGGTCGCCTACGCCCTGACGATCCTCGGCTGGATCCTCCACGTGGGCGGGACCGTGCTGCGCGGCGTCGCGGCCGGCCGCGTTCCGTGGGCCAACATGTTCGAGTTCTCCCTCACGGCATCCGCCATCATCGTCGGCGTCTTCGTGTTCGTGCAGTTCTGGCAGAACCTGAAGTTCCTCGGGGCGTACATCACCGGCTTCTGCCTCATCGTGCTCGGGTTCGGGACGGTCGGCTTCTACGTCGACGTCGTGCCGCTGCCGCCCGCCCTGCAGTCGTACTGGCTGATCATCCACGTCTTCGTCGCGACGCTCGGAACGGCGTTCTTCGCCATTGGCGCCGGGCTGTCCATCGTCCAGCTGATCCAGACGCGTCGCGAGGCGAAGAAGTTCCCGGGCCTCGCCTTCCTCGACACCATCCCCAACGCCGAGAAGCTCGAGAACCTCGCCTATCGCGTGATCGTGGTCGGCTTCGTCTTCTGGACCTTCACCCTCATGGCCGGCGCGATCTGGGCCGAGCACGCCTGGGGACGCTACTGGGGCTGGGACACGAAGGAGGTCTGGACCTTCATCATCTGGACCATCTTCGCCGGATACATCCACGCGCGGGCGACCCGCGGCTGGCGCGGCTCCCGGTCGGCGTGGCTGGCCATCGTCGGCTTCGGTGCGGTGATGTTCAACTTCACCATCGTGAACCTGTTCTTCAAGGGCCTCCACACCTACAGCGGGCTGTAGGCCCGGCTCAGTCGGCGAGCAGCTCCCGGACCCGCGGGGCGACCTCGGTGCCATAGAGCTCGATGCTCGTCATGAGCTTCTCGTGGGCGAGGGTGCCGTTGCTGTACTTGAGGTCGAAGCGCGACAGACCGAGGGTCCTGGCGGTCGTCGCGATCTTGTTCGCGACGGTCTCGGGGGAACCGACGTAGATGGAGCCGTGATCGGCCTCCAGCTCGAAGGAATCCCGGGTCATCGGGCCCCAGCCGCGCTCCCTGCCGATGCGGTTGGTCATCTCCGAGTGGTGCGGCCACAGCTCCTCACGGGCCTGCTCGTCGGTCGCCGCGATGTGGCCGGGGGAGTGCACCCCGATCTTCGGGACCGGCTGCTCGAACTGGGCGAGCGCCCTGCGGAACAGCTCGACGTAGGGGGCGAAGCGTTCCGGTTGACCGCCGATGACGGCGAGCATCAGGTTGAAGCCGTAGCGCGCGGTGCGGACGACCGATTCCGGGCTGCCGCCGACGCCGACCCAGGTGGGGAGCAGACCGTTTTCGAGCCGTGGGAAGACCGACTGGTTCTCGAGGGACGCCCGCGTCGAACCCGACCAGGTGATGGGCTCCTGCTTGCGCACCTCGGCGAACAGCTGGAGCTTCTCCTCGAACAGCTGCTCGTACTGGGCGAGGCCGAAGCCGAAGAGCGGGAAAGACTCGGTGAACGATCCACGACCGAGGATGACCTCGGCGCGCCCGGCGGACAGCCCGTCGAGTGTGGCGAAACGCTCGAAGACCCGTACCGGATCGTCCGAGCTGAGCACGGTCACCGCAGTTCCGAGATGGATGCGCTCGGTGCGGGCGGCGATCGCGGCCAGGACCACCTCGGGGGCCGAGACCGCGAAGTCGCCGCGGTGGTGCTCGCCGACGCCGAAGTAGTCGAGGCCGACCCGGTCGGCCAGGGTGCCCTGGGCG
>NZ_DASWPB010000230.1:0-3910 GCF_036404185.1 Lacisediminihabitans sp. | reverse complement strand
GACCCTGCTGGTGCAGAGCGGCCGGCCGGTGGGCGTCATGCAGACCCACGAGTGGGCGCCGCGCGTCCTCATCGCCAACTCCAACCTGGTGCCCGACTGGGCCAACTGGCCGGAGTTCCGCCGGCTGGAGAACCTCGGCCTCACGATGTACGGGCAGATGACCGCCGGGTCGTGGATCTACATCGGCACCCAGGGCATCCTGCAGGGAACCTATGAGACCTTCGCCGCGGTGGCGGCCAAGAAGTTCGGCGGCACCCTGGCCGGGACGTTGACCGTCACCGGCGGATGCGGCGGGATGGGCGGCGCCCAGCCGCTGGCCGTGACCATGAACGACGGGGTCGCCATCCTCGTCGATGTCGATCGGAGTCGGATCGCCCGCCGCATCGAACACGGCTACCTGGACGTCGAGGCCCGGTCGATCGAGCACGCGCTCGAGGTCGCCTACTCGGCGAGGGACGCCAGGAAGGCGCTGAGCATCGGCCTGCTCGGCAACGCCGCGGACGTCTTCCCGCGCATGCTGGCGATGGGTGCGGAGATCGACATCGTCACCGACCAGACCAGCGCCCATGATCCGCTCGCCTATCTTCCTCTCGGCATCGGCTTCGATGACTGGGCCTCGGCCCGCGCATCCGATCCGAAGGCCTTCATCGAGCGTTCGCGCTCCTCGATGGCGGCGCAGGTCGAGGCGATGGTCGGTTTCCAATCCGTCGGCGCGGAGGTCTTCGACTACGGCAACAACATCCGCACGGAGGCGAAGACGGCCGGCTACTCCGACGCGTTCGCCTTCCCCGGGTTCGTGCCCGCCTACATCCGCCCGCTGTTCTCCCAGGGCAAGGGCCCGTTCCGCTGGGCCGCGCTCAGCGGCGACCCGCAGGACATCTACGCGACCGATCGCGCCATCCTGGAGATGTTCCCGGAGAACGAGTCGCTCGGTAAATGGATCCGCATGGCGCAGGAGCGGGTGCACTTCCAGGGGCTGCCCGCGCGTATCTGCTGGCTCGGCTACGGCGAGCGGGACCGCGCGGGGCTTCGTTTCAACGAGATGGTGGCGTCGGGGGAGATCTCGGCGCCGATCGTGATCGGTCGCGACCATCTGGATTCCGGCTCGGTCGCCTCCCCGTACCGGGAGACCGAGGCGATGAAGGACGGCTCGGATGCGATCGCCGACTGGCCGCTGCTCAACGCGCTGGTCAACGCCTCCTCTGGGGCGACCTGGGTGTCCATCCATCACGGTGGCGGGGTCGGCATCGGCCGGTCCATCCATGCCGGTCAGGTGACGGTGGCCGACGGAACGGAGCTGGCTGCGCAGAAGCTCGCGAGGGTGCTCAGCAACGACCCGGCGACCGGAGTGATCCGCCACGTCGACGCCGGTTACGACGAGGCGATCGAGGTTGCGTCCAAACTCGGGGTTCGGGTTCCCATGGCGGAGGGCGAGTGACCGTCACCGCCCTGCTCGGCGAGCTCGCCGGCATCGGCCGCAATCCGGTGTCCGGCGGTTACGACCGGCTCGCCTGGACGGCGGCGGATGCCGAATGCCGGGCCTGGTTCCGGCAGTCGGCCGCCTCTCTCGGCCTCGACGTCGAGACCGACCGCAACGGCAACCTCTGGGCATGGTGGCATCCGGAACTGGAGGGAGCCGCCCTCGTGGTCGGATCGCACCTGGACAGCGTGCCGAGCGGCGGCCCATACGATGGCCCGCTCGGGGTCGCCTCGGCCTTCGCTGCGGTCGCCGTCCTGCAGGCCGACGGGGTGATCCTCCGTCGTCCGGTCGCGATCGTCGCCTTCGCCGACGAGGAGGGCGCGCGCTTCGGTCTGGCCTGTGCCGGCTCTCGGCTCATGACGGGGGCGCTGGACGCCGACCTTGCCCGCGGGCTGCGCGACCTCGACGGGACCTCGCTGGCCGAGGCGATGACGGCGGCGGGCCAGAACCCCGGTGGACTCGGTTCCGATGCGGAGCGCTTGGGACGGATCGGCGAGTTCATCGAACTGCACGTCGAGCAGGGGCACCTGCCGACGAACGGGGGAGCCGCCGGCATCGGAGCGGCAGGGGCACGCATCGGCTTGGCCGACCAGATCTGGCCGCACGGCCGCTGGCGGGTGGACGTGACCGGCCAGCAGAACCATGCCGGCACGACGCCGATCGCCGACCGTCGCGATCCCATGATCGGCCTGGCCCAGGTGATCCTCTCCGTGCGCGCGGCCGCCGTCCGAGAGGACGCTCTCGCGACGGTCGGCAAGGTGCGGGTGCGGCCGGGAGCGGTCAACGCCATCCCTGCCGCGGCATCCGCCTGGATCGACGCCCGCGCCGCCGACGAGCAGCGCATCCGCTGGCTGGTCGACGAGGTCGAGCGCACCACGGGCCTGCATCCGGTCGAGGAGTCCTGGACGGCGGCCACCGTCTTCGACCGGTCGCTGGTCGCCGAGCTCGCCCCGATCCTCGAGTCGGTGACCGACTCCCCGCTGCCCGTGCTTGCCTCCGGGGCCGGGCACGACGCCGGGGTCCTCGCGCTCGCCGGCGTCCCGACGGCGATGATCCTCGTGCGCAACCCCAGCGGGATCTCGCACTCGCCGGAGGAGTACGTCGACGACGTGGACTGCGAGCTCGGTGCCCTCGCCCTCGCGGAGGCGATCAGGGCCCGGACGGCGGCACCGACGCGATGACGAGCTACTGGTGTGAGCGCGCCATCGTCGACGGCATCGCCGAGCTCGCCGTGCGGATCGAGGAGCGCGGCGGAATCGTCACACTCGTCCAGCCGGATGCCGCTGCCCGCGACGGCGACCGGCGGCTGACCGGCCTCGTGCTTCCCGGGCTCGCCAACGCCCACTCGCACGCCTTCCATCGGGTGCTCCGGGGGCGCACCCATGGCGGGGGCGGTACCTTCTGGACCTGGCGCGACCTCATGTACCGGGCGGCGGCGCGCCTCGATCCCGATCGCTACTTCGACCTCGCCAGCGCCGTGTTCTCCGAGATGGTCCTCGCTGGTTACACCCTCGTCGGTGAGTTCCACTATCCGCATCGCGCGGCTGGTGGGGAGTCCTACGACCCCTCGACGGCGATGGAGGACGCCGTGCTCGCCGCCGCCTCCCTGGCGCGCATTCGGATCACGCTGCTCGACACCCTCTACCTGAACGGGGGTGTGGATGCGCGGGGCGTCGCGATTCCGCTCGGCGCCGAACAACAACGATTCAGCGACGGCTCGCTCGACGGCTGGGACCGGCGGCGTTCGATGGTCCGGACGGGTCCCCTCGCCAGGCTCGGTGCGGCCGTCCATTCCGTGCGCGCCGTGGATCCAACCGTCCTGGAATCCCTGCGCGAGAGGGTCGATGGCATCCCACTGCACGCCCACGTCTCGGAACAGCCCGCCGAGAACGAGAGCGCGTTCGCCGCGTGGGGGAAGACCCCCACCCGGCTTCTCGCGGACGCCGGCCTGCTCGGGCCCCTCTTCACCGCGGTGCACGGCACACACCTGACCGATGACGACATCTCCCTGCTCGGCGAGAGCTCGAGCACGGTGTGTGTCTGCCCGAGTACTGAGCGCGATCTCGCCGACGGCATCGGGCCCGCCTCCGCTCTTCTTTCGGCGGGTGTGGGACTCAGCCTCGGCAGCGATCAGCACGCGATCATCGACCCCTTCGAGGAGATGAGGGGCCTCGAGATGGACGACCGCCTGGCGACGGGGAAGCGCGGGCGCTTCGCCCCCGCCCAACTGCTCGATGCGGCGAGTGCGTCCGGATACGCCTCCCTCGGCTGGAACGGCGGCAGGATCGCCGTCGGGGCGGTCTGCGATCTGGTCGTCGTCGCCGGAAACACCCCGCGCACCGCGGGAGCCTCGCCCGATCAGATATGGCTCGCCGCGACGGCGGCGGACGTGGACACCGTGGTGGTCGGCGGTCGTGTCGTCGTCGATGG
>NZ_DASWPB010000229.1:0-9513 GCF_036404185.1 Lacisediminihabitans sp. | reverse complement strand
CAGAGGTTCGCGCCCAGACGGACGCCACGAAGTCCAGCACCAGACCATAGCCTCCGTGGCAACACGCACCAGAAGAGGTGCGGGCCCCGGAGCCCGGATGTCGCTCGGGCAGCACCTTCTCGAACTCCGCAAACGCCTCTTCATCGCGGCGATCGCGATCGTGGTCCTCTCGATCGCGGGATGGTTCGCGGCCGACTTCGTCTGGTCGGCCCTGCGGCAGCCGATCGCGGCGATCGCTCTCGCCGAGCATCGCGACGCCAAGATCAACTATCCCAACCTCACCTCGGCCTTCGACATCCGGCTGCAGATCTCCATCACCATCGGCATCGTCGCTGCCAGCCCCGTGTGGCTCTATCAGATCTTCGCCTTCCTCGTCCCCGGACTCACCCGCCAGGAGAAGCGCTACACCTTCGGCTTCTTCTTCACGGCCGTTCCGCTGTTCCTGCTCGGCTGCGCCGCCGGCTGGTACGTCGTTCCGCACATCGTCCAGGTGCTGATCTCCTTCGTTCCCCAACAGGACGCGACCTTCGTCGGCGCCAAGGACTACCTGACCTTCGTCCTCAAGCTGATGCTGGCGCTCGGAGTCGCCTTCGTGCTTCCGGTGTTCCTTGTGCTGCTCAACTTCATCGGGATCCTCACGGGCAAGAACATCATCAGGAGCTGGCGATGGGCCATCCTGCTGATCTTCGTGTTCTGTGCGATCGCCACCCCCTCCGCGGACGTCGGATCGATGTTCCTGCTGGCCGCGCCCATGATCGTGCTCTACCTCGCCGCCGCGACCGTTGCGATCTGGCACGACCGCATCCTCGCCAAACGAGCGGATGCCCTGACCGCCGGTCTGGACGGGGTCAGCCCCGCATGACCGACCAGCTCTCTCCGGCCGAACGCTTCGCCGCATCCAGGACCAGGCGGGGCTCACCGCGCCTCGAGCGATTCCGCTCCGCCCTCAGCTTCGATCTCGACCCCTTCCAGCTGAGCTCCTGTGCGGCCCTCGAGAACGGCGACAGCGTGCTGGTCGCCGCGCCCACCGGCGCGGGGAAGACGATCGTCGCCGAGTTCGCGGTGTTCCTCGCGATGCAGGACCCGCGGGCGAAGGTCTTCTACACGGCCCCCATGAAGGCGCTGAGCAACCAGAAGTTCCAGGAGTTCGTCGCCGAATACGGTGCCGATCAGGTCGGCCTGCTCACCGGCGACACCAACGTCAACTCCGGGGCGCGCATCGTCGTCATGACGACCGAGGTGCTGCGCAACATGCTCTACGCCGACTCCGACCTGCTGCACGACCTCTCCTTCGTGATCATGGATGAGGTCCACTACCTTGCAGACCGGTTCCGCGGCGCCGTGTGGGAGGAGGTCATCATCCACCTCCCACAGAACGTCCGCCTCGTCTCGCTCAGCGCGACGGTCTCCAACGCCGAGGAGTTCGGCGATTGGCTGCAGGCGGTGCGCGGGGAGACCGCGGTCATCGTCTCGGAGGAGCGGCCGGTCCCGCTCGACCAGCACATCCTCATCCGCGGCAAGCTCATCGACCTGTTCGATTCCTCCGGAGTCGTGGCGACCAACCGCGTCAACCCGGAGCTCGTCCAGCTGGCCCGCTACGGCGGCAGGGCCACCGGGGGCCCGCGCTCGTCGAGGGACGCCGGTCGCTATCATTCCCGCGGCGGTCGCCCGGACGACGTGAGGATGGACCGGGCCGGGCTCGTCAAGCTGCTCGGTGAGCGGAACCTGCTGCCGGCGATCTTCTTCATCTTCAGCAGGGTCGGCTGCGATCAGGCCGTCAAGCAGGTCCTGCGGGCCGGGGTGCGGCTCACGACCGCGGAGGAGCGGGAGGAGATCCACGCCATCGTCGAGGAGCGCTGCCGGACCATCCTCGACGAGGACCTGGCGGTGCTCGGATACTGGGAGTGGCTGGAGGGTCTGCAGCGCGGGGTCGCCGCCCACCACGCCGGAATGCTTCCCGCCTTCAAGGAGGTCGTGGAAGAGCTGTTCCAGAAGAAGCTCGTGAAAGCGGTGTTCGCGACCGAGACGCTGGCGCTCGGCATCAACATGCCCGCCAGGACGGTCGTGCTGGAGAAGCTGGAGAAGTTCAACGGCGAGGCGAGGGTGCCGATCACCCCGGGGGAGTACACCCAGCTCACCGGCCGCGCCGGACGGCGCGGCATCGACGTCGAGGGCCACTCGGTGATCCAGTGGCAGGACGGTCTCGACCCGCAGGCGGTCGCCTCCCTGGCCTCTCGGCGCACCTACCCGCTCAATTCCAGTTTCTCGCCGACCTACAACATGGCCGTGAACCTGATCGAGCAGTTCGGACGCGACCGCACCCGCGAGATCCTCGAGTCCTCGTTCGCCCAGTTCCAGGCCGATCGTGCAGTCGTCGACATCGCTCGCAAGGTGCGCAGCCAGGAGGAGTCGCTGCGGGGCTACGAGGAGGCGATGCACTGCCACCTCGGCAACTTCGCCGAGTACGCGAGCATCCGGCGCGAGCTCACCGACCTCGAGCGCAAGGGTGCCGTGCGGGCCGACCTGCAGAGCCGGGCGGAGCGCGATCGCCGTCAGGCCCAGCTCACCGTGCTCCGCAAGCGGCTGAAACAGCATCCCTGCCACACCTGCAACGACCGCGAGGCGCACGCGCGCTGGGCGGAGCGCTGGTGGAAGCTCAAGCGGCAGACGGATGAGCTGAGCCGCCAGATCAGGAGCCGCACGGGTGTCGTCGCCAAGGTCTTCGACCGGGTCACGGACGTGCTCATCGAGCTCGGCTACCTCGTGCGCTCCGAATCCGGCGTCATCACGGCCTCGGTGCACGGCCGCACGCTGCGCCGCATCTACGGCGAACGGGACCTGCTCGTCGCGGAGTGTCTGCGCAGGGGCGTCTGGAACGACCTCGATCCGGCCGGACTCGCCGCCATGGCCGCCGCCCTCGTCTACGAACCCCGCAGGGACGAGGGACAGGGCTCTGATCGCTACCTGCCGAAGGGGCCGTTCCGGCCGGCCTTCGAGAAGACCACCGACCTCTGGAGCAAGCTCGATGACATCGAGCTCGAGCACAAGCTGCCGGGGAGCAACCCGCTGTCGAGCGGGTTGTCGCTCGCGATGTACCGCTGGGCGCAGGGCACCCCGCTCGACTCCGTCCTCATGGAGGCCGAACTGGCCGCCGGAGACTTCGTCCGCATGACCAAGCAGACGATCGACCTGCTCGATCAGCTGTCCGTGGTCGCCGACGGCCAGGTCGGTCGAACCGCCCGCAAGGCGCTGGATGCGATCCGGCGCGGGATCGTGGCCTACTCCTCGGTCGCCTGATCAACCGGAGCGTGACCGACCTCGCCTCTGGTCCAACTCCCACCTTCGGCAATCTAGGCTTGACGGGTGCACCAGCGCCAGACGACCCTGCCATTGTGGGCCGCCGTTCCGGTCGCCGCCCTCTCCGGCTTCGTCAACGCCGCCGCCTTTCCCGCAACGGGATGGTGGCCGCTGATCTTCCTCGGCACGCCGCTGATGATGTGGTCGCTTGCCGGCCGGCGGGTCTGGCCATCGCTGCTCGTCGGATTCGTCGGTGGCTTCGCCTTCTTCGGCAACCATATCTATTGGCTGACGGTCTATCTCGGTCCGGTCCCGTGGCTCGCCCTCGCCGGGCTCGAGTCGATCTTCTTCGCCCTCGATGCCGCCCTCATCGCGCTGGCCTGGAGGTTCGTGCCCCGGGTCTGGCCGGGCCTCTGGGGCAGGCTGCTGGGTCTGCCTGTGGTCCTCGCCGGTCTCTGGGTGCTGCGCGAGGCGATCACGAGCGTCTGGCCGTACGGCGGCTTCTCCTGGGGCCGGCTGGCCTTCTCCCAGTCCGACAGCACCTTCGCGCCGCTCGTCGCCTGGCTCGGCGTCTCCGGCCTCAGCTTTGTGCTCGCCTGGCTCAGTGCGGTGCTGCTGCAGAGCATCCTCGAGGTCTCCGTCGCCTGGACGGTCCGCGGGATCGTCGCGGCCGCCGCCTTCCTCCTCGCCGCCGCCATGCCCGCCTGGCCGGTGGTCACCTCCGGGTCCGTCCGGGTCGCGGCCGTGCAGGGCGACTCGAATTCCGGGCTCTTCGCGAGATACCAGCAGGGCGAGATCCTCGACGACCATCTGCAGGCGTCCCTGCCGGTCTTCGGCAAGAAGGTGGATGTGGTGGTGTGGCCGGAGAACGCCTCCGACCTCGACCCGCTGACCAACGCCTATGCCGCGCAGACACTCGACTACGTGACGAAGAACACGGGTGCGCCCCTGGTGACCGGCACCATCACGGAGGACAAGAAGGGCCGCACCTTCAACAGCCTGCTGCTCTGGGAGAACGGGAAGGGATCGGTGGACCAGTACGACAAGATCCATCCGGTGCCCTTCGCCGAGTACCTGCCCGACCGGAAGTTCTGGTATCCCCTCGCACCCAGCCTGTTCGACCTCGTCCCGCGGGACTACTCGTTCGGCCAGCGCAATAACGTCTTCACCATCAACGGCGCGGTGGCCGGGCTCGCGATCTGCTTCGACATCGTCGACGACTCGCTCATCCAGAGGATGATCGACAGCGGGGCGCAGTACATCCTCGCGCCCACGAACAACGCCGACTTCGGGCACACCGACGAGAGCAGGCAGCAGGTGGCGATCGCCCGGCTGCGAGCCATCGAGACCGGGCGCAGCCTCGTCAACACCTCCACGGTGGGGGTCAGCGCGATGTTCGGCCCCGACGGGAGGGTCATCGCCCAACTGCCCACCTTCACGGCCGGTCATCTGATCGAGCGCATTCCGCTGAGCACGACCATCACGCCGGCCATGGTCGACGACCGTGCCGTGGGGTGGCTGACCTCGGGGGCGGGCCTCGCGGGCCTCGCCCTCGGTCTGCTGCTCAGGCCACAAAAAACTGCGAGGCGACGTGGAAGACGTCGCCCCGCAGTGGCTGCCTGATAGCTCTCGGCAGGTCAGGCCCCGATCTTGTGCTGGCCCTTCCTGGCACGCAGGAAGTCGAGACGCTCCTGAAGCAGTTCCTCGAGCTCTGCGCGGGTGCGACGCTCGAGAAGCATGTCCCAGTGGGTGCGGGGCACCTTCGTGTCCGCCGCTTCCGGCTCGACCTGCTTGCCTTCGTCGTTCAGCAGACGGCCTTCCTGGCCGCTCTTCGGAGACTCCCACACGGTGGGGATCTCGGCGTCGGCGGAGAAGGTGACCTCAAAGGTCGTTCCGTCCGCCGCCTGGTAGGTGCTTTTCTTTCGAGGGGAGAAGGTAACCCCTTCTTCGCTTTGGAGGCTTTGAGATCCGAGCCTCATTCCGCGCAAACTGCGATCCGCCATTATGTGGTCCTCTCTCGCGATGCATTCATAGTTATAAACCCCGAAGCTGGGTTTATCCTTCCCTCACACCGCGCTTACAGGTTGCTCCCAGCCTCCTGACCCGCCGCCGCCCGTTCGATGAGCACGTCGATCGCCAGGTCGGAACGGTCCGTGACGATGCCGTCGATCCCGGCGTCGAGCAGACGATTCATGTCGGCGGCCTCGTTGATCGTCCACACGTGGATCTCGACGGAGGCGGCATGCAGCAGGCGCACCGTGCGGGCGGTGATCACCCTGATCCGGAACACCCGCTCGGGCACCTGGACCGCCTGCACGTCCCGCAGCACGAGGCGAACCAGGCCGCCGAGGCCGAGCTTCGCCGCCGCCAGGGCCACGAGGAAGGAGCGGGCGGAGGCCGACGTCGCGACGTCGGGAAGACGCCGGACCGCCGCCACCCGACGGGCGTCGCCGAAGGAGGTGACGAGCACCCGGTGGGTGGCACCCGCGTCGAGGATCGCGGCGACGGCAGGACCGACGACCCCCGCGGTCTTCAGATCGATGTTGAACCGGGCGTCCGGAAAGGCAGCCAGCGTCTCCCCGAGACTGGCGAAGGTCTGGCCGTGACCCAGGTCGACCTGCCGCAATTCCGCCATCGTCAGCTGTTCGATCCGGCCCTCGCGGCCGGCGACCCTGCCGAGATCCGGGTCGTGACTGATCACCGCGACGCCGTCGGCGGAGACGTGCACGTCCGTCTCGATGTGGGTGATGCCGAGTCGCACCGCCCTCTCGAAGGACAGCAGGGTGTTCTCGGGTGCGTCGAGGGCGAATCCGCGGTGGGCGAGGATGCGCGGGGGAGCGCCGTCGAAGAAACGGCTGGCCCCGGCGTCCGGGGTGGAGCCGTCCGCGGCGGACGACCCCGCCCCCGACCGCCTACTCGGCAGGCGGCGTCGCACCCTTGTTACCGAGGAAGCCGTTGCTGATGCTCTTGACCGCCTCGGTGAGCTCGGAGGGGATGATCCAGAGCTTGTTCGACTCGCCCTCGGCGATCTTCGGCAGCATCTGCAGGTACTGGTAGGCCAGCAGCTTGCTGTCCGGATCGCCCTCGTGGATCGCGCCGAAGACGGTCGTGATGGCCTTCGCCTCGCCCTCGGCCCTGAGCACCTGGGCCTTCGCGGCACCCTCCGCCTCGAGGATCGCCGCCTGGCGAGCGCCCTCCGCCTGGAGGATGGCGGCCTGCTTGGTCCCCTCGGCCGTGAGGATCGCGGCACGCTTGTCCCGCTCGGCCCGCATCTGCTTCTCCATCGAGTCCTGGATGGACAGGGGCGGGTCGATGGCCTTCAGCTCGACCCGGCCGACCCGGATTCCCCACTTGCCCGTCGCCTCGTCGAGCACGACCCTCAGCTGCCCGTTGATGTTGTCGCGGCTGGTGAGCGCCTGCTCCAGGTTGAGGCCACCGACGACGTTACGAAGGGTCGTCGTCGTCAGCTGTTCGACCGCGCCGAGGTAGTTCGCGATCTCATAGGTCGCCGCCCGGGCATCCGTGACCTGGAAGTAGACGACCGTGTCGATCGAGACGACGAGGTTGTCCTCGGTGATCACCGGCTGCGGAGGAAAGGAGACCACCTGCTCGCGCATGTCGATGAGTGGACGCAACCGGTCCACGAACGGCACCAGGATGTTGAGACCGGGGAGCAGGGTCTTGTGGTACTTGCCGAGGCGCTCGACCACACCGGCCCGCGCCTGCGGGATGATGCGGATCGACCGGAACAGGATCACCAGGACGAAGATCGCGAGAATCACGATCACGATCAAGAGGATGACCTGGCCGAACAGTTCGCCAGAGTTCACAATGCAGTCCTTTCAGCGGGAACGACCACGGCGGTCGCCCCCTCGATTGCCGTCACTACAACACGCTCTCCGGCTTCGACCGGACGTTCCTCGGCGGTCTGGGACAGCTTGGCCGTCCAGGTCTCCCCGTTGGTGAGCTTCACATGACCCTGGCCGGCGACGAATCCCGTGGTGACGGTGCCGCTCAGGCCGAGAAGCGCCTCGACGTTGCTCGGGGTGCCGTCCGCGCCTCTGCGCAACGCCCGATGCAGCGCCGGGCGGACGAAGAAGAGCAGCAGGAGGGACAGCACCGCGGCGATCAGGACCTGCGCCCACCATGGGGCCCCGAACAGGCCGCTCACCAGTCCGCCGAGGCTGCCGACCGCGAGCATGAGGAAGATGAAGTCGATCGTCGCCACCTCGATGATCACGAAAACGAGGATGAGCCCGAGCCAGAAGATCCAGGCATAGTTCTCGAGAAAATCAGTGGCCATCGCGGGCACCCCTTGTGCATCGTGTCCCCTTGAAACTAGCACTCCGTGCCGAAGGAGGTGACGGCTTGTTGCTATTCTCGTGAGCCGGGGCCGGCCATGCGGACGGCCATCGCCACCGACAGGAGTTGACCCGTGACAAACCCCCTCGCATCCGGTTCCCTGGAAGGGCAGCGCGCCCTCGTCACCGGATCCTCCCGCGGAATCGGAGCGGACACCGCGACGTACCTCGCGGAGGCGGGAGCGAGTGTTGTCATCAACTACCGCAACAAGGAGGCGAGAGCGCTCAAACTCGTCGACAAGCTCGTGGCGGCGGGCGGCTCGGCGATCGCGATCGGCGCCGATCTCACCGATCCGGCATCCGTCGGCGAGCTCTTCGAGCGGATCGCGGACGAGTGGGGCGGGCTCGACATCCTCGTCATGAACGCCTCTGGAGGCATGGAGTCCGGCATGGCGGAGGACTACGCCATGCGGCTCAACCGCGACGCCCAGGTTGGCCTGCTGAGGGCCGCACTTCCGCTGCTCTCACCGGGATCGCGGGTCGTGTTCGTCACCAGCCACCAGGCGCACTTCATCCACACCACGGCGACCATGCCGGAGTACCTGCCCGTCGCGGTGAGCAAGAGGGCGGGCGAGGATGCGCTGCGCGAGCTGATCCCGGAGCTCGAGGCGGCGGGCATCGGCTTCGTCGTCGTCTCCGGCGACATGATCGAGGGGACGATCACCGCCACCCTGCTCGAGCGGGCGAACCCCGGGGCGATCAGCGCCAGGAAGGATGCGGCGGGCAGGCTCTACAACGTGAGCGAGTTCGCCGCGGAGATCGCTCTCGCCGCCGTCGAGCCGGTCCCGGCGGACCACACCAGACTGGTCGGGGACGTCGGCGACTTCCTCACCGCCTGAGCGGGCCGATCCGCCGATTCGGCGGAGAGACCCGAAGGATCGTTAGCATGGGAGCTGATGAAACCCACCGATCTGCCCCTGCTGCTCAGTCTGTCCGCCCCCACCGTCCATCCGGATGGTCATCGAGCCGTCGTGGCGGTGTCGAGGCCCGACCTCGCCTCCGACAGCTACGTCGGCCAGCTCTGGGAGGTGACGCTCGACGGCAGCGGCTCCCGCCGTCTCAGCCGCGGGCATCATGACACGAATCCCCGGTTCTCACCGGACGGCTCCCTTCTCGCCTTCCTGCGGGCCGGCCTGGAGGGTCCGGCCCAGCTCTGGGTCATGGCCGCCGCCGGGGGAGAGGCGCTGCAGCTCACGGAGGCCAAGCTCGGGGTGGCCACCTATCGGTGGTCCCCGGATTCCGGACGGATCGCCTTCACCGCCGCCGTTCCCGAGGAGGGACGCTACGGCACGGTCAAGGGCCTGGGAGCGGACGCGGAGCCGCCGAGGAGGATCACCGCGCTCAAGTACAAGGCCAACGGTCTCGGCTACACGATCGATCGCCGGAGGCATGTCTTCCTCGTCGACGTCCCCGACCTCTCCACGGAACCGGTCTACCCGACCGCCGCATCGGCCGACGACCCGGCCCCCGAACCGCCGACCCTCGTTCCCGAGGCCCGGCGGGTGACCTTCGGCGACTTCGATCACGGCTCCATCGCCTTCTCGCCGGACGGCTCCCGGCTCGCCGTCGTCTCGGAGCGTCATCCGACCCGCGATGTCGACCTGGTCTCCCACGTGTTCGAGGTGGAGCTGGCGGATCCGGAGGCGGAACCGACCAGGCTCACGGGCGACGACGACAGGTACGGCGTCTCGACGATCGCCTACGGACCGGCGGGCGAGCTGTTCTTCGTCGCCACCGACCTCGGCGAGACCGGAACCGATTTCGTCGGCAGGAGCGACCAGCTCTACGTGATCGAGCGGTCCGGCGCATCCTCGCGTCGGCTCACCGCGGTCGAGACGGTCGATCTGGGGGAGAC
>NZ_DASWPB010000228.1:0-23504 GCF_036404185.1 Lacisediminihabitans sp. | reverse complement strand
GGACCCTCGTACGCCCAGGATCCGACGCTGGTCTTGAACAGTTCCATCCCCGTGCCGACGAGATGGAACAGCACAATGACACGCAGTTCCCGCAGCGTCTCCAACCGGAAGACCACCATGAGCAACTGGATGATCACCGCGACGACGGTCACGAAGTCGTTGCGAGCGAGCCAGAGATGATCCGGGTACCAGAGCCTGGTGGCCAGGAGCACAGCCAGCATCGCCGCGCCGAAGATGGATGCCCAGCCCTGCTTGAGCACGAAGACGAGGAACTCGACGATCGCCGTCCAGAGGCGATTGTGCGGGGCGCGGGTGAGCAGTCGGCGCGCCCGGTCGTCGATGAACCGCTCGACGGAGGTGAAGGCGCCTTCTCCCGACTCTCCCGGCTCCTCCACCGGCCCAGGCTAGCCGAGCGACGGCCATCCCCGCGTCAACCATCGGGGCTTGTCCGAACCGATATCAACCGATTAGGCTTGATAGGGAACTGATAACCCCGTGAGGGTTGATCGAGGGGATCCCGTGTTCGTCATCACCGCCGACCAGGTCGACAGTCGCCACACCGAGGACATCGCCGAGGCGACCATGCTCGGCATCGAGGCCTCCTGGGGGTCGGACCTGCTGCTCCCCGTCGACCGGACGGCGGGCGACGAGATCCAGCTCCTCCTGGAGGACGCTGCCGCCACCCTGGCGATCGTCCTCGACCTGACCAGGACGGGCGGATGGAGCGTCGGCTGCGGCTACGGAACCGTCAACCTCCCGCTGCCCGCCCATGCCAGAGAGGCGAACGGGCCGGCCTTCGTCGCGGCGCGGGACGCCGTCGACGCCGCCAAGAAACGCGACGGCCGCTTCGCCCTCCGGGGTCCGGACGACGATCACCGTGCGGAGGACATCGAGGCGCTCGTCGACCTCCTGCTGTTCGTCAGGGCGCGACGAAGCCCGCAGGGCTGGGAGCTCTACGACCTCATGGTCCCCGGCCGGACCCAGGCCGAGGCGGCGGGTCGCCTCGGCATCACCCCCCAGGCCGCGAGCAAACGCGCACGAGCCGCGGCCATCCGTCACGAGCTCGCGGCGATCCCGGCGATCGGGAACCTGCTCGCGGAGGCCGACACCGGGAAGGAAGAACCGACAGCATGACATTCCTCAGAATCGCCGTCTGGATCCTCGTGCCTCTGGTGCTGCTCGCCGCCGTGGCACTGGCCGTGATCGCGGGCCGTCGGCATCGGCCCGCGCTGGCGCTCTGGTGCGCCGCTCCCGTCGCGATCGGCCTCGGCGCCATCGTGTTCGGCATCGTCGTTCCCCCGCCGGTTCACACCCTGACGGTGATCGCCGCCCTCGCCGCCGCGGCGCTCGGCGTCGTCGCCGGGAACCCGATCACGGTGGCCGTCCTCGACTTCGCCGACAGGGGCTCCGGCACTGCCTCCGTGATGAACGGCACCCACGGCGGCATCCTCGTCTCCGAGGAGGGTCACGAGTCCCCGCAGCGGGAGGTCCTGCGCGGCGGGACGACCATCGGCTACCTCGAGCGACTGGTGGTGCTGACCGCCGTCGCCGTCGGGCACTGGGAGATCGTCGCCGCGCTCATCGCCATCAAGGGCCTCGGCCGGTTCAGCGAGCTCGACAGCCCGGAGACCCGGGAACGATTCATCATCGGCACCCTCGTCAGCCTGGTCTGGGCGGGTGCCTGCGCGGCGCTCTTCGCCTTCTGAGCCGGCGCCTAACCGACCCGCCTGCGCTTGGGGGTGTGGGCCTTGTACGGGGAGACGCTCGCCTCGCCCGGCAGCCAGAACCGCCAGGGGAAGGCATCCGTTCCGCCGTCGCCGGAGACGCCGGTCCGCGGGCCGGCCTCGAAGACCGGTGGATGCGCCGCGAGGGTCAGCTCGAACGGCGGTTCGGCGAGATCCGCTCCCCCGTCGGCGAGGGATATCCCGAGCGCGACGACCAGCCGAGCCGGACCGCGGGCCAGGTCGGCGTCGGTCTTGCTCGTCGTCCGCCGCGCCCTGGCGAGGTCCAGCCCCTCGA
This sequence comes from Lacisediminihabitans sp., assembly GCF_036404185.1. Classification (GTDB taxonomy): domain Bacteria; phylum Actinomycetota; class Actinomycetes; order Actinomycetales; family Microbacteriaceae; genus Lacisediminihabitans. The sequence continues at coordinate 21,485 of NZ_DASWPB010000228.1, read as the reverse complement.
CCACCTCGCCAGCACGCAGCAGCACCGCCGACGCCGTGCCGCTCGGCGAGCAGACGACGTTCGCGCAGACGTGCATCCCGTAGGTGAAGTAGGTGTACAGGCGACCCGGCTCGCCGAACATGACCTCGGTGCGCCTGCTCCGGCCGCGAAAGGCGTGTGAGCCGGGGTCGAAGGAACCGAGATAGGCCTCGACCTCGGTCACTCGCACGGACACCGGTCCCTCGTCCGATTGCCGCGTGAGGATGGCGCCCAGCAGCAGCGGGGCCGCCTCCGTGGCCGGCGACATCAGGAGCTGACGATCGAACACTAGAAGAGCGGCGCGCCGCTCACGATCAGCAGGACGATCGCGATGATCGCGAGCACGGCGGCGACGCCGAAGATGCACCACATCAGGACCTTCTGGCCGTGGGTCTGCGGCTCGCGCTTCTTGCGGTTGTCTTTGCTCAAGGTCATGGCAGCTGTTCCTCCAGTTCGCGAATACGCCGCGTCAGCGCGGCACGTTGCTCCGCGACCCGGACGGGCGCGGTCCCTCCCGCCCCTGTCCGGCTCGAGATGGACCCGGCGACGGTCAACACGGTGCGCACCTCCGGTGTGAGGTGCGGGGAGATCGCCGACAGTTCGGCATCCGTCGGCTGATCCAGCTCGAGGCCGCGTTCCTCGCAGAAGCTCACCAGGGCACCGCTGATCTCGTGCGCCTCACGGAACGGCACCCGCTTGGTGACCAGCCACTCCGCCACGTCGGTGGCAAGGGAGAAGCCCTGCGGCGCGAGTTCCGCCATCCGCTCGGTGTTGAAGGTCAGCGTCGCGATCATGCCGGTGAAGGCGGGAAGCAGCACCTCGAGCGTCTCGACGGAGTCGAATACCGGCTCCTTGTCCTCCTGCAGATCGCGGTTGTAGGCGAGGGGAAGCCCCTTGAGGGTCGCGAGCAGCCCGGTCAGGTTGCCGATCAGGCGCCCGGCCTTCCCACGGGCGAGCTCGGCGATGTCGGGGTTCTTCTTCTGCGGCATGATCGATGAACCGGTCGAGAACGAGTCGTGCAGGGTCACGAAGCCGAACTCGCGGGTGTTCCACACGATCACCTCCTCGGCGAAGCGGGACAGGTCGATGCCGATGAGCGAGGTGACGAAGGCGAATTCCGCCACGACGTCCCTGCTCGCGGTCGCGTCGATCGAGTTCTCGGTGGGGGCGATGAGGCCGAGCTCCTCGGCGACGAGGGCGCCATCGAGCCCGAGGGAGCTGCCCGCCAGGGCACCGGCGCCGTACGGGGAGTACGCGGCCCGTGCCGCCCAGTCCCGCAACCGCTCCAGGTCGCGCACGAGCGGCCAGGCATGGGCGAGGAGGTGGTGGGCGAGGAGGACCGGTTGCGCGTGCTGCATGTGCGTGCGGCCCGGCATCGCGGCATCCGGATGCGCCTCCGCCTGGGCGGCGATCGCATCAACCAGGTCGATCACCAGGTGGGCGATGGCCCTCCCGTGGTCGAGCAGGTACAGCCGGATGAGCGTGGCGATCTGATCGTTGCGGCTGCGACCCGCGCGCAGTTTGCCGCCGAGCTCCGGCCCGGCGATCTCGATGAGTCCGCGCTCCAGGGCGCCGTGCACGTCCTCGTCGCTCTCCCGCTCGGCGAAGCCGCCGCCCTCGACCGCCTCCAGGAGCCGGTCGAGGGCATCCAGCATCCCGGTCAGCTCTGCCTCGGTGAGATATCCGGCCGCGGCGAGCGCCTTGGCGTGGGCCCTCGACCCGGCGATGTCATAGGGGGCGAGCTGCCAGTCGAACTGCGTCGACTTGCTCAGCCGGGCGAGCTCGGGAGACGGGCCGCTCGAGAAGCGGCCGCCCCACAGCGCACCCTCCCCCGTCGTCCCCGCCCGCCGACGGGCGCCGTCCGCCGTGCCCGAACTCGCCATCGGCGGCTACTCCCCCGACAGCTCGCGGCGAGCCGAGATCTTGCTCGGCAGCGACCAGATCTCGATGAAGCCCTTCGAGAGGGACTGGTCGAAGGTGTCGCCGGTGTCGTAGGTGGCGAGATTGAAGTCGTACAGGCTCTGTTCGCTCTTCTGCCCGGTCACCACGGCGCGACCGCCCTGCAGCTTGAGGCGGATGTCGCCGCTCACATACTTCTGGGTGTCGTCGATGAACACGTCCAGCGAGCGCTTCAGGCTCGAGAACCAGAGCCCGTCGTAAACGAGATTCGACCACTCGACCTCGACCCCGCGCTTGTAGCGGTTCAGGTCCCGTTCGAGCGTGAGGCTCTCGAGCGCCTCGTGCGCGGCGATGAGGGCGAGCGCCGCCGGAGCCTCGTAGACCTCGCGGCTCTTGATGCCGACGAGGCGGTCCTCCACCACGTCGATGCGGCCGACGCCGTGTTTGCCCGCCAGCTGATTGAGCTTCTCGACGATGGCGAGCGGGCTGAGCGCCACACCGTCGATCGCGACCGGGATGCCTGCCTGGAAGGTGATGGTGATCTCGTCGGCCTCACGAGCGATGGTCGGATCCTGCGTGTACTCGTACAGGTCCTCAATGGGAGCGTTCCACGGGTCCTCGAGGAACCCGGTCTCCACCGCGCGACCCCAGACGTTCTTGTCGATCGAGTAGGGGTTCGCCGCGCTCTGGCGGATGGGCAGGTTGTGCTCGTTGGCGTAGACGATCGCCTTGTCGCGGGTGAGGGCGAGGTCGCGCACCGGGGCGATGCTCTTCAGCTCCGGAGCGAGGGCCGCGACGGCGGCCTCGAACCGCACCTGGTCGTTGCCCTTGCCTGTGCATCCGTGGGCCACGCTGTCGGCACCGAGCCGTTTGGCGACGATCGCGAGATGCTTGGCGATCACCGGACGGCTGAGCGCGGAGACCAGGGGGTACCGCTTCTGGTAGAGCGCATTGGCCTTGAGGGCCGGCATGAGGAAGTCGTTGGCGAACTCCTCCTTCGCGTCGACGACGATGGCGTCGATGGCCCCGCAGTCGAGGGCGCGCTGACGCACGTCCTCCATGTTCTCGCCGCCCTGCCCCACGTCGACGGCGAGCGCGACGACCTCTTTGCCCGTCGCATCCCTCAGCCAGCCGATGCCCACCGAGGTGTCGAGTCCGCCAGAGTACGCGAGGACAACGCGTTCCGCCATGTGTTTTCTCCTTGTGTTGTTCGTATCGAGTTTATGGTGCCGCGTCGCGGACGAGCGGTCAGGCCTGCTGCTGGAGCAGCCAGACCATGAGGGCCTTCTGGGCGTGCAGGCGGTTCTCCGCCTCGTCCCAGATGACGCTCTGCGGGCCGTCGATGACCTCGGGGGTCACCTCGTAGCCGCGGTCGGCAGGCAGGCAGTGCAGGAACAGGGCGTCCGGCTTGGCGAGGGCCATGAGCTCGGAGTCCACCCGGTAGTGGGCGAGGTCGATGAGGCGCTGCGCCTTCTCGTCCTCCTTGCCCATCGAGACCCAGGTGTCCGTCACGACGACGTCCGCGGTGGCAACCGCCTCGGCCGGATCGGTGACGATCGCGATCGATCCCCCCGTTCCCGCGGCGATCGCCTCGGCATCGGAGACCACGGACGGCTGGGGCAGATAGCCCTCCGGGCAGGCGATGCGGACGTGCATGCCCGCCGTCGCCCCCGCCAGCAGATAGGAATGCACCATGTTGTCCGCCCCGTCGCCGACGAAGGCGACCGTGAGGCCCTTCAGCTCCCCGCGGTGCTCCCGGATCGTCAACAGGTCGGCGAGCAGCTGGCAGGGATGGAAGTCGTCGGACAGCCCGTTGATCACCGGAACGGTCGTGCCGCGAGCCATCTCCTCCAGCCCCGACTGGGCGAAGGTGCGCCAGACGATGGCGGCGACCTGGCGCTCGAGGACCCTGGCGGTGTCCGAGGCCGTCTCCTTGCCGCCGAGCTGGCTGTTGGCGGTGCTGATGATGAGCGGCATTCCGCCGAGCTCGGCGATGCCGACGGCGAAGGACACGCGCGTCCTGGTGGAGGACTTGTCGAAGACGACCGCGACGGTCCGAGGACCGGCGAGCGGCCGGGTGCCGAACCGGTCCTTCTTCAGCTCGGCCGCAAGGTCGAGAACGGCCGACTGCTCCTCCGGGGTCAGGTCGTCGTCGCGCAGGAAATGTCGGGTCATGAGAGGGCCTCCAGGGCTTGGGTGAACAGCAGACGGAACTCCTCGAGCTCCGTCTCGCCGACGATGAGGGGTGGTGCGATCCGGATGCTGGATGGATTCGGCGCATTGACGATCAACCCGGCGCGCAGGGCGGCGGCGGCGAGATCGGCGGCGACCGGCGCGGAGAGACCGAGCCCGATAAGGGCTCCCTGACCGCGGATCTCGGTGATCAGCGGCGATCCGATCTCGGCGACGATGGTCCGAAGCCTCTCCCCCAGCCTCCCGGCGTTCCCGATGAGGCCGGCACGCTCGATCTCTCCGAGGACGGCGTTCCCGGCCGCGGTCGCGAGCGGATTGCCGCCGAAGGTGCTGCCGTGCTGCCCCGGTGTGAACAGGTCGGATGCCCAGCCGAAGGTGACCAGGGCGCCGATCGGCACTCCCCCGGCTATCCCCTTGGCGAGCACGAGCGCATCCGGCTGGAAGTCGTACTGCTGGAAGGCGAACCAGGTGCCGGTTCGACCGACGCCGGTCTGGATCTCGTCGAGGATCAGCAGGGCGCCGTGCTGCGCGGTCAGCTCCCTCGCCCGTTCCAGGAAGCCCTCCGGGAGGTCGAGCACCCCGGCCTCCCCCTTGATCGGCTCGACGACGAGCGCGGCGACGGTGTCGTCGATCGCCTCCTCGAGCGCCTCGAGGGTGCTCTCGATGTGCTCGACGCCCGGAAGCAGCGGCTCGAAGGGCTCCCGCAGCGCGGCCTTTCCGGTGAGGGCGAGCGAGCCTGTGGTGCGTCCGTGGAACGAGTTCACCAGCGAGAGGATGCGCGTGCGCGATCCGTCGCCGCGGTTCAGCCTGGCGAGCTTGATCGCGGCCTCGATGCCCTCGGTGCCCGAGTTGCAGAAGAACACCCGTCCGCCCTCGCCCGCTCCGGTGATCCGGAGCAGCCGCTCGGCCAGCTCGAGCTGGGGAGGGGTCGAGAAGTAGTTCGACACGTGCGCGAGGGTGGCCACCTGGGCGCTCACCGCATCCACGAGCGCCGGATGCGCGTGTCCGAGCGCGTTCACCGCGATGCCCGCGAGGAAGTCGAGGTAGCGTTTGCCGTCGATGTCCCAGACGTGGGCTCCCTGACCGCGGACCAGCATGGCCAGCGGAGGGGAATACGAGCCCATCATGGCCCCGCCGAAGCGCTGCCGCCAATCGTCTGTGCTGTTCACGACTCCTCTTTTCCTGAGATCACTTGTGTCCCGTTGCCCTCCGCGGTGAACGCCTCGAGCAGGATCGCATGCGGGACGCGCCCGTCGATGATGGATGCGTTGTGCACCCCGCCGTCGACCGCATCCAGGCACGCCGTCATCTTCGGGATCATCCCCGATTCGAGCGTCGGCAGGAGCGAACGCAGCCGCGGTGCATCGATGACGGACACCAGGGAGTCGCGGTTCGGCCAGTCGCTGTAGAGACCGGCGACGTCCGTGAGGACGATGAGCTTCGCGGCACCGAGCGCGACCGCGAGCGACGAGGCGGCCGCGTCGGCGTTGACGTTGAGCGAGCGCCCCGGATGGCCGCCCTCCGGCGCGATGGAGGAGACGACGGGGATGCGTCCGGCGTCGACGATCGCACGCACCACGGACGGGTCGACCGCGGTGACGTCGCCGACGAGTCCGAGGTCGATCTCCTCCCCGTCGATCGTCGTTCCGCGGCGGGTGCCGACGAACAGACCGTCGGTCTCGCCGGAGATCGGCTCGGCCAGGTCGCCGTACTCGTTGATGAGCGCCGCGAGCTCGGGGCCGACCCGGCTCGTCAGGACCTCGCGGACGACCTCCAGCGCCTCTGCGCTCGTCACGCGCAGGCCGCCGCGGAACTCGCTCGGAATGCCGCGCCGCTCCAGCTCGGCCGAGATCTGCGGGCCGCCGCCGTGCACCACAACGGGGAACACCCCGACCTGGCGAAGATAGACCATGTCGGCGGCGAAGGCGCGCTTGAGGTCCTCGTTGATCATGGCGTTGCCGCCGAACTTGATGACGACCGTCGAGCCCTGGTACAGACGGAGCCAGGGCAGCGACTCGATGAGGGCGGACGCCTTGGCAGAAGCCTCTTCCGTGTCGGCATCCATCAGCTGGAGTACGCGCTGTTCTCGTGCACGTAGTCGTGGGTGAGGTCGTTGGTCCGGATCGAGGCCGTCGCCTCTCCCGCGTGCAGATCGATGAGCACGTGGACGGCGCGCCCGGTCAGGTCCACGAGATCGCGCGACTGGTCCGGCTCCCCGGCGTGGGCCACACGGACGCCGTTCATGCTGACGTCGATGTCGTAGGGGTCGAAGGCCGCGTGGGTGGTGCCGACGGCGGCCAGCACCCTTCCCCAGTTGGGGTCGTTGCCGAAGACCGCGGTCTTGAACAGGTTGTTCCGCGCGACGGCCCTGCCGACCTCGACCGCCTCGTCCTCCGTCGCCGCGCCCACGACCTCGATCGTGATGTCGTGGGCTGCGCCCTCGGCGTCCTGCTGCAGCTGCGCGGCGAGATCGGAGCACAGCTCGTGGAGGGCCTCGGCGAACCCGGCCGGGTCGGGGGCGATGCCGGATGCCGCGGAGGCGAGCAGGACGACGGTGTCGTTCGTCGACATGGCGCCGTCGGAGTCCAGCCGGTCGAAGGTGACTCGCGTGGCACCCCGGAGCGCGGTGTCCAGCTGGTCGGACGACAGGTCGGCGTCGGTCGTGATGACGACGAGCATCGTGGCCAGGCCCGGGGCGAGCATCCCCGCGCCCTTCGCCATGCCGCCGATCGACCAGCCGTCGCGCGCGACGACGGCCTGCTTCGGATGCGTGTCCGTGGTCATGATGGCCACGGCCGCATCCTCTCCTCCCTCGGAGTCGAGGAGCGCGGCGGCCTCCGTCAGCCCGGCGGTGACCTTGGCCAGGTCGAGCTGTTCGCCGATGATCCCGGTCGAGCAGACCAGGATGTCGCCGGCCGAGGCGCCGAGGAGCGATGCCGCGTGTTCCGCCGTCGAGTGCGTGACCCGGAAGCCCGCGGCCCCGGTGTAGCAGTTGGCGCCGCCGGAGTTCAGCACGACCGCGGTGATGAGCCCGTCCGAGATCGCCTGCTGCGACCAGATCACCGGATTGGCCTTCGCCCGGTTGCTCGTGAAGACGGCGGCGGCGGCCAGAGCCGGACCGCGGTTGACGACCAGGGCGACGTCCTTCCCGCCCTTGGACTTGAGGCCGGAGGCGACGCCCGCGGCCTCGAAGCCGAGTGGATGCGTGACGCTCATGGTGCGACTCCGTCCAGCGGCAGGCCGCTCGTCTCGTCGAGCCCGAGCGCGACGTTGGCCGATTGAATGGCGGCGCCCGCGGTGCCCTTGACCAGGTTGTCGACGGCCGTGACGGTGACGACGCGGCCGGCGGCCTCGTCGACGGCGAGGCCGATGAGCGCCGTGTTCGCACCGAGCACGTCCGCGGTGCGCGGCATCCGTCCGGCGGGCAGCACGTGGACGAACGGCTCGTCGGCGTAGGCGGCCTCCCAGGCCGCGCGCACGTCGGCGGGCGAGGTGCCGGGGACGAGGCGGGCGGTCGAGGTCGCGAGGATGCCCCTGGACATCGGGACGAGGACGGGGGTGAACGAGATGGTCGGCGCGGTCGCTCCGGCGGCCCTCAGGCTCTGCTGGATCTCCGGGATGTGCCGGTGGACCCCGCCCACGGCGTAGGGATTCGCCGAACCGAGCACCTCCGCCGCGAGATTCTGCAGCTTGAGGCTCTTGCCCGCGCCAGAGGGTCCGACGGCCAGGACGGCGACCAGGTCCCTCTCCTCGATGACACCCGCGGCGATGCCGGGTGCCAGGGCGAGGGCGACCGTGCTGGCATTGCAGCCGGGGGCGGCGATGCGGGTCGCCCCGATCAGGGCCTCACGCTGCCGGCCGGCGCCAACGGGCAGCTCGGGGACACCGTATGCCCACGAGCCGAAGTAGTCGCCGCCGTAGAACGCGGCCCAGTCCTCCGCATCCGTCAGCCGATGATCGGCTCCGCAGTCGACCACGAGACTGTCGCCGGAGAGCTCGGCCGCGAGCTCGCCCGACTTGCCGTGCGGAAGCGCGAGGAAGACGACGTCGTGACCGGCGAGGCCGGCCGCGGTCGTCTCCTCCAGCCGGAGGTGGCCGAGGGAACGCAGATGGGGCTGGACGTCGAGCAGCTCCTGCCCGGCGTTCTGGAAGGCCGTGACGGTGGTGACGGTGAAATCGGGATGCTGCGAGAGGAGCCGGAGCAACTCTCCGCCCGCGTAGCCGCTGGCACCGGCCACGGCAACGGAATAGGACATGGGTTCTCCCTTATTGAGTGGGATGGACGAGGATGATGCGGCGACGCCCTCGCTGAGAACCGATGTACCAGATGGCACCGCTCAGTCGCGAAGGGTCGCCCTCACTCGCTCGCCGCGCACGCCGAGACCGCGTCGCGCTGTCACGCGTCGCTCGGTCCATCCGGTCATGCGGCTGTTGTCCACGGGATCGAGCATAGCGCCAATCCATCGACGGGTCACTCCCGCACCGTCGCGCCGAATCGCTCCCCGGCCAGGGCCGCGCCGGCCAGTTTGGCGTCGCTCGCCTCCGCGGCGGTGAGCGTGCGGTCCCTCGCCCGGAAGCGGAGGGCGAAGGTGAGGGATCTGGCACCCTCGGGGACGCCCTGTCCTCGATAGTCGTCCACGATCCTCGCGTGCTCGAGCAGCGGGCCGGATCCCTCGATGACCGCGGCGAGCACGTCGCCCGCCGGGACGTCGATCGGCACCACGAGCGACAGGTCCTGCGTCGCCGCCGGAAGGCTCGCGATCGTGCTCGACTGCACCTCGCGGGGGGCCAGGTCGATGAGCAGGCCGAGGTCCGCCTCGACGACCGCGGTCACCCTGGGCAGGTCGAGTTCCTCGGCGAGCGCCGGGAGCAGCTCTCCCGCGAAGCCGACCGGGCGGTCGCCCACGAACAGCTCCGCCGTGCGGCCGGGGTGCATCGCCTGATGCCGTCCCTGCCGGATCACGAGCTCCAGGCCGACCGCCGCCGCGACCTGCCTGGCGGCGTCGAGCGCGTCGGGCAGTCCCCGATGGACCTCCTGCTGACCGGGCTGCTTGGGGACGGCGGTCCCGACGAGGAGCGCGGCGACGTGCAACGGCTGTGGCGGGATGCTCTCCAGCAGCTCGGCCAGCTCGCCGTCGCTCGGCCGGCGAACACCGGAGGGCAGCGGCCCGCTACCGTAGCGTCGGCCGGCCTCCGGCCGGAACACCGAGCCGAGCTCGTACAGGCCGAGGTCGACCAGCCCGCGGGACAGGTTTCGCCTGGCGACCTCGAGGAGGCCGGGGATCAGGGAGGTGCGCAGGTACGGCGCCTCGGCGTCGAGCGGGTTGGCGAGCCGGATGGCGGCGGTCGCCCCCGCCGGCGAGCCGAAGCTGGCGTTTGAGCTCGCGGCGACGAAGGGTGAGGAGAGCACCTCGACCAGCCCGTTGGCCGCGAGCATCTGGGCGGCCGAACGCCGCAGGCGCTGCTCGCGGGTCAGCCCGCGACCGGGCGGAGCCACCGGGAGGACGGCCGGGATGCGTTCGTACCCGACGATGCGCGCGACCTCCTCGGCGAGGGTGGCCTTGTCGGTGAGGTCCGGGCGCCAGCTCGGGGGCGTGACCACGACGCCGAGCTCGCCTGGTTCGATGGCGCAGCCGATGGCCGTCAGCGCCGAGCGCTCCTCCTGGAGCGAGTAGTCCGTGCCGACGAGGTCGTTGACATAGCCGGTCGGCAGCTCGATGGGCCGAGGATCCTCGGCGGCGTAGTGTCTGGAGCCGAGCTCGTCCGCGTGCCCGCCGGCCAGCTCCTCGAGCAGCTGAACGACCCGAGCCGCGGCGGGTTCCGCCACCAGGGGGTCGACGCTTCGCTCGAACCGCCGCGATGCCTCGCTCGGCAGCTTGTGCCTGCGGGCGGTACGGGCGATCGAGACGGGGTCGAAGGTGGCGGCCTCGATCAGCACGCTCGTGGTGGACGGGCCGATCTCCGTCGCCTCGCCGCCCATGACCCCGGCGAGGCCGATCGCGCCGGAGTCGTCGGCGATGACCAGGTCCTGCGGGTGCAGGGCGCGTCGCGTGCCGTCGAGGGTGACGAGCGTCTCGCCCTCGCCCGCGCGTCGGACCACGAGCCCGCCGGAGAGCCGGTCGAGGTCGTACCCGTGGATGGGCTGCCCCAGCTCGATCATGACGTAGTTGGTGATGTCGACCAGGAGGGAGATCGAGCGGATTCCGGCCAGCTTGAGGCGGCCGACCATCCAGGCGGGGCTGGGCCGTCCGGGGTCCACGCCGCGCACCACCCTGGTGACGAAGACGGATGCGCCGATCCGGCCGCGGATGGGCGCCCGGTCGGCGATGGTCACCGGGAAGCCGGATGCCGGAACCGGCGTCGCGGCCGACGCCGGGTCGCGGAACTCGAGCCCGGTCGAGTGCGAGTACTCCCGCGCGACGCCGCGGATGGAGAGGGCGTAACCGCGGTCGGGGGTGACGTTGATCTCCACCGCCCAGTCGTCCAGTCCGAGCAGCGCGACGGCATCCGTCCCGACCTCCGGGTCCAGGCCGAGGGACGCCAGGCGAAGGATGCCGTCGTGCTCCTCGCCGAGGCCGAGCTCCCTGGCGGAGGCGATCATGCCGTCGGAGACGTGTCCATAGGTCGTGCGGGCGGCGATGGGGAATGGGCCGGGGAGCACGGCACCCGGGAGCGTGACGACGACCTTGTCGCCCGCCACGAAGTTGTGCGCACCGCAGACGATGCCGCGCGGCTCGCTCTCCCCGACGTCGACCAGACACCAGTTGATGGTCTTGCCGTTGGTCTGCGGCTCCGGGGTGAACTCAAGCACCTGGCCGACCACGATGGGTCCGCTCACCTCGAAGCCGTGGACGTCCTCCTCCTCGAAGCCCACCTTGACGAGGGCGGCGTGGACGTCCTCCGGCGTCGCTCCCTTCGGCACGTCGACGAAGTCGCGCAGCCAACCGATCGGAACTCGCATCAGACCACCATCCCGAACTGCTCGCTGAAGCGGATATCGCCCTCGACCATGTCCCGCATGTCGTTGAGGTCGTTGCGGAACTGCAGGGTGCGCTCGATGCCCATGCCGAAGGCGAAGCCCTGGTATTCGTCCGGGTCGATGCCGGCGGCCCTGAGCACGTTGCGATTGACCATGCCGCATCCGCCCCATTCCACCCAGCGCGCGCCGCCCTTGGCGTTCGGCTGCCAGACATCCATCTCGGCACTCGGCTCGGTGAACGGGAAGTAGTTGGGGCGCAGCCGGATCTTCGCCTCCTGGCCGAACATCAGGCGTGCGAAGTGCTCGAGGGTGCCCCGCAGATGGGCCATCGTGAGCCCCCGGTCGATCGCGATGCCCTCCACCTGGTGGAAGACGGGCGTGTGCGTCGCATCGAGCTCGTCGGTGCGGAACACCTTGCCGGGCGAGATCACGTAGACGGGCAGCTCACGGGTGAGCAGCGAGCGGATCTGGACCGGACTGGTCTGGGTGCGCAGGACGAGGTGGGAGTCGACCGGATCGACGAAGAAGGTGTCCTGCATGGCGCGGGCCGGGTGGTCCTCGTCGAAGTTGAGCGCGTCGAAGTTGAACCATTCGTTCTCGAGCTCCGGGCCCTCCGCGATCTCCCAGCCCATGCCGACGAAGACGTCGCCGATGACCTCCTGCAGGAGGGAGAGCGGATGTCTGGCCCCTGGGGTCCACCGCGAGGGGAGCGCTGTGACGTCGACCGCCTCCGCGGCGAGCCTCGCGGTCTCCTCCGCCGCGAACAGTTCGGCCTCCCTGGCCGCGAAGTCCCGGTTCACCCGCGCCCTGGCCTGACCGACGAGCTTCCCGAGGGCGGCCTTGTCGGCCGGCGGAACGTCCCTCAGGGCGCCGTTGAACTTCGCGAGCGCCGAGGCCTCCCCGAGATGCTCGGTCTTGACCGACTTGAGCGAGGCGAGATCGGGCGCCGCGGCGATGGCCGAGAGGGCCGCGCCGACCGCGGCGTCGACGGCCGCCTCGGTGATGAGCGGGGGCTGGGTGCGGGGGTCTGACACGGGTCACAAGCTTAATGCACCGGGATCGCTCGCTTCGCGGCGGTCGCCAGCGCGTCCGTGCCGCGCGACGCGGCAGCGGTGGCACACGACCCCGTGCCCTCTCCGTGCACAACTCCTGCACTTCTTGCTGCCGGAGCCCTCGCGGTGCCGTGGACACGGGATGCACGCCGGGTGCGGGGAAGGATTGCAGGAGTTATGCGCGGGAGGCGGGACAGGCACGTCGTCCGCCGGGCACATCGCGCCGGTCAGTCGCGCTGGGCGAAGGCGCTCTCGTACAGGCAGACGGACGCGGCCGTCGCGAGATTCATCGACTCCGCGTGACCGTAGATCGGCACGGTGATCGCTCGATCGGCGAGCGCGAAGTGCTCGTCCGAGAGGCCCCTGGCCTCGTTGCCGAACAGCCACGCCGTCGGCCGGGCGAGAGTTCCGTCGCGGCGGGCCTCGAGCAGGTCGTCCCCCTTGATGTCGGCGGCGAGGACGGTGAGCCCCGCCTCGCGCGACCGTTCGAGCACGGATTCGAGCTCGGCGCCGACGGCCACCGACAGATGGAAGATCGACCCGGTGGATGCGCGCACCACCTTGGGGTTGTACAGGTCCACGCTGCGGCCGGTGAAGATCACGCCGTCCGCGCCCGCGGCATCCGCGGCCCGGATGATGGTGCCCGCGTTCCCGGGGTCCCGCACCTCCTCGAGGATCGCGACGAGCTTTGGGCCGTCGCGCAGGATGTCCTTGACCGAGGTCGGGAACTGGTGGCAGACCGCGATGATGCCCTGCGGGGTGACCGTGTCGGCCATGGCGTCGAGCACATGCTCCGTGACGAACTCGATGTCGACTCCCGCGTCCACCGCGGCCTGGGCGATGTCGGTGTACCGCTCGATCGCCGTGGGCGTGGCATACAGCTCGACGACCAGCTGCGGCCGGAAGGTCAGCGCCTCCGCGACGGCCTGGGGGCCTTCGAGCAGAAACAGACCTGTCGTGGCGCGGGCCTCTCGCTTGGCGAGTTTGGCGACGCTTCTCACACGCGGTGAGCGGGGGTTATCGAGCACGCCCCAATCCTAGGGGGAGCTCGCGGAAAGACCGTTTCCAGCACGCCGCAGACAAAAGGCCCGGTCACAGGAGTGTGACCGGGCCTTTTGGGGGACGAGGGATGCCTAGGCGACGACCTTCGGGGCGGAGGTGTCCGCGGGCAGCGCGGCCTTCGCCGTGGCGACGAGAGCCGCGAAGGTGGCCGGCTCGGTGATCGCCAGGTCGGCGAGGATGCGACGATCGACGCCGACGCCCGCCAGGTTCAGACCCTGGATGAGACGGTTGTAGGTGAGGCCGTTCGCACGGGAGGCGGCGTTGATCCGCTGGATCCACAGGCGACGGAAGTCACCCTTGCGGGCACGACGGTCACGGTAGGCGTAGACGAGGGAGTGGGTGACCTGCTCCTTCGCCTTGCGGTAGAGGCGCGAACGCTGACCGCGGTAACCGGATGCGCGATCGAGGATGACCCGACGCTTCTTGTGGGCGTTGACGGCCCTCTTTACTCTTGCCATTTTTCTCTTCCTTCGGTTCGCGTCGGCGTTACTTGCCGAGAAGCTTCTTGATCGCCTTGACGTTGGCCGGGGCGATTTGCTCGTCCTGGTTGAGACGGCGCTTGCGCTGACCCGACTTCGACTCCAGGTTGTGGCGCATGCCGGCCTGCTGCTTCATGATCTTTCCGCTGCCGGTGACCTTGAAGCGCTTCTTGGTCCCCGAATGGGTCTTCTGCTTGGGCATCTCTCTCCTTGTTCGTGCTACTCGACGCGATTAGCGACTAATCGGTCGTCACATCTGCTGGTGCAGTCTTGGGGGCAATGGCGCTGGGCTTCGGCGCCGATCCGGGCCTCGGGGTGGGCTTGGCGGTCGTCGGCTGCGGAGCCTTCGGCGTCGGGACCTTCGAGGCGGGGGCTTTCGGCGCGGGCGTCTTGGCCGGCTCGGGTGCCGCCGCCTTCTGGGCCGGCGCGGCGACGGGAGCGGCCTTCGCGGCGGGCGCCGGAGCGGGCTGAGCGGCGGCCGCGGCCTTCGGCGCGGCGGCCGGAGCGGCCTTCGCGGCGGCGGGCGCCGGGGCATCCGACACGGCGGGGACGACGGGCGCGGGTGCAACGGGCGCTGACGCGACCGGCGCGGTCTCGACAGGAGCCACCACCGGCGTCGCCACGGGCGCCTGCGCCGCGGGAGCCGCGGTCGGCGCCGCCGCCACGGGCGCCTGCGCGGGACGCTCGGCACGAGGCGGCTTCGTCGACACGCGCTTGGCGTCGTGCTCTGCCTTGACCTCCGCCTTGGTCTTGAGCGGACCGATCACCATCACCATGTTGCGACCGTCGATGGTCGGGCTCGACTCGACCGTGCCGAACTCCGACACGTCTTCGGCGAAGCGCTGGAGAAGGCGGACACCCTGCTCCGGACGGGACTGCTCGCGACCGCGGAACAGGATCATCGCCTTGACCTTGTCACCGGACTGCAGGAAGCCCTCGGCGCGCTTGCGCTTGGTCTCGTAGTCGTGGACGTCGATCTTCAGTCGGAAGCGCACCTCTTTGAGGATGGTGTTCGACTGATTGCGCTTGGCCTCCTTGGCCTTCTGCGCGGTCTCGTATTTGAACTTGCCAAAATCCATGATCTTGGCGACGGGAGGCTTGGAATTGGGAGCAACCTCAACCAAATCCAGGTCTGCCTCCTGGGCAAGACGAATAGCGTCTTCAATGCGCACAACACCGACCTGTTCGCCACCTGGGCCAACAAGTCGGACCTCCGGTACGCGGATTCGGTCATTGGTACGGGGATCGCTGATGCGTAACTCCTTAGTCGGTTCTGTCGGCCGGGGCGAATCGGCGGGATGCCGAACCGAGACGAAGGAGAAGATTCACGCACCGGGCATCCGATTCTTCTCGGTTCACTCGGCACGACACCCTTTGGCTACCCTGACCACTCGCGTGGACCCTGGCGGGGTGCAACAACCCGGTAACCTTAAGAAGCGGTCAAGCGCGGGTGGGAGAATCTCCACTTTCGTTTCGAGACGCATTTCACGCCTCGAAGCCAGCGTCCAGTGTAGCAGAAAGAGCCCAGTGAGCGACAGCCAGCACAACCACTCCCTCGGCGATGAGACGGCCCCCGAACTCGGCGCCGCGCGCGACATCGCCGAGGTACCGGCGATCGAGGTCATCAACACGGTGGCCGTTCATCTGCTCAGCGCCGCGGCGGTCAAGTGCGGCCTGGCAGACGACCCGGAGAACCAGCTCGACCTCGACGAGGCGAGGAAGCTCATCAACGCCCTCGCCGGACTGGTGACGGCCAGCGCCCCCGACCTCGGCGACCAGCACGCCCGCGCCCTCAGGGACGGGTTGCGGTCGGTGCAGCTGGCCTTCCGCGAGGCCTCCCCCATCCCGGACGCGCCGGGTTTCGGCGCCGGGGAGAAGTGGACGGGCCCGGTCAGCTGACCCGCGATCACCGACGCGGCGGGTCGTCGTCGAAGAGGCTCGGTGGCGGACCCTGGCGTCGTCTCGCCCGCACGGTGACGATCACCCCGAGAACGACCCAGGCGATCGCGATCGCGAGGAACCAGGGCTGCGACCCGGCACCGACCAGGATGCCGAGCAGGACCACGACAAAAAGCACGTTGAGCCACCGGTAGACCGCGCGTCCGCGCGAGGGGGACGAACGGCGAGGCGCAGGCTGCTGCTGCCGCCCCGGCTCACCGGGCTCCCCGTCGAAGAGCCATCCCCTGTCCGCCATGCTGACAGCGTAGACCCGGCTCCTGCGGACCGGGCGATCAGTCCTCGGAGGCCGCGGTCACCCGCACCCGCATCGAGTCCACCCGCGCGGTCAGCAGCGGGCTCGCGCCCCACCGCTCCTGCAGCCTGGACAGCAGCCCGTCCAGCTCTGCCCGTTCCAGGCCCGGCCTGACGGCGAGGCCGACCAGCAGCTCCGGGCCGGCCAGTCGGGCATCCGGGTCTCCCGCATCGAGCACCACGGCGGAGACCGCGGGCTCCGGCTCGGCCGAGGCGACGAATTCGGCGAGCACCTCGCGGTCGAGGTAGCTGGGCTTCCAGGCCCCGGACTGTGCGATCGCCCAGAGCGCGGGACGACGGATGACGAACTCGGTCGGCGAGGTCGCGTCGAGGACCACGAGCTCCGTGTCCTCGTTCGCGGCGGCGAGCGCCACCCGGACGGCATCGGCGGGAACCGGCCGCGCCGTCGGATTCCAGGCCCGCATGGTGTCCACAGAGCTGAACACCGGCATCACGTCCCGTCCGTCCGGGCCGGCGACGGTCACGATCGAGAGCTCCGCGCTCTTGTCGATTCTGTGTCCGTGCTCGCCGACATCGCCCTCCCCGAGTCTCGCGACCAGCGGGATGAGCAGCCGGGAACCGCGGAAGGCGTCGACGACCTCGAGCTCGCCGACCTCGCGGGTGCGGAAGCGGCGGATCGCCTCGATGAGACGCTCTGGTGCGGATCCGTCGTCACCGGAGAAGTCGTTGTGGTCGAAGTGCCTGCCCTGCCAGGGCACCCCGGCCGAATCCGTGCCGGCCATCAGCTGCCCGCGACCTCCAGCGCCTCGGCCAGCGTGAACGCACCGGCGTAGAGGGCCTTGCCGACGATCGCCGCATCCACCCCGTACGGGACGAGCGCTCTGAGGTCCGCGATATCGGCGAGACTCGAGATCCCGCCGGAGGCGACGACCGGCCTGTCGGTGCGTTCCGCGACCCGACGCAACAGTTCGAGGTTGGGTCCCTGCAGGGTGCCGTCCTTTGTGACGTCCGTGACGACGTAGCGCGAGCATCCCGCGTCCTCGAGGCGATCCAGCACCTCGAACAGGTCGCCTCCCTCCTGGGTCCAGCCGCGGGCGGCGAGGGTGGTGCCCCTGACGTCGAGGCCGACGGCGATCGCCTCGCCGAACTCGCCGATCACGCGCGCGGCCCAATCGGGGTTCTCCAGCGCCGCGGTGCCGAGGTTGATCCGCCTGGCGCCGGTGGCGAGCGCGGCCTTCAGGCTCGCGTCGTCGCGGATGCCTCCCGACAGCTCGATCTGCACGTCGCCGCCCACCCGGTCGATGACCTCGCCGATCAGGGCGCGGTTGTCGCCGCGACCGAAGGCGGCGTCCAGGTCGACCAGGTGAATCCATTTCGCACCCTGGGACACCCAGTCGACGGCGGCGGCGACGGGATCGCCGTAGCTCGTCTCGCTGCCCGCCACCCCCTGGGTGAGGCGCACCGCCTTGCCGTCCGCGACATCCACGGCGGGCAGGAGGGTGAGGGACGGAGTTGTGGTGAGGTCGTTCATGGTGCCGTTTCCCGGCCGGGAGGCCGCTGGTGCGCGGGTCTGCGCGATGGTCAGTTGCCGCGCAGGGAGGAGATCCAGTTGGACAGCAGGCGGATACCCGGCTCCCCCGACTTCTCCGGGTGGAACTGGGTCGCCGACAGGGGTCCGTTCTCCACAGCAGCGAGGAACCGGGTGCCGTGCTCCGCCCAGGTCAGGCGCGGCTGCGGGAACGGCGCGGTCACCTCCAGGCTCCAGTCGGCCGCGGCGTAGGAGTGGACGAAATAGAACCGCTGATCGGCGATGCCGTCGAAGAGCACGGAATCCGCCGGGGCATCCACGGTGTTCCAGCCCATGTGCGGCAGGATCGGCGCATCCAGGCGGGAGACCGTGCCCGGCCATTCGCCGAGACCCTCCGTCTCGAGACCGCGCTCGACGCCGCGGTCGAACAGCACCTGCATGCCGACGCAGATGCCGAGCACGGGACGTCCGCCGGCCAGCCGGCGATCGACGATCTCGGCGCCGTTCACCGCGTGCAATGCGTCGACGACCGCTGAGAAGGCGCCGACCCCCGGCACGACGAGCCCGTCGGCGGCCATCGCCGTCCGTCGATCGGCGGTGAGCTCCACCTCCGCACCGGCGGCCTCGAGGGCCTTCGCGGCCGAGTGGACGTTGCCGCTGCCGTAGTCGAGGACGACGACGGATGGCCGGCCCACGGCTAGAGTGCGCCCTTGGTGGAGGGGATGCCGCTCACCCGGGGGTCAGGCGACACCGCCTGGCGGAGGGCACGGGCGAACGACTTGAACTCGGCCTCGGCGATGTGATGCGGGTCACGACCGCCGAGCACCGTGATGTGGACCGTGAGGCCGGCGTTGACCGTGATCGCCTCGAAGACGTGGCGCACCATAGACCCGGTGAAGTGGCCGCCGATGAGGTGGAACTCGAAGCCGGCCGGCTCACCGGAATGCACGAGGTACGGGCGTCCGGAGACGTCGACCACGGCCTGCACGAGCGCCTCGTCGAGGGGGACCAGGGCGTCACCGAAGCGACCGATGCCCGCCTTGTCGCCGAGCGCCTCCCGAATCGCCCTGCCCAGGACTATGCCGACGTCCTCCACCGTGTGGTGCACGTCGATCTCGGTGTCACCGCTCGCCCGCACCTCCAGGTCGATCAGCGAGTGCTTGGAGAAGGCGGTGAGCAGGTGATCGAAGAACGGGACGGTGGTGTGAATCTCGGAGGAGCCGGTTCCGTCGAGGTTGAGAGCCAGGTCGATGCTCGACTCGCTCGTCTCGCGCCTGAGGTGCGCCACCCGCTCGATGCTCATGCGCCAATCCTACCGATCGCGCCGAGACCGGCCATGGCCTCGAGGAAGGCCGTCGTCTCCGCCGCGGTGCCCGCCGTGACCCGCAGGTGATGGGGGATGTCGAGGTCGCGGATGATGATGCCCTGGTCGAGAAGGGTCTCGAACACGGCGTGCGGATCGGCGACCCCTCCGAACAGCACGAAGTTCGACCAGCTCGGCCAGGCGGGATAGCCCAGCTCCGGCAGCTCGACGAGCAGCCGGTCGCGCTGGGACTTGATGTCGTCGACCATCGCGAGCATCTCCGTGCTGTGGGCGAGGGCGGCCGTCGCGGCGGCCTGGGTCAGCGCGGACAGATGATAGGGCAGGCGCACCAGGCGGAGGGCGTCGGCGATGGCCGGGTCGGCCGCGAGGTAC
Source organism: Lacisediminihabitans sp. (assembly GCF_036404185.1). Taxonomy (GTDB): domain Bacteria; phylum Actinomycetota; class Actinomycetes; order Actinomycetales; family Microbacteriaceae; genus Lacisediminihabitans. The sequence goes on along the minus strand of NZ_DASWPB010000228.1, from coordinate 2,368 downwards.
CCGAGCCGCGCACCGGCGAAGGCGAAGGCCTTGCTCATGGTGCGCGAGACGATGAGCCGCTCCCGGCCTTCGAGCAGGCTCAGCGCCGTCGGCAGTCCGGCCGGAGCGAACTCGGCGTATGCCTCGTCGACGACGACGATGCCGTCCGTCGCCTCATACGCGGCGACGATCGTCTCCAGGGACAGCGGCGTGCCCGTCGGGTTGTTGGGAGAGCAGAAGAAGACGAGGTCCGGCCTGGTCCTCTCGATCCAGTCGACGGCTGTCCGCGGGGAGATCTCGAAGTTCTCGTCGCGCTCGCCCGCCAGCCACCGTGTTCCCGTGCCCCTGGCGATGATGGAGTGCATCGAATAGGTGGGGGGAAAGCCCAGGACGCTTCGTCCGGGGCCGCCGAACGCCTGGAGGATCTGCTGCAGCACCTCGTTGGAGCCGTTCGCCGCCCAGATGTTGTCCCTGGTCAGTCCGGTGCCGAGGTAGGCCGCGAGGCTCTCCCTCAGGGCGGTGAACTCACGGTCCGGATACCGGTTGACGTTGAGAACGGCCTCCGCGATCGCCGTGACGATGTCCGTCGCCACATCCTCCGGAATCGGATGCGTGTTCTCGTTGACGTTCAGCTCGATACGGACGTGCTTCTGCGGGGCCCCATACGGCGTCAGGCCGCGCAGGTCGTCGCGGATGGGGAGATCGTTGAGACTGGCCACCCGTCAATGCTAGGGCGTCGGCGACCGACGACGACGCCCACAGGAACCGCCACCGGGCGGCCCGGCACATCCGTCAGTTCGTGTACTCCGCCGGGATGGCCAGCTGCTCGCCCGCCTGCACGTCCCCGCTGCCCAGGTTGTTGAGCTGCACGATCGCCGTGATCACGTCACGAGGATCCGCGGAGGGCGCGATCTCCCCCGCCAGCTGCCACAGCGTCTGCCCGGACTGCACCGTCACGTGCTCGAACGTCGTCGACCCGGCGTGATCGGTGGCCGTCGCACCGCCACCGTTGAGCGCGAAGGCGAAGGCGGCGATCACCAGGGGCAGGGCGGCAAGGGTCGTGAGAACGACCCGCCCCCTCCTGGTCAGACGCAGGCGCACCCCGCCGTGCGTCGCAGAGGCGCCCCGGGCTGCGGAGCGGGCCTGCGCGGCCGAACGGGTCTGCGAGGCCGAGCGAGGTCGCCCCGCGGAACGGATCGTGGCGCCTGCCGGTACCACACCTACGGTCACTGCACTCATCGTTCCCCTCCTCACGGGGTTTTCGTACCTCACGGGGTTTTCGTATCCGGCGCTCGGCCGGGAGCGCCGGATACGAAGCTTTGTTCCGAACATACCTTCGAGATTTCGAAATTTCAAGTCCATCTTCGTCTTTTCTCTCCACCGATATCGACGACACTCGAACACATGTTTGTTTATCCGGCCCACGGTGGATACAGTTTCGAGTGTCTGGACATCACTTCACCAGACACCACCGACATTGCTGCCGAAGGGGCGGAACATGGCTGACGACAACCCGGCGCGCGAGGCCGGCCCGCTGCAGGAGAAACCGGGCACCCGCCGCCGCAAGAGCCTGAGCGACAAGCAGCTCGCCATCCTCGACGTCATCCAGCGTGCGGTGGCCACCAACGGCTATCCGCCCAGCATGCGGGAGATCGGGGACGCCGTCGGGCTCTCGTCCCTCTCGAGCGTCACCCACCAGCTGAACCAGCTGGAGCTCAGCGGATACCTGCGCAGGGATCCCAACCGGCCGCGCGCCCTCGAGGTGCTCATCGATCTGCAGCAGGAGGGCGGCGGGGTCGTCTCGGACAACCCCACCCCGATCGGGGACGCGGCGATGGTCCCGCTCGTCGGGCGCATCGCGGCGGGCATCCCGATCACCGCGGAGGAGATGGTGGACGAGGTATTCCCGCTCCCGAGGCAGCTCGTCGGCAAGGGCGAGCTCTTCATGCTCAAGGTGGTCGGCGAGTCCATGATCGACGCGGCGATCTGCGACGGCGACTTCGTCGTGGTGCGGCAGCAGAAGACCGCCGAGAACGGCGAGATCGTCGCCGCGATGCTCGACGGCGAGGCGACCGTCAAGGTGTTCCGGCAACGCGACGGCCATACCTGGCTGCTCCCCCGCAACTCGGCGTTCGAGCCCATCCTCGGCGACGAGGCGACCGTGCTCGGCAAGGTCGTCACGGTGCTGCGCGCCCTCTGAGCGCCCGTACCCCGGCGTCGCGATCCGGCGCGCCGTGGCACGGGAGGATGCCGAGCGCGAGTTCCGCGCCGTCGGCGAGATCCTCGGATCGCGCGTGCGCATCCCCGGGAGCGACGCGCCCCCGATGACCGGGGTGCAGCCCTCCCGCAGACCCGCAGCATGGTCGCCTCGGCCCGGTGAGCCCGGATG
>NZ_DASWPB010000227.1:0-6217 GCF_036404185.1 Lacisediminihabitans sp. | reverse complement strand
GAGACGACACCACCGGTGACGAAGATGTGCTTAGTTACGTCCGCTTTTAGTTTGACCACCACGGGGTTACAGCTTATCAGGGCGGATCACCCCGTCCGTCGCGACGTGCCGGGAATCGCCGCCGGCCCTGTGCGTCGTCGGGCGGGAGCTGCGACCTGGCGGAGGGAGATGTGACCTGGCGGCGGGAGATACGGTCCCTCGCGGCGGAGAAATCGCGTGGCGGCGGGAGGTGGGAATCCCTCCGTGATGCGGCTTCTCCCGCCGCGAGGATTCCGCCGGGAGGATTCCGCCCGAGGTGGTGCACCACGAGGAGCGGCGGTCCGCGATGGGGCGGACGGCAGCGGATCAGACGTCGAGGGCGCGCGCCGTCTCGATGAGCTCACGAGCGTGCTGCAGACCGCTCTCGGAATCCTGCAGACCGGAGAGCAGCCTGGCCATCTCGGCGATCCGCTCCTCACCGTGCAGCTGCCGCACGCTGCTCGCCGTCACCGCGCCGCCGTCGTCCTTGACCACGGTCAGGTGATTGGTCGAGAATGCCGCCACCTGCGCCAGGTGGGTGACGACGATCACCTGCGCGGTCCGGGCGAGTCGAGCGAGCCGCCGGCCGATCTCGATCGCGGATGCCCCGCCGACCCCGGCATCCACCTCGTCGAAGATGAAGGTCGGCACCGGATCGCTGCCGGCGATGACCACCTCGATCGCGAGCATGACCCGCGACAGCTCTCCGCCGGATGCGCCGCGGCCGAGCGGCCGGGGATCGGCCCCCTGATGGGGCGCGAGCAGCAGCGAAACCGCATCCTTGCCGGTCAGGGTGTAGTCCTGCCTGTCGGTGACCTCCACGATGAGCCGCGCGTTCGGCATCGCCAGCGCGGCGAGCTCCGCGGTCACCCGCTCGGCGAGCGATTCTGCGTACCCACGACGGACCTCGCTCAGCCGTTCCGCGAGCTCGACGATCCTGACCCTGTCCGCCTCCGTCTCCGCGGCCAGCGCGGCGGAACGATCGGAGTCGTTGTCCAGTTCCAGCAGCCTGGTGCTGCCGGAGTCGAGATAGTCGATGACGTCGTCGAGGCTCTGACCGTACTTGCGCACGAGGGACGCGAGGGACGCCCGGCGCTCCTGCACGAGCTCGAGCTCGCGGGCGCCGTCGGCGTCGAGGCCAGCCAGATAGCTGGACAGCTGGCCGGCGAGTTCGGAGACGGCGAAACTCGTCTCGGCGATGCCCTCGACGATGGGGGTGAGGGCGGCGTCGTGCTCCGAGACCCGTTCCAGTCGGCGCCTGGCGGTCTCGAGCAGCGCGAGCACGTCGGCGGTCTCGTCGAGGCCCTCGGAGGAGAGCATCTCGTGCGCCTGCCCGGCGGCCAGGCGCAGGTCCTCGAGATTGCCGAGACGCTCGGCTCGCTCGGCCAGCTCCGTGTCCTCACCGCGGACCGGATCGGCCTCCTCGATCTCCGCCATCGCGATGCGCAGGTCCTCCGCCTCACGAAGACGCAGGTCGCGCTGGGCGATGAGCACGTCGAGCTCTCCCTGCTTGGTCTGCCAGCGCCGGTAGGTCTCCTGGTAGTCGCCGAGAAGGATGGCCAGTTCCTGACCGGCGAAGCGATCGAGCGCCTCCCGCTGCGCGGTCGCCGATCTCAGGCGAACCTGGTCGGATTGGCCGTGCACGACGACCAACTGCTGGCCGATCTCGTTGAGCACGCTCACCGGGGCGGTACGACCGCCGACGACGGCGCGGCTGCGTCCCTCCTGCGAGACGGACCGGCCGAGGATGAGCTCACCGCCGTCCAGGTCACCCCCCGCATCGCGCACCCGCTCGGCCACCGGGCCGGACGGATCGACCAGCCAGTGCCCCTCGACGACCGCGGCACCGGCGTCCCTGCGCAGCACGGAACTGTCCGCACGATCACCGAGCAACAGCCCGAGCGCCGTGACGACCATCGTCTTGCCCGCACCGGTCTCCCCGGTGATGGCGGTGAACCCCGGGCCGAGCGGAAGGCGTGCCTCGCCGATGACACCGAGGTCGCGGATGGAGATCTCCTCGATCACACCGGTGCGCCTTCGCGGTTGGCCGGCCCGCGCCAGCCGTTTGTCGGCAGGTTGAATTTCCCGACGAGGCGATCGGTGAACGGCCCCTGGTGCAGCCGGGCGAGACGGACGGGAACGGCGGAACGACGGACGACCACGCGGGCGCCCGGCGGCAGATCGTGGGTGCGACGTCCGTCGCACCAGAGCACACCGGTTCCCTGGGTGCGCTCGAGGACCTCGACGGCGAACACGGAGTCCGGGCCGATGACCAGCGGGCGCCCGAAGAGCGCGTGCGGGCTGAGCGGGACGAGCAGCATGGCATCGACCCCCGGCCACACGATGGGTCCGCCGGCAGAGAAGGCGTATGCGGTGGAACCGGTGGGCGTGGACATCACGACGCCGTCGCAGCCGAAGGAGGAGAGCGGCCTGCCGTCGACCTCGATGACGACCTCGAGCATGCGCTCCCTGCTCGCCTTCTCCACGGTGGCCTCGTTGAGCGCCCAGGTCTCGTAGACCACCTCGGAGGCGACCTTCACCCGGACGGACAGGGTCATGCGCTCCTCGACCAGGTAGTCGCCGGCGACCGCGCGATCGACGGTCTCCGCCAGCGTGTCCCGTTCGCTCTCGGCCAGGAATCCCACGTGGCCGAGGTTGACGCCGAGCAGCGGTGCTGTCGAGCCTCTGACCATCTCCGCGGAACGCAGGATGGTGCCGTCTCCCCCGAGCACGATGACGAGCTCGAGCTCCTCGATGCCGATCACGTCGCCGAGCACCTCGATGGAGGTGAGGTCGGGCGCCTGCGCCGCGACGTCCGCATACTCGTCCGGTTTCATCACCGGGCTCACCCCGGCGGCCACCAGCTGACGGCTCACGGCCACGGCGGCATCCAGCGAATCCTGCCGACCGGTGTGAGCGACGACGAGCATGTACCGTGCAGTCACTGCTGAACTCCTCGTGTCGTGGTGCCCTCGCGGACGCCGGCGGTTCAGAGCGATCCGGACAGGGTCGTGACCCGCTCACTCCATTCTGTCGGATTGCCGCCGACCGCGGCGCTCAACCAGACGAGATACTCGTGGTTTCCGGCGTTTCCCAGAATTGGTGAGGAGATGAGCCCGGCCGTCGGCAGTCCGAGGTCCCAGGCCGCCCAGAGCACGCCGCCGATCGCCTCGGCGCGCAGCGCGGCGTCGTGAACGATGCCCTCCCGGATGCCCGTGCGCCCGACCTCGAACTGCGGTTTGATCAGCAGCACGTAGTCGGCGGCCGTGCCCGCCGTCGCGACGATCGCCGGCAGCACGGTGGTGAGCGAGATGAAGGAGAGGTCGGCGACCACGATCGTCGGATGCGTGGCGAACCCCGCCGCCGCATCCAGTGCCTCCGCGGTCAGGTCCCTGGCGTTGAAGCCCTCGATCGTCGTGACCCGGGCGTCGGTGGCGATGAGCGGGTCGAGCTGGCCGTGTCCCACGTCGAGGGCGACGACGTGGACGGCTCCGCGCTCCAGCAGTACCTGGGTGAATCCTCCCGTCGACGCACCGACATCCAGTGCCTGCCTGCCCACGACCGGGATGCGGAACTCCTCCAGCGCGGCGAGCAGCTTGTGAGCGGCGCGACCCACGTAGTGATCCGATGCCGTGAGCTCGAGCACCTGATCGTCCCCGACGCGCATGGACGCCTTCACTGCCATGACCCCGTCGACGGTCACGGAGCCGTCGGCGATGAGCCGCGCCGCCTGGGTGCGGGAACGCACGATGCCGCGGTCGGCGAGGGCGGCGTCGAGGCGGGACTCAGCCATGCGGACGCTGGGTCTCCCCCTCGAGGGTCGCCTGCAGGCGGTCGTGGATCTGGGTGAAGGCCGCCGCGCGCTGCTCGAGGGGCTGATCCTCGATCAGCCGGAGCCGGGAGAGCAGCGCATCGGGGTCGTCGATCCGAAGCGGCTCCGTCTCGTCGTCCTGCGCGCTGTCACCGTTCTGCTCTGGCATGGCTCAACGCTACCCTTCCACGTACAGCTCCGGCGCGACCTCGAGGCCGTAGATCGCCACGCCCGCTCCCCAGACGGCCGCCGCGCCGGCGCGCAGCAGGTCGATCCCGCCGTCGCCCGTGGCGTCGATCGAGACCCGATTGCCCTCCAGGCGAACCACGGCCCCGCCGACGGCGAACAACCTCGCCTCACCGGCCGCGTGCTCCTCCGTCGACGGATACGGCAGGTCTAGACCACGCAGATCCTCGAGGATGTAGGTGGGGCGGGAGTTCGGCTCCGCGGCCAGCACCTGCTTGGCATGGTCGATGCCGGTCAGCACGAGCACCGAGTCGATACCCGCGCGGTTCGCACCGAGGATGTCCGTGTCCAGCCGGTCGCCGATGAACAGCGGCGTGGATCCGCCGAAGCGGCTCACCGCCTCCTCGTAGAGGGCAACCTCCGGCTTGCCTGCCACGACGGGAAGCCGCCCGACGGCGTTGTGGACGGCCGCGACGAGCGTTCCGTTCCCCGGTGCGATGCCGCGTGCGACCGGAATGGTCCAGTCGGTGTTCGTCGCCACCCACGGGATGCCGGTGTGCAGGGCGAACGACGCCTCGGCGAGGTCGGTCCAGCCAATCTCCGGGGCGAAGCCCTGGATGACCGCCGCCGGCAGATCGTCCGCCGACCTGGTGACCCGGAAGCCCGCCTTGACGACCTCGGAGACGAGGCCGTCGCCGCCAACCACCAGCACCAGCGCGCCCGCGGGGACGAGACCGGCGAGCAGACGCACGGCGGCCTGCGGCGAGGTCACCACGTCCTCCGGGCGCACGGAGAGCCCGAGGCTGGTCAGATGGTCGGCCACGGATGCCGCGGTGCGCGAGGCGTTGTTGGTCAGGTATCCGACGCGCCGCCCGGCGGCCGCGCGGTTCAAACTCTCGACGGCGTAGGGGATCGCATCCGGTCCCGTGTAGACGACACCGTCGAGATCCGCCAGCAGCAGGTCGACGCCGTCGAGCGGAGTGCGGTCAGTCATGGTCGGGGTCCTCCTCGAACGTCTCGATGTCCTCTTCCACGATCTCCACCACGTCGTCCCTGTCGGCGCTCCCGCCCTCCAGCGCCTCGGTCGCCCTGTCGGACCGCTGCCACCATTCCTCCGCCTCGTCCTCGCGCCCGAGGTCCTCGAGCACGGCGGCATAGGCGTCGAAGAGGGCCGGGCTCCAGGAGAAGGCCGTGCTGGGATCCAGCTGCGGGATCTGGAGCTCGACCAGCGCGGCATCCGTCTGTCCGAGGTCCAGGCGCGCGCCCGACATCGCGATCGCCAGCTGCACCTGCACCTCCACGGGGAGAGAGGCGCGAGGAACGGACCTGCCGAGCTCCAGCGCCCTGTCGGGGCGTCCGAGACCGCGCTCGCTGTCCACCATCAGCGGCAGCTGGTCGTCCCTGCCGGAGATGCGCCGGTAGGTCCGCAACTCCCGCAACGCGAGCGCGAAGTCGCCGGTCGAATAGGCGGTGATGGCGAGGGTCTCGCGCACGACGGCGATCCGCCCCGCCCGGCGAGCCGCCGACAGGGCGTGCTCGTGGGCGAGCTTCGGATCGGAATCGATGAGCCTGGCCACCATGACGAGGTGCTGGGCCACGCCGTCGGCGTTCTCCTTGCTCAGCGTCTTCAGCTGAGCGCGGGCCACCCGGTCGAGATCCTTGGCCTGCACGTCGTCCGGGATGACCGGATCGTCGTGACGCCCGCGGACCGCGCGGATGCCGTAGGGGTCACGCTCCTCCTGCTCCTGCGGGGATCGGCCCTGATACCCGGGACGATCGCCGCCTCCGCGACGCTCCCTGGGATTCTTCGACAGGTCGGCGTCCGGGCGGCGGGAGGGACGCTCCCCGTCCCGGGAGGGACGCCCGCCGGTCGGCCCGTCCCGGCGCGGACGATCGGCGGCTGGCCCTCCCCTGTCGGGACGGCCGCCTCGCGGCCTGCTCCCGCTCGGCGGCTGGCCGGGTCGTTTCTCACGGTCTCCAGAATCGGACACGTCTCTCCCTGTATGAGAATCTCTATTGAACTGTTGCCGTCAACCGGCGTTAACGCAAAATGGCCACCCTTGACAGGGTGGCCATCTTACAAAGAAGTCCGGCGGTGTCCTACTCTCCCACAAGGTCCCCCTTGCAGTACCATCGGCGCAGAGAGTCTTAGCTTCCGGGTTCGGAATGTGACCGGGCGTTTCCCTCTCGCTATGGCCGCCG
>NZ_DASWPB010000226.1:0-3142 GCF_036404185.1 Lacisediminihabitans sp. | reverse complement strand
TTCACCAACGGCGGCGCGGATGCCAACGAGAACGCCATCAGAATGGCCAGGCTCGTCACGGGGCGGGACAAGATCCTCACCCAGTACCGCTCGTACCACGGCAACACGGGGGCGGCCATCGTCGCGACCGGCGACTGGCGGAGGATCCCCAACGAGTTCGCCCGCGGGCACGTGCACTTCTTCGGGCCGTTCCTCTACCGCTCGGAGTTCTGGGCGACCACCCCGGAGGAGGAGTGTCTCCGTGCCCTGCGTCACCTGGAGCGGGTGATCGTCTCCGAGGGGCAGGCCACCATCGCCGCCGTGCTGATCGAGGGCATCCCCGGGACGGCCGGCGTGCTCGTGCCGCCGCCCGGCTATCTCGCGGGTGTCCGCGCGCTGTGCGACAAGTACGGCATCCTGCTCATCGTCGACGAGGTCATGGTCGGCTTCGGGCGCACGGGGGAGTGGTTCTCCTGGCAGGGCTCCGACCAGGGGGAGGAGCGCTGGGTCCCCGACCTCGTCACCTTCGCCAAGGGCGTCAACTCGGGTTATGTCCCCGTGGGGGGCGTGATCCTCACCGAGTCGATCGCGAACGCCTTCGAGGACACCGTGTTCCCCGGCGGCCTGACCTATTCCGGGCATCCGCTGGCCATGGCCTCCATCGTCGCGTCCATCGACGCGATGGTGGACGAGGGGATCGTGGAGAACGCCAAGACCATCGGGACCGATCATCTCGCGCCGGGGCTCACCGCCCTCGCCGAGAAGCATCCGATCATCGGTGAGGTGCGCGGCCGCGGTGTGTTCTGGGCGCTGGACCTCGTCGACGACCGGACCACGCGGCAGCCGCTGTCCGGCGCCGTGATGGCCACGCTCAAGGCGCAGCTGATGGAGAGGGGCCTGCTGCCGTTCGTGCAGGACAACCGCATCCATGTCGTGCCGCCGTGCATCATCACCCCGGACGAGGTCGCCCAGGCGCTGGCCATCTACGACGAGGCGCTGACGGCGGTGGAGCCGGCCTGAGCCGGCGCTGGCCGTCTCCCGCATTCCCGCGCGTCCGGGCCTCCGGGCAACTCCGTCATCCGGGCAGGCGGCCAACTCCGTCGCGGCGGGAGAAACGGTGTCACGGCGGGAGGCGCGCCTCCCGCCGCGACGTATCTTTCCCGCCGCGATGTGACTTTTCTCCCGCCGCGGGCAGGCCGGGCGCCTTTTCTCCCTCCGCGGGGCGCTGGGGCGCTGCGTTTCGCCGAGGGCGCAGGACGACACCGCATCGGATGCGTCCGCACGAGTAAACTTGTGCGGTGCCTCACGTGATCAAAACCCCCTACACGGTCGACGTCTTCGACCTCATGCACCGCCCGGGCGAGATGCGGGAGAAGACCATCGACGTGACCGTCCCGGAAGACTTCGGCAACGCCATGATCGGCGTGAAGACCGGCAGCCTGCTGCACCTGGACCTGAGGATGGAGTCGCTGCACGACGGCATCCTGGTCAGCGCGGACGTCGATGCGACGGCGGCCGGCGAGTGCGGAAGATGCCTGATCGACATCGAACAACCCGTCCAGGTCGAATTCCAGGAGCTTTTCGCGTATTCTTCTGACGAAGCTTTTGAATACGAGGTTCACGAGGACACGATTGACCTCGAACCCGTAATCAGGGATGCGGTGGTGCTTTCGCTGCCGTTCCAACCGGTCTGTCAAGAAGATTGCCTCGGCCTGTGCCCCATTTGTGGGGTGCGACTCCTCGACAACCCGGGTCACGAGCATGAAGCCCCCATCGATTCCCGGTGGGCGGCGCTCGGAAACCTGGCCGGGCTCGACGAATTTGCTTCGACAGACGAGGCAGAGACCACCCAGGATGTAACCGATGCCCAGAGCGGCATCGACAGAGAGAAGAGATAGCCATGGCAGTACCGAAGCGCAAGATGTCCCGCGCGAGCACTCGCGCGCGCCGCGCCCAGTGGAAGGCCACCCCTCCCACCCTGGTCAAGACCATCGAGGGCGGCAAGGTCACCTACAGCCTTCCCCACCGTGCCAAGGTCGTCGAAGACTCCACCGGCGCGCCCCTGTACATGGAGTACAAGGGCCGCAAGGTCGCGGACGTTTAATTCGCCCGCGTCGTTTCGCGGATCGAACCATGCCTGGCACTAGTGCCACGCGAGCGGAGCTGCAGCTGTTCCTGGCGGTAGACGTCAGCCCGGAACTGCTCGAACTCGCGCTCACGCATCGGTCGTACGCGTATGAGCACGGCGGCACCGCCCACAACGAGCGGCTCGAGTTCCTTGGCGACTCCATCCTCGGGCAGGCGGTGACCGTCATGCTCTACCGCGACAATCCGGACCTCGACGAGGGCGAGCTGGCCAAGCGCCGGGCGAGCCTGGTCAGTTCGGTCGCGCTCGCCGAGGTGGCTCGCACCATCGGCCTGGGCAAGTACATCCGTCTCGGTCGCGGCGAGGAACTCACGGGCGGCCAGGACAAGTCGTCCATCCTCGCCGACACCGTCGAGGCGGTCATCGGCGCGGTGTACCTGAGCGCCGGCGGGGATGCGGCGACCGGACTCGTCATGAGGCTCATCGCCCCCCTGCTCAGCGACCCGGAACGCTTCGGAGCCGCCATGGACCCGAAGACGAGCCTGCAGGAACTGGCCTCCCGTCTCGGGCAGGGCGCGCCCCACTACGAGATCACCGACAGCGGCCCCGACCACTCCAAGCGGTTCCACGCCGTCGTCTCGCTGTCCGAGGCCGGCGAGCCCGTCGCGGCAGGGGACGGCAGCAGCAAGAAGCAGGCGGAGATGGCCGCGGCCCTTCAGGCCTGGACCATCCTCTCCTCGCGCACGTAGCGGTGCCGGAGCTTCCCGAGGTCGAGGTCGTCCGCGCCGGACTTGAGCCGGCGGTCAGCGGGGCGACCGTCCGCGGCGTCGAGGTCTTCGACGGACGATCGCTGCGCCGCCATCCCGGCCCGAGCGAGGACTTCGTCGATCGCCTGACCGGTCGGAGCATCCTCTCGGCCGTCCGGCGGGGCAAGTTCCTCTGGCTGCCGCTGTCGCCGGCCGCCGGTGGTCAGGAGGCGCTCGTCGTCCACCTCGGGATGAGCGGCCAGGTGCTGCTTCGCGACGCGACGCAGCCGGACGACCCGCTGCTGCGCATCCGCCTGGCCCTCGACCACCC
>NZ_DASWPB010000225.1:0-12946 GCF_036404185.1 Lacisediminihabitans sp. | reverse complement strand
CCCCAGCCCGCCTCGTCGAGCAGCAGGCTGAGGAGATGGGCGACGCCGGATGCCGCGGCATCCTGCTCCCACTCCTCGACCTTGAAACTCTGTCGATGGACGGCGACGATGGCGATGAGCAGGGGCGCGCGAAGCGGCTTGGCCGCGAGTTTCGCGCCGCCGTCGGCATCGAGGCCGGCCGCCTCGACGAAGGCGGAGCCGAGTCTGGCCCGTGCCTCGCCCCTGAGCTCGATGAGCCGCCAGGGGCGAAGCGAACCGTGATCGGCGACCGTCGCCGCCGCCTCGACCAGAGGCAGCAGCTGGTCGTGGGCGGGTGCCTCGGACGTCACCCTCGGATGCGAGCGGCGGCGCCCGGCGGCATCCAGCAGCGGCGTCGGGGTCAGTTGGCTTCCTTGAAGTCGAGTGACAGCGAGTTCATGCAGTAGCGGTCGCCGGTCGGCGTCTGGTAGGCGTCATCGAAGAGGTGGCCGAGGTGCGAACCGCAGTTCGCGCAGAGCACCTCCGTGCGCGTCATACCGAGGCTGGTGTCGGTGTGCAGCACCACGGCGTCCGGGTTCACGGACTCGTAGAAGCTCGGCCATCCAGAGCCGGAGTCGAACTTGGTGCCGCTGGTGAACAGCTCCGCGCCGCAGGCGCCGCAGGTGTAGATGCCGGCACGCTTCTCGTCCAGCAGGGCGCCGGACCAGGGGCGTTCCGTCGCGGCCTCGCGCAGGATCGAATAGCGGGTGGGGTCGAGCTCTTCACGCCATTCGGCGTCGGTCTTGGCGACCTTGAAGTTGGTGGAGTCGGCGGATGCGCTCACGGGGTTCTTCCTTTCCGGAATACTTCGAACACCCCATTAAACTCGGCACCATGCCCGAATGTTCCGTGGTCCGCAAATCGTGGGGCGAACTCACAACGGACGAGCTGTACTCGATCCTCAAACTCCGCACCGACATCTTCTTCGTCGAGCAGCGGATCGACGAGGAGGAACTGGACAACCGCGACCAGGAACCGTCCACCGAGCACCTGTGGATCGAGGACGAAGCGGGATGCGTCGCCTACCTGCGGATCCTCGTCGATCGGACGGCGAGCTTCCGCGACGCGAGACGCCTCATCGGCCGGGTCGTTGTCCGGGAAGACCGGCGGGGCGAGGGGCTCGCGCAGGAGCTCATGCGACGCGCCATCAACAGCTACGGCGGCGAGCCGCTGCTCCTGCACGCCCAGCAGTACATCGCGCCGCTCTATACGAAGTTCGGCTTCGAGGCCTTCGGCGAGCCGTATCTGGAGGCGAGCATCCCGCATCTGACCATGTACCGCCCCGCAGGCATCCCGCTCGGCGACCCGGTCGCCGGATGAGAGACACCGCCCAGTGGTACCGCGACTTCGCGGAGGGCGAGGCGAGGGGCCGCTCGGCCCTCTACGAGGAGTGGGCGCTCGGGGTCGCGGATGACGCCGGGCTGCGGGAGCTCATCGACGGACTGCCGTTGCAGAAGCGCCAGCCCAACCTCGTGTTCGCCGTCGCGCGACTGCTCGGCGCGCCCGAGGTCGGTTATCCCCGGTTCCGGAGCTGGGTCATCGGCGCCTGGCCGCGTATCGTCGCCGAGCTGCCGGTGCGGATGACCCAGACCAACGAACCCCGTCGCTGCGCCTCCCTGCTTCCGGCACTCTCGCTCATCCCCGGTCCGCTGGCCCTCCTGGAGGTCGGCGCGAGCGCTGGCCTCTGCCTGTATCCCGACCGCTACAGCTACTCCTACGACGGGATCCGGGTCGATCCCGCCGATGGACCGAGCGCCGTCCTGCTCGAGTCCGAGACCAACGGTGGGGTGCCGATTCCCCGGACGCTGCCCGAGGTCGTCTGGCGGTGCGGCATCGACCTCTATCCGCTCGACGTCCGGGACGAGAGCGACATGCTCTGGCTCGAGACGCTGCTCTGGCCGGAGCAGCAGACGCGCCGCGAGCGCCTTCGGGCGGCCGTGGACATCGCCAGGGAGGAGCCCCCGACGATGCTGCGCGGCGACGCAAGGGATGCGCTCGCCGAGGCGGTCACGCAGGCGCCGGGTGACGCCAGGCTCGTCATCGTCTCCAGTGGCGTGCTCGTGTACCTCGTGGCCGAGCAGCGCCAGCGGTTCGCCGAGATGGTCCGCGGCCTGGACGCGGACTGGGTCTCCCTCGAGGGTCGCGCCGGCCTGCCGGTCGTCGAGGCGGCGCTGCCGGACGACGGGCTCGCCCACGAGGATCGCGGTCGTTTCGTGCTGGCTCTCAACGAGCATCCGCTGGCCTACACCGGGCCGCACGGGCAGCGACTGGACTGGTTCTAGGGGGCCTTCCGGGACGCCGGCGCTGGGGCCGTCCGGTCCGCCGAGTTCGCGCCAAGCCGTGGTCGTGCCGCCGTCTCCCAGCGGCCCAGCCCTAGGATTGCCCTGTTCAGACGACACAATCGACGGGAGAACAGTGGCTGCCAGGGCCGAGAGCGGCGACGAACCCTCGCCGTCGACCCCACCCGAGCTCCCCGCCCGCGACCGGAGCATCCTCGCCTTCGAACGCCAGTGGTGGAAGCACGCCGGCGCCAAGGAGGAGGCGATCCGCGCGGAATTCGGTTTTTCCGTCGCCCGGTACTATCAGTTGCTGAATGCCGCGGTGGATACCCCGGCGGCACTCGCCTTCGACCCGATGCTCGTCAAACGACTGCAGCGTCTGCGGGATGCCCGCACCGAAGCGCGGTCCGCCCGCCGCCTCGGCATCCAGGACCACACGACGGACCATCAGTAAGCGACCGGAAGAGTAATGGCGACCTACCCCAAAGACCGCTTCGACAGCGTGCCAGACGATCTGCTGCGGACCGGAGCCCACCGCGGCCCCCGGCGGAAGGGACACGGCTGGATCACCTTCGCCTGGGCGGCGCTCGCGACCGTCGTCCTCGTCGCGGTCGGCCTCTTCGGTCTCTCCGTCCTCTCCGGCAGGCTCAACATCGATCTGCCGTTCCGTCCGATCGCCTCCGACACCGCGACGCCCTCCGCCTCCTCCACTCCGACGGCCACCCCGAAGCTCGACGCCTCCCTGCCGATCACCATCCTCAACGGCACGACCACCAAGGGCCTGGCCACCGCCGTCGGCGACAACCTGGTGAAGCAGGGCTGGAACGGCGCATCGACGGACCTCGGCGCGCGGGCGGATGCGTCCACCCACGACATCACGAAGACGCTCGTCTACTACAGCGATCCGGCCAACGAGGGTGCGGCCCGTGCGCTCGTCCTCTCGCTCAAGGTCGGCGACATCAGGCTGTCGGACGTGTACACGACCTCGCCGCTCACGGTCGTGCTGGGCACCGACTACGTCCTTCCCGCCGGCTAGACCCTCCACTCGCCGCCGTTTCCCGGGCTGCCGCCCTGCCTGTGGCGGGAGAAACTCTCTCGCGGCGGGAGGCGAGTCGCCCTCCGCGACGCCATTTCTCCGCCGGGGGATGCGGTATCTCCCGCCGCGACGCTTTTTGCCGGCCGCGGGCCGTGTCACCCGCCGCGGTGGCGGGAGGGATGCCGCCCTGCAGCTGAGCGTCGGTCCCGTTCGGCCCGGTTGTGTTACGCCGATGTTTCAATTTCCGGTCAATCGTCGAAAATGACCGTTCTCGTCGCCGCAACCCCATTCCGATCCGGCGATTTCGTCATTATTATCTGGGATTGGTCGCCCCATCAGGTTCGCTTTGCCCGCAGCGCGCGGTGTCGGAGTCGGTCCGGATGAACCCGCCAGTCGGGTCCGTGACTCGGTGCTTCGCAACATCGCACGTACCGCACAGAAACACAGCAAGGGGAGTTAATCAATGGCGAATGGAACCGTCAAATGGTTCAACGCTGAAAAGGGTTACGGCTTCATCACCGTTGAGGGTGGGGGACAGGACGTGTTCGTCCACTACTCCGCCATCGACATGGGTGGATACAAGGTCCTCGAAGAGGGCCAGCAGGTGACCTTCGAGGTGGGAACCGGAAACAAGGGCCCGCAGGCAGAATCGGTTCGCCTGGTCCAGTAGGGCCACGAACAGAGGTCCACTGACGCCGTCCGTTCCCGCGGGCGGCGTCAGTCGTTTTCGTGCCGAAGGGGACGGCGCAGCTCACTTGCACTCTCAAGGTCAGAGTGCCAGAATCGTTTAGCACTCTTGTATAAGGAGTGCCAATAGCTGTTGCTTTTACACCGTCCCGGAAGGACGAAAGACACACATGGCAAAGATCATTGCTTTCAACGAAGAGGCCCGTCGCGGCCTCGAGCGCGGCCTGAACATCCTGGCCGACGCCGTCAAGGTGACGCTTGGCCCCCGCGGCCGTAACGTCGTACTCGAGAAGAAGTGGGGCGCCCCCACCATCACGAACGATGGTGTGTCGATCGCCAAGGAGATCGAGCTGGACGACCCGTACGAGAAGATCGGCGCAGAGCTGGTCAAAGAGGTCGCCAAGAAGACGGATGACGTCGCCGGCGACGGAACGACCACCTCGGTCGTCCTGGCCCAGGCCCTCGTCCGCGAAGGGCTGCGCAACGTCGCGGCTGGCGCCGACCCGATCAGCCTGAAGCGCGGCATCGACAAGGCCGTCTCGGCTGTCATCGCCGCCCTCATCTCGGGCGCCAAGGACATCGAGACCAAGGAAGAGATCGCGGCCACCGCATCCATCTCCGCCGGCGACGCCGAGATCGGCGCGCTGATCGCCGAGGCGATCGACAAGGTCGGCAAGGAGGGTGTTGTCACCGTCGAGGAGTCGAATACCTTCGGCACCGAGCTCGAGCTCACCGAGGGCATGCGCTTCGACAAGGGCTACCTGTCCGCGTACTTCGTCACCGACGCCGAGCGCCAGGAAGCGGTCTTCGAGGACCCGTACATCCTGATCGTCAACTCGAAGGTCTCCAACATCAAGGACCTGCTTCCCGTCGTCGACAAGGTGATCCAGTCCGGCAAGCAGCTGCTCATCATCGCCGAGGACGTTGACGGCGAGGCCCTGGCCACCCTGGTGGTCAACAAGATCCGCGGCATCTTCAAGTCGGTCGCCGTCAAGGCCCCCGGCTTCGGCGACCGCCGCAAGGCCCAGCTGCAGGACATCGCGATCCTCACCGGTGGACAGGTCATCTCCGAGGAGGTCGGTCTCAAGCTCGAGAACGCCACCCTCGACCTGCTCGGCCGCGCTCGCAAGGTCGTCGTCACCAAGGACGAGACCACGATCATCGAGGGTTCCGGCGACGCCGACGCCATCGCCGGTCGGGTCAAGCAGATCCGCGCCGAGATCGAGAACACCGACTCCGACTACGACCGTGAGAAGCTCCAGGAGCGCCTCGCGAAGCTCGCCGGTGGAGTCGCCGTCATCAAGGCCGGAGCCGCGACCGAGGTCGAGCTCAAGGAGCGCAAGCACCGCATCGAGGACGCCGTTCGCAACGCGAAGGCCGCCGTCGAAGAGGGCATCGTCGCCGGTGGTGGCGTGGCCCTGATCCAGGCCGGTGCCATCGCCTTCGCCAGCGACGCCCTGACCGGCCTCGTCGGTGACGAGGCGACCGGCGCGAACATCGTCAAGGTCGCCGTCGACGCCCCGCTCAAGCAGATCGCGCTCAACGCCGGTCTCGAGTCGGGTGTTGTCGCCGAGAAGGTGCGCAACCTGCCGAACGGTCACGGCCTCAACGCCGCGACCGGTGAGTACGTCGACATGCTCGCCGCCGGAATCAACGACCCGGTGAAGGTCACCCGCTCCGCGCTGCTCAACGCCGCGTCGATCGCCGGGCTGTTCCTCACCACCGAGGTCGTCGTCGCCGACAAGCCCGAGAAGGTTCCGGCCCCGGCCGGCGACCCGACCGGTGGAATGGACTTCTAAGTCCGTTCGTCTCTTCACGAAAAGGAGGGCGGTCCCGACAGGGGCCGCCCTCCTTTGTCGTCTGCCCGGCTTTGTCGTCCGCCCCTCCGCGGCCAGGCTCAGCCGAACAGCCGCGCGTTCGAGAGCTCCGTCTCCGCGTAGTGCTGGCCCGCCTGGCCGAGAGCGTGGCTGATCGCCGTCAGATTCTCCTCGACCCGCTGCTGGGTGGCTCGCCACTCGGCGATGAGCGACTGGAAGGCACTCGCCGCCTGGCCGGACCAGGCGCCCTGCAGACCGTCCAACTGTCCGTGCAGCGCTCCGACCTCGGACTGTACGCGGCCGATGGTGGATCGCACGGCGGCCGTGGCGCCGAGGACCGCTTCGCTGTCGACCTGATAACGCATGGGTCACCCTCTCTTCCTGCCCGGCAGGGGGCCGCGGCGAGGTTCACGGTAGACCGCGGAGCGGGAGAAGAGCGGGGCCCTACTGCTTTTCTGGGGTCGGCAGGGCCGTGTACCCCTCGGGGAGGAGAGGAAGGATGACCCGGAAGGTCGCGCCGCCGCCCGGAGTCTCGAGTACCTCGATCTTGCCCTTGTGCGACTGGATGATCCCGTAGACGATCGCGAGTCCCAGGCCGCTTCCCCCGGTCTCCCTCGTGCGCGAGGTGTCGGCACGCCAGAACCGCTGGAAGATCTTGTCCCTGATCTGCGGGGGGATGCCCTCTCCGTGGTCGACGACGTCGAGCATCCCGACCCGGCGCGCGGCATCGACCCGAACGACCAGTTCGATCGGGCTGTCGTCGTCGGTGAACCGCATGGCGTTGCCCATGAGGTTGGTGACCACCTGGCGGATCTTGTTCTCCTCGGCGAGCACGATCGCCGGGGTCGCCGGCGCGGGCTGGACCGGTTCGATCACCGGCGGCTGGATGCCCGCCCGGCGGGACGGACGACGTCGCAGCCGCGCGAGCTGGGCTCCGGCGAAGGCGATCGCCCCGGTCGGATTGGTCGTCGTGGTCGGGGTCGTCGCCAGGGGGGGCAGCTCGCGGGACTCCGTGCCGGGGTCGGGCGGCCGGGGCGAGACATCCACGACCTCGACCGTGACGTCGCGGTCGGGGGCGGAGGCCATCGCGTCGAGGGCGGCGTCGCGGGCGATCGGTACGAGGTCGACCGGTCCGAGATGGAGCGGCTTCGCCTCGTCGATCCTGGCCAGCTCGAGCAGGTCCTGCACGAGCTCGCCCATCCGGATCGCCTCCTTCTCGATGCGCTCCATCGCCTGGGCGACCTCTTCCGGCCGCTGGAGCGCACCCATCCGGTACAGCTCGGCGTAGCCGCGCACCGAGACGAGCGGTGTGCGCAGCTCGTGGCTGGCGTCGCCGACGAACCGGCGCATCTGCTCGATCGTCCTGGCGCGGTCGGCGAAGGCGCGGTCGATGCGGTTGAGCATGGTGTTGAGCGAGCGGTTGAGGCGGCCGACCTCGGTGTTCGGCGTGGCGCCGGGCAGCCGCTGGCTGAAGTCGCCCTCGGCGATCGCGGCCGCGGTCGCCTCCACCTCGCGCAACGGGGTGAAGGTCGAGGTCACCAGCAGGCGGGTGAGCGCCGCCCCGAGCACGATGACGGAGAGACCGAAGCCGAGGAAGATCAGCAGGAAGCGGGAGATGATCGCGTCGTTCTCGTTGAGGCTGAGCCCGACGACGATGGTGTACAGCTGGGCGGAGTCGGTGGCCCCTCCCGGGATGGCCAGCACCCGCCACTGACTCTCGTGCGAGCCGTCCCAGACGGTGAACGGCACACCCGCGACGTTCACCGTGCGGCTCAGCGGCATGCTCGGGATGACCGGCCTGGTGCTGTCGGAGCCGCGGTTGCTGCAGAGGAAGCCGCCGTCGGCATCCTGGACCTCGAAGAAGTAGTCGCCCTGACCCGCGCTCTGCTCGCAGTTGGCGCCGCCGGTCGGGGTGACCTCGACGTTCTTCGCGACCGTCTCGATCTTCTTGTCGAGGTCGTCCTGCAGGTAGTTGCGCAGCACCGTCATCGTGCCGACGCCGGCGACGAGCAGCCCGAGGGTCACCAGAAGGACCGTGACGCCGGTGATCTTGCTGCGCAGCGACACGCGCTCCCACCAGGTCGTCACGTGATCTTGCATAAGGTATCCAAGATTACGGTGCGAAACTGGTCGGGTGCTGCGGCGGTCAGGCCCGAGCGGCCTTCAGCATGTATCCGAATCCGCGCTTGGTCTGGATGATGGGCTCCTGCGAGAACTGGTCGAGCTTGCGGCGCAGGTAGGAGATGTAGCTCTCCACGATGCCCGCGTCGCCGTTGAAGTCGTACTCCCAGACGTGGTCGAGGATCTGCGCCTTGGACAGCACCCGGTTCGGGTTGAGCATGAGGTAGCGCAGCAGCTTGAACTCGGTCGGGCTGAGCTCGATCTGCTCCGAGCCGATCGTCACCTCGTGGGTGTCCTGGTCCATGGTGAGCTCGCCGGCGCGGATGATCGCGTCCTCCTCGTCCTGCATCGTGCGGCGCAGGATGGCCTTGATGCGGGCCACGATCTCGTCGAGGCTGAACGGCTTGGTCACGTAGTCGTCGCCGCCGACCGTGAGGCCGGTGATCTTGTCCTCGGTGTCGTCCTTCGCGGTGAGGAAGAGGATGGGCGAGGTGTACCCAGAGGACCGCAGCCGCTTGGTCACGCCGAAGCCGTTCATGTCCGGCAGCATGACGTCGAGGATGATCAGGTCGGGTTCCTCTTCGAGGACCGCGGAAATGGCCTGCGCGCCGTTTCCCACCGCTCGCACCGCAAAACCGGCGAACCGAAGACTGGTCGTCAACAGGTCGCGGATATTGGGTTCGTCGTCAACAATAAGGATCTTCGGACCGTCGCTCATGGCACCCAGTATCTGCGCGTTAGCTGGATGCCTTCTGGGAGTCGTGGCGACGTCCGTCGGCATGACCTGACCGCCGGCTGCACGCGTGGTGTGCGCCCGTGGTGGTCTCGTGCTCCGGGCGCCCAGCGGCATCCCTGACCCGCGGATCGCCCCTGCCCCCGTGCATAACTCCTGCAATTTTTGATGGAGACCTGCGCATGGCCCGGAAACAGGCGGCATGAGGAGTGGTCCGCCAAGAATTGCAGGAGTTATGCACGGCGGGCGGCGGCGAAGGACCGGGAAAGTCTGGTCCGTGACCCGGTATCGGGGCGAGAATCGTACTCGATCCCTCGAGACTGGAGTGCTGTCATGTCATCGGACACCAAGATCGTCATCCTCGGGGCCGCGCTCGCCGGCGCATCCGCCGCGGAGACGCTGCGCTCGGAGGGGTTCGATGGCGAGATCCGCCTCGTCGGGGCGGAGCCGCACCGGCCGTACATCCGGCCGCCGCTGTCCAAGGAGTACCTCAGCGGCAAGGAGGGCATCGACTCCGCCTCCGTGCATCCGGAGGGCTGGTATCGGGACCACGACGTCGACCTGATGACGAGCATCGCCGCGGTCGGTATCGACCGGGCGGACAGGACCGTGACGCTCGCCGACGGCAGGGCCTTCGCCTACGACCGCCTGCTGCTCGCGACCGGCTCGTCGCCGCGGAGGCTGTCCGTTCCCGGCGCCGGCCTCGACGGCGTCCACCACCTGCGCACGATGGACGACTCCGAGGCGCTGCGGGCCGCCCTGAAGGACGGCGGCAGGCGGGTCGCGGTCATCGGGTCGGGATGGATCGGGATGGAGGTCGCGGCCACGGCGAGGACACTCGGCAACGAGGTGACGGTGCTCGAGCACGGGACGATCCCGCTCGCGAAGGCGCTCGGGGCGGAGCTCGGCGCGATGTTCGCCGAGCTCCACGAGGAGAACGGCGTGGTGCTGCGCACCTCGGTCGAGGTGGAGGGCATCACCGGTGAGGGCGGCCGGACATCCGGTGTCCTGCTGCGGGGTGGGGACATCGTCCCGGCCGATGTCGTGGTCGCCGGCCTCGGTGCGACGCCGAACGTCGACCTCGCGGTCGCTGCGGGCCTGGAGGTGGAGGACGGGATCCTGGTGGATGCCGCGCTGCGGACGAGCGACGAGCGCATCTTCGCGGCCGGTGACGTCGCCAACGCCTTCCATCCGGTGGTCGGGCGGCGGCTGCGCAGCGAGCACTGGGCGAACGCGCTGAACGGCGGGCAGGCGGCGGCCAGGTCGATGCTCGGCCAGGAGGTCTCCTTCGACTACATCCCGTACTTCTATACCGACCAGTTCGATCTCGGGATGGAGTACTCCGGCTATCCGCCGCTCGCCGACGGCGCGAGGGTCGTCTACCGCGGCGACCGCGCCGGGCGCGAGTTCGTCGCCTTCTGGCTGGCGGACGGGCGCGTCGTCGCCGGCATGAACGTCAACGTCTGGGACGTGAACGAGGAGGTGCAGGCGCTCATCCGCCGCGGCACGCCGGTGGACGTGGCGCGGCTCACCGACGAGTCCGTGCCGTTCGGCGAGGTCTGAGGCATCCGCTCGCGCGACCCGGCCGGCCTACGCAGCGAGCGAGTCGCTGTCGAGGATGGTGTAGCTGTAGCCCTGCTCGGCGAGGAAGCGCTGACGGTTCTGGGCGAAGTCCTGGTCGACGGTGTCGCGGGCGACGAGGGTGTAGAAGTTGGCAGGCAGCCCGGACTCCTTCGGCCGGAGCAGACGGCCGAGCCGCTGCGCCTCCTCCTGGCGCGAGCCGAACGAGCCGGAGACCTGGATGGCCACCGTCGCCTCGGGAAGGTCGACAGAGAAGTTGGCGACCTTCGAGACGACGAGCACCTTGGTGATCCCCTCGCGGAACTCCTGGTACAGCCGTTCCCGTTCCTCGATGGAGGTGGAGCCGGTGAGCTTGGGGGCGTCGAGCGCCTCCGCGAGCATGTCGATCTGGTCGAGGTACTGCCCGATGACGAGGATGCGTTCGCCCTCATGCTTCTTCACCAGCTCGCGGACCACGGAGAGCTTGGCCGGTGCCGTCGCGGCGAGGCGGTAGCGTTCGTCGTCAGCGGATGCCGCGTACTCGAGTCGCTCCTGCTGCGGTAGGTCGATCCGCACCTCGAAGCAGGAGGCGGGGGAGATGAAACCCTGGGCCTCGATCTCCTTCCAGGGGGCGTCGAACCGCTTCGGCCCGATGAGGCTGAAGACGTCGCCCTCCCTGCCGTCCTCGCGGACGAGGGTGGCGGTGAGGCCGAGGCGACGGCGCGCCTGCAACTCGGCGGTCAGCTTGAAGACGGGCGCGGGCAGCAGGTGCACCTCGTCGTAGATGATGAGCCCCCAGTCGAGCGCATTGAGCAGGGCGAGGTGGGCGTACTCGCCCTTCCGCTTTGCCGTGAGGATCTGGTAGGTCGCGATCGTGACCGGCCTGACCTCCTTGACCTGCCCGGAGTACTCGCCGATCTCATCCTCGGTCAGGGTGGTGCGCCGCAGCAGCTCGCTGCGCCACTGCCTCGCCGAGACCGTATTGGTGACGAGCACGAGCGTCGTCGTCTTCACCGTCGCCATGGCGCCGGCACCGACGAGGGTCTTGCCCGCGCCGCAGGGGAGCACCACAACGCCAGAGCCGCCGTCGTAGAAGCTCGACACCGCCTGGGTCTGATACTCGCGCAGCGCCCAGTCGCTCTCGTCGAGAGCGATCTCGTGCGGGGTCCCCGGTGTGTAGCCGGCCAGGTCCTCCGCGGGCCAGCCGAGCTTGACAAGCTCCTGCTTGAGCTGTCCGCGGGCCCAGGCCTGCACCTCGTAGTGGTCGATCGCGGGGCCGCGGCCGCGCTGATCGTCCGGCAGGAACAGCAGCGGGGCGATGCGCTTGGCGCGGACGATCTCCGACAGCACCGCGGCATCCGTCGACCGCAGGATGAGCGTGCCGTTCTCGTCGCGCTCGATGACAAGCCGACCGTAGCGGCCGACCGTCTCGGCGATGTCGACGGAGACGCTCTGCGGGATCGGGAACTTGGAGTACTTCTCGAGCGTGGCGAGCATGTTCTCGGCCGTGTGACCGGCGGCCCTGGCGTTCCAGAGGCCGAGCCGCGTGATGCGGTAGGTGTGGATGTGCTCGGGGGCGCGCTCGAGCTCGGCGAACACGGCGAGATCGTGGCGGGCGTCCTCGGCGGCCGGATGCGCGACCTCGAGCAGCACGGTTCTGTCGCTCTGCACGATGAGGGGACCGGGCAGCGAGTTCACCCACCAAGCCTAGGTCACCCGCCTGACCGCTCCGCCGGGATGGGCGCCGTTCAGCTCTGCGCGCAACCCGGTGCGCACCCTAGCGATGGCCTCAGGATGCGTTCCTCGACCGGCCCCGTCCCGCTCCGTCCCGTGTTCTCGGTCCCGCCTCCGCCCCGTGCATAACTCCTGCAGATCGTCGGTTCGGCGTGGGGTCGACCCCGGTTTGGAGGGCGTCGCGGGCCCCGGCGAAGAGAATTGCAGGAGTTATGCACGGCGGAGGCGGGGCAGGGCGGCAGGACCGCGGTGCACGGGGCGGAGGCGCGGCAGGGCGGTACAGCAGAGAGGCGAGGGCCTCAGGATGCCGGGCCGATGCGCGTGATACGCGACAGGGGGAGGGTGCGCTCGATCGCCGACTTCTTGTCGCGGGCACGGACCCTGCCGCCGCCGACGCTCGTCGGCTCCAGCTCGTAGTCGAGCACGGCACCGCCGGGCATCAGCACGCTGACCGTGAGGGCGGCGCGGGCCTTGATCGCGACCTCGAGCTGCCGGATCAGCCAGGCCTGGTCGGTCGCCTCGCCCTGGGCGGCGCTGCCGAGGCGCAGCCGCTCGATGAGCGCCGCGACGGGGTCGGCGCCCCCGGCCGTCGCGGCCTTCGCGGTGCGTTGCCGTCGGAGGGCGACGATCTCGCCCGACTCCGTCTCGGCCGCGACCGGGTAGCGGGCGTCGCTCAGCGTCCAGAACACGACCTCGAGCGGGAAGCGGCTGACCACCCTGGCCGGTTCGACACGACTGAGGCCGAGGGCAGAGAGGTTCTGGTCCACCATGATCGTGCCGAGCAGTTGCTCGTCGTCCGAGCGCAGGTAGCTCTGCGCATCCGGCTCGTCGAGGCTGCCGACGCGCACGAGCCCGTACCGGGCGGATGCCTCGCCGATCAGATAGTCGAGCGGCTGCGGGATGCCGGTCAACGAGATGCCGCGGAGGAACTCGAGCATCGACTCCGCGGTCTCGCCCGCGG
>NZ_DASWPB010000224.1:0-8705 GCF_036404185.1 Lacisediminihabitans sp. | reverse complement strand
CGGCGCTTGCCCTCGAAGCTGAACGGCTTGGTGACGACACCGATGGTCAGGGCGCCGATCGACTTGGCGATGCGGGCCACGACGGGGGCCCCGCCGGTGCCCGTGCCGCCGCCCTCACCCGCGGTGACGAAGACCATGTCGGCGCCGGCGAGCGCCTCCTCGATCTCCTCCGCATGGTCCTCCGCAGCGCGGCGGCCCACCTCAGGGTCGGCGCCGGCGCCGAGGCCGCGGGTGATCTCGCGACCGACGTCGAGCTTCACGTCCGCGTCGCTCATGAGCAGCGCCTGGGCATCCGTGTTGATGGCGATGAACTCCACACCGCGGAGCCCGAGTTCGATCATCCGGTTGACGGCGTTGACGCCGCCGCCGCCGATGCCGACGACCTTGATGACGGCAAGGTAGTTCTGGTTCGATGTCACGTGCGGCCTCCGCTAGAAACTCTCAACCTCAACTAGAAGCTTAAAGTTATGCTCAGTATAGGTTTCTTGATTCGAAGTTAAGGGGCGGGAGCACGGCCGACGGGCAGGTGGGCCAGCGTGTCGGAAACCCGCGGCCGGCCGGGCGGCCGGGGAGGGTCATCCCGAGCCGACGACCGGCCTGCTGGGAGCCGAGACGTCGTACTTCACCGCCGCATTCGGATCCTGGGTGGCGATCAGCGCGACGAGGACTCTGGCCTTCAGCGCGGAGTCCTCTGCACTGCCCCAGACCACGGTCTGCCCCGCACCGGTCAGGGTCAGCGTCACGTCGTCGGGAGTGCTCGCCGAGACGGTGTCGATCTTCTTCAGCAGCTCCGCGGGAACCGAGAGCAGCACGGAGACGGAAGCCGAAAATGCCTGGTTCGTGGTCGTCGCGGACTTCACGTCGACGATCGGAAGCCCGGCGGGGCGATCCTTCACCCGGTCGAGCACGACCCCGGCCGCGTCAATGACCGAGAACCCGGATGCGGTCGACAGCGTGCCGATCGGCGTGCGTTCGGAGACCTTGATGACCAGCGTGTGCGGAGGGACGGCCTCCGTGACGAAGCTCCGAATCAGCGGGAACCGCGAGAGCTCCCGTTTGATCGAGGCGGTGTCGAGGGTCGCCAGCGGCCTGCCGACCTGTCCGGCGACGGCCGAGCGGATCTGCGCGGAGCTCACGGCGGAATTGCCCTCGACCCGGATGGTCGTGAGCGCCAGCAGGGGCGAATACACCGCCCCGGTCACCGCGCCGACGACGACGAGGAGGGTGACCGCCCCGATGAACCAGGTCAACCGACGACGGCGGGAGCGGCGGGTGAACCGCTTGACCTCCTCGCGCTCGTACCTGCGCCTCTCCCTGGCGGCCCTCTTCAGGTCGCGCTCCGCCGTGGACGCCTCGTCGCTCCGAACGGATGGCGGCGGCATCACCGGGGGCGTCTTCTGCACCGGGGCGACCTTCTTCACGGGATCGGCGGGTCGCCGCCCCTTCTCGGCGCGCGGCGGCCTTGCGGCCTTCCCCGGCCGACCCTCCTGCTCCGGCCGCGGCCGGTCGAAGCCCTCAGGCCGTTTCATCTGCGCTCCGCGGCGGTGCTTCCAGCGCCTGGAGCAACCGCGGGATGATCCGATAGACGTCGCCACCGCCCATGGGGATGACGAAGTCGCCCGCGCCGGCGATCGAGGCGGCATAGTCCGCGGCGGCATCCCAGTCCTCGATGTAGCGCACCCTGGACGGATCGGCGAACAGTTCGGTGATGAGCTCTCCGGTCACGCCCGGTTCCGGCTCCTCCCTGGCGCCGTAGATCGGCACCACGATGGTGTGGTCCGCGAGGGACTCGAGGGTCTCCGCGAACTGGGCCGCCATCTCTCTCGTCCGGGAATAGAGGTGCGGCTGGAAGATCGTGATGAGTCTGCCTTCGCCGACGACGCCCCTGGCCCCGGACAACGCCGCCCGGATCTCGGTCGGGTGATGGGCGAAGTCGTCGTAGACCCGCACGCCGCGGACGTCACCGCGCAGCTCGAAACGACGCTCCGTCCCCTCGAACAGCGCGATCGCGTCGAGGGAGGCCCGCGGGTCGAAGCCGAGCGACACCAGCACTCCGAATGCGCCAGCCGCATTGATCGCGTTGTGCACCCCGGCCACCCGGAGTCTCGTGTCGTAGTCCGCTCCCTCGTAGGAGAGCGAGAAGGACACCGTCTCGCCGCTGACGACGGAGTGCAGCCGGACGTCGGCTCCGGCGGCCCTCCCGAAGGTGGTCACCGGTCGTCCGGCGAGCTGCGCGGTCACCTCGACGGCGCGACGATCGTCGCTGGAGATGACGACCCGCTCTGTCGCCTTGCCCGCGAAGGTGGCGAAGGCCGCTTCGAACGCCTCTTCTGAGCCGTAATGATCGAGGTGATCCGGGTCGACGTTGGTGATGAGCGCTACCGCGGTGTTGTAGAGCAGGAAGGAGCCGTCCGACTCGTCCGCCTCCACGACGAACACGTCGCCGCTGCCCGCCGACGCGCTCACCCCCAGCGAGCGGATGACGCCGCCGTTGACGAAGCTCGGGCTCGCTCCCAGCTCCAGCAGGGCCGTGACGATCATGGCGGTCGAGGTGGTCTTGCCGTGCGCGCCGGCCACGGCGACGACCCGATGGTCGCGGATGAGCCAGGCGAGGGCCTGCGCCCTGTGGATGATCGGCAGGCCGAGCTCCCGCGCGGCCAGGTACTCCGGATTGTCCTCCGCGATGGCGCCGGTCACGACGAGTGTGTCGGCGCCACGGATGTTGTCGGCCGAGTGGCCGATGAACACCGGGACGCCGCGGACCCGGAGCGCCTCCACCGTGGAGGTGGCGCGGATGTCCGACCCGGTGACCGGCAGGCCGGCCGTCACGAAGAGATGGGCGATGCCGCTCATCCCTGCACCGCCGATGCCGACAAAATGCACCGCACCGAGGCGCTCGGGGACGGGGTGGGAGAAATCGGACTTGATCATCGGGACAAACGTACCCGTGCCGCGAGGGCCTCCAGCACGAGGTCGACCGTGCGATCCGCGCCGTCGAGCACCCCGGCCTGGAGAGCGAGAGCGGACATCTCCGCGATGAGCGCCCTGTCCTGCAGCAGGGGAACCAGTCTCGAGGCGATCCACTCGGGGGTGAAGGACGAGTTGTCCACGATCATGGCCCCGCCGAGTCGCACGACGTCGCGCGCGTTGAGCCGCTGTTCGCCGTTCCCGATGGCCAGCGGGACGTAGACCGCCGGCACCCCGAGCGCCGTGAACTCGCTCACCGTGGCCGACCCGGCCCGGGCGACCGCGAGGTCGGCGGCGGCGAGGGCGAGATCCATGCGATCGCAATACGGCAGGAGGGTGTAGCCGGCCAGGTCGCTTGCGACGAGCTCGGATCGCTCCCCCGTGATGTGCAGGATCTGCCAGCCCGCCCCGAGGATGGTCGCGGCGCCGGCGAAGACGGTCTCGTTGATGCGTTTGGCGCCCTGGGACCCGCCCGTCACCAGGAGGACCGGTTTGCGGGGATCGAGCCCGAAGTGCGCGATCGCGTGCCCCCGCTCGGCCCGACGATCCAGTCCCTCGATCTCGCGCCGCAGCGGCATCCCCACGAACCTCGCGTGCGGCAGTCGGGCCGCCGGGAAGGCGACGCCGACGAAGCGGGTCAGTCGGGCGCCGAGACGGTTCGCCATGCCTGCCTTGGCGTTCGCCTCGTGGACCACGATCGGGAGGCCCTCCCGCCGTGCCGCGAGGTAGGCGGGGGCGGAGACGTATCCGCCGAAACCGACGACGACGTCGATCCGGTGCTCACTGATCAGCTCCTGGATGCTCGTGATCAGGTTCCGGAACGCACCGGGGAAGGCGAGCGCGGCCCGGTTTGGCCGGCGCGGGAACGGCAACCGGGCGACGACGAGCAGCCGGTAGCCGCGGGCGGGGACGAGACGGGCCTCCAGGCCCTCCGCGGTGCCGAGCACGAGGACGACGGCATCCGGTTCCCTGTCCATGATGCGATCGGCGACGGCGAGCAGCGGGTTGACGTGACCGGCGGTCCCGCCCCCGGCGAGGAGATAGCGGGTCATCGCGCCTGCCTCGGGTCCAGGGAATCGGGTTGAGGCGCGTGACGGGCGAAGGAGAGCACGATTCCAATGGCGGTCAGAGTGGTGATGAGCGCGGACCCTCCGGCGGAGATGAGGGGCAGGGGAACCCCGAGGACAGGCAGGATGCCAAGCACCACCGCGATGTTGATGAATGCCTGGCCGACGATCCACACCATCACGGCGGCGACCGTGATTCGGGCGAACGGGTCGCTGCTGGCCCTGATGATCCGCACGAAGGTGATCGCCAGGACGATGAAGAGCACCAGTACGAGGATCGCCCCGATGAGACCGAGCTCCTCGCCGATGATCGCGAAGATGAAGTCGTTGTCCGCC
Organism: Lacisediminihabitans sp.; assembly: GCF_036404185.1. Classification (GTDB taxonomy): domain Bacteria; phylum Actinomycetota; class Actinomycetes; order Actinomycetales; family Microbacteriaceae; genus Lacisediminihabitans. Next base: position 4,335 of record NZ_DASWPB010000224.1, on the reverse strand, counting down.
TCGGGGAGCCAGGAGTACTTCGCCGTCGAATTGCCGAGGCCGACGCCGAACAGGCCGCCGGAGGCGAGCGCCCACCAGCCCTGGACCGTCTGCCAGCAGGCCCCGGCATGATCGTTGGCCGACACGCACCCGTTGAGGAACGCGCTGATCCGCCCGGAACGGGAGCTGCTCGCGAGCGACAGGATGGCCGCGACCAGGCTGATCAGGACGACAGACACCGCGAGATAACGCAGCCTCACGCCGGCGAAGAAGGCGGCACCGAGGACGATCGCCGTGAGGATGATCGAGGTCCCCAGGTCGCCGCCGAGCACGACGAGACCGATGGCGCAGAGCGCGACCGGGACGAGCGGGACGACCAGCTGCCGCCAGTCGTCGAGGACGGCGCTCTTCTTCATCAGGATGTACCCGAGCCAGACCACGAGCCCGAGCTTGACCAGCTCGGAGGGCTGCCCGCTGAACGGTCCGAGACTGATCCAGTTGGTGTTTCCGCCGTGCGAGACCCCGAGCGGGGTGGCGACGACGAGGAGCTGGACGCCGATCGCCACGAGCAGGAAGGTGCCGGCCCAGCGTTTCCAGAAGCGGGGCGGCATCCGCGCCGCGATGAGCATCAGCGGGATCCCGAGCACGGCGAAGAGCACCTGGCGCACGAAGCCGTTGAAGAAGTCGCCACTGGACAGGTACGACTCCACCGACGAGGAGGACAACACCATGATCAGGCCGAAGACGACGAGGAAGAGCGTGGTTCCCAGCAGCAGGAAATAGTTGCCGGTCTCCGCGGCGAAGATGCGCTTGACCGCGACGACGGCCGAGGAGGGCTGGCGGCCCTCTGGCTGTGCCACCGGCGGTGCGACCCGGGTGGGCCCGGGAGCAGGCCTAGTGCCCTGGCGTCTGCGAGGGAGGCTGGTGGTCATCGGCCGTGTCTCCCAACATGTTGTGCACCGCCTCGGCGAAGCGATCGCCTCGCTCCGCGTAATCCGTGAACTGGTCCATCGAAGCGGCCGCGGGGGCGAGAAGAACGGTGTCTCCGCTTCGTGCTACCGCCGCCGAGAGCCTCACGGCAATCGGCATCACCTCTTTAGTGTCGGTCGTCTCGACCTCGAACAGGGGCAGCTCCGGCGCGTGTCGCCCGAAAGCCTCGACCAGCGCCCCGCGATCCACCCCGATGATCACGGCGGCGCGCAGACGCGCGACGTTGGCCGCCACGAGCTCGCCGACATCCACTCCCTTGAGCAGGCCGCCGACGATCCAGACCACGGACGGGAAGGACACCAGCGCGGCCTGGGCGGCGTGCGGATTGGTCGCCTTCGAGTCGTCCACCCAGCGGATGCCGTCCGCCTCGACGATCGTCTCCGTCCGATGACGATCGAGCCGGAAGGCGGAGAGGGCCGCTCGGATCTCGGCCGGCTCGACCCCCACGGCCCTGGCGAGGGCGCAGGCGGCCAGCACGTTGGCGACCATGTGCGGGGAGGCCATCCCGATCGCCGCGAGGGCCTCGACCGTCACCAGCTCGATCGCCGAACGATGCCTGTCCTCGTGAAAGGCGCGGTCGACGAGAATGCCGTCCACGATCCCGAGCTCGCTTCGACCGGGCACACCGCGCCCGAAGCCGATCGCCCGGCAGCCCTCGACCACGTCCGCGTCCTCGACCATCGCTCTCGTCGCCTCGTCCTCGACGTTGTAGACGCAGGCGAGCCTCGTGGCGTGGTAGACCTTCGCCTTCGCCGCGGCGTAGGCGGCCAGCGAACCGTGCCAGTCCAGGTGATCGCCTGCCAGGTTGAGGCAGACACTCGCCGCGGCCGACATGCTGTCGAGGTAGTGCAGCTGGAAGCTGGACAGCTCGACGACGAGCACGTCGAAGCCCGTCGGGTCGCGGATCGCGTCGAGCACCGGAAGACCGATGTTGCCGCAGGCGGCCACCCTCTTGCCGGAGGCGGCGATCATCGCGGCGGTGAGCTGCACCGTCGTCGTCTTGCCATTGGTCCCGGTGACGGCCACCCACTCCGCCGCCTCTCCGGTCTTGTCGCGCAGCCTCCAGGCGAGCTCGACGTCGCCCCAGACGGGGATGTCCCTGGCTTCGGCCCAGGCGACCAGCGGATGCGTCGGGCGAAATCCCGGCGAGACCACGACCAGGTCGGGACGGAACTGTGCGATCCGCGCCTCGAGGTCCGTGAGCTCCAGACGGACGCCGATCGCCTCGAGGATGCGGGAGAGGTCCCCGTCCGCCCGTTCGGCCAGGACGACCAGGTCGGCGCCGAGCTCCGCGAGGGTGTCGGCCACCGAGAAGCCTGCACGACCGAGGCCGAGCACCGCCACCCTCAATCCGCGCCAGTCGGCCCGCCAGCTGCGGAGCGCATCCACCTCGACGGCGTTCCTCATGAGGCGACGCCGCGGCTCAGCCACTCCAGGTAGAAGGCACCGATGCCGAGGGCGACGAACAGGCCGGCGATGATCCAGAACCGCACGACGATCGTGACCTCCGGCCAGCCCTTCATCTCGAAGTGGTGGTGGAGCGGACTCGACCGCCAGATGCGTTTGCCCTTCGTCGCCTTGAAGTAGAGCACCTGGATGATCACCTGTCCGGTGATCACCAGGAACAGACCGCCGATGATGACGAGCAGCAGCTCGGTGCGAGAGACGATGGCCAGCGCGGCCAGCACGCCGCCGAGGGCGAAGGAGCCGGTGTCGCCCATGGTGATCTGCGCTGGAGACGTGTTCCACCACAGGAACCCGACCAGGGAGCCGACCACCGAGGCGGCGACCACGGCGAGGTCGAGCGGCCTGGACACGTTGTAGCAGGCGGAGACGTTCGCAACGGGCAGGATCGGATTGACGCAGGACTGGCTCGACTGCCAGAAGCCGATGAAGATGTACGAGCCGATCGCCAGGATGGATGCGCCGCCGGCGAGCCCGTCGAGACCGTCCGTCAGATTGACGGCATTCGAGACGGAGGTCGTGATGAGGGCGACCCAGACGACGAAGGCGATGACACCGGCCACCGCGCCGAAGGCGACCACGAAGTCGAAGTTCAGGTCGCGCACGAAGGAGATCGCCGTTGACGCGGGCGTGCGGCCGTTCGCGTCCTTGTACCGGAGCGCGATGATCGCGAACACGATCGCGACGATCACGGTGCCGACGATCTTGTACCGGCCCGCGAGCCCGAGGCTGTTCTTGCGCTTGACCTTGAGGAAGTCGTCGATGAAGCCGATGAGGCCGAGACCGGCCATCATCGCCAGCACGAGCAGGCCGGAGCCCGACACCGAGTCTCCGCCCACCATGTGACCGAGGAAATAGCCGATGATCGACGCCGTGATGAAGACGATCCCGCCCATCGACGGCGTGCCACGCTTCACCACATGGGTCGTCGGCGTGTCGGCGCGGACGAACTGGCCGAGCTTGAGTTTGCGGAACGCCTTGGCGAACAGCGGAGTCAGGAGCAGGGTGAACACCATCGAGATGGCGCCGGCGGTGATCAGGGAGATCATGCGGTCACCCGCCCCAGCCTGTCGCCGAGGAACCGCAGCTCCGCCGACTTCGAGGACTTCACCAGCACGACGTCTCCCGCCTTCAGGTACCCCTCGAGGAGCTCGTACGCCTCATCGGCGGTCTCGACCAGCACGGATTCCCCGTCCCACGAGCCCTCGAGGCCCGCCGCGTTGTGGATGTGTCTGGCCCCGTGCCCGACGACGACGAGGCGGCCGATGTTGAGCCGGACGACGAGGCGGCCGATGCGGTCGTGCTCCTCGTCGGAATACGGGCCGAGGGCCGTCATCTCGCCGAGCACCGCCACGGATCGCTGACCCGGCCCGGTGATCTGGGCGAGCGTCTTCAACGCGGCTGCCATCGAATCCGGGCTCGCGTTGTACGCGTCGTTGACGACCACGATGCCGTCCTCGCGTTCCAGCACCTCCATCCGCCAGCGCTCGGCGCGGCGGATGGACTCCAGGGCCTCGACGGTGTCGTCGAGCGGCACCCCCAGCTCGGAGGCGACGGCGACGGCGGCCAGGGCGTTCATGACGTGATGCTCCCCCAGGATTCGCAATCTCACGGTGCGACTCGCCGCCCCGACCGACAGCCGGAAGGAGGTGCCGCTCGCGGTGGCGCGCAGGTCGTCGGCGCGGACGTCCGCACGGGGGTCGAGGCCGAACCACACGGGCCTCGCCGCCGTCAGCGCCGCCATCGCGGCGACGCGTTCGTCGTCGAGGTTGAGCACGGCGACGGCGTCGCTCGGCAGCTCGGTGACGATCTCGGCCTTCGCGCGCTGCGTGACCTCGATCCCGCCGAACTCGCCGGCATGCGCGAGGCCGACCTTGAGCACGACGGAGATGTCCGGCCTCG
>NZ_DASWPB010000223.1:0-2679 GCF_036404185.1 Lacisediminihabitans sp. | reverse complement strand
CGGCGATTGACGAGGATGAAGCACATCGTCCCGAGTCCTTGCGGGATGAGGAGCAGACCGGTGGCGAAGACCGAGTCGCCCCTGACCTGCTGGTAGAACAGCGGCAGCAGCAGCATGAGGGCGTAGAGCGAGAAGCCGCCGACGAAGGTGACCACGCTGCTGAGCCCGAAGCTGCGTCGGGCGAAGACACGCACATCCAGCAACGCGGGGCGTGTGGCGCGCAGCGCGTGCAGGACGAAGGCGGCGACGAGGACCACCCCGAGGGCGAGGGGGATCCAGACATCCGGAGCGGCGAAACCACCCGCTCCCGCCGCCTGGCTGATCCCGTAGGCGAGGGCGATGACTCCGGGGGTCAGCAGAACGAAGCCGAGGACGTCCAGCCGGTGGGAGCCGTCCTTCTGCCCGACGGGAAGGAAGAGGGGGGCGAGGACGAGGGCGACCAGGCAGATCGGGATGTTGACGAAGAACAGCCAGTGCCAGCCGACCGAGTCGATGATCGTGCCGCCGATGAGCGGGCCAAGGATCGGAGCGAGCTGCCCGATGAAGCCGATCGTCGCGATGGCCCGGCCGATCCTGTCCCGCCCTGCCGCTCGGGTGAGGATCGTGATCGTCACGGGAAGCACCATGCCGCCGCCGATGCCCTGGAGCACCCGGAAGGCGATCAGGGCGGGGAGAGACCAGGAGACCCCGCAGAGCAGCGAGCCGATCATGAAGGCGGCGACCGCGAACATCCACACCCGCCGGGTGCCGAATCGCTCGGATGCCCAGCCGGAGACCGGGATGACGGCGACGTAAGCCAGGAGGTAGCCCGTCACCACCCACTGGGTATCCGTGACCGAGGCGTGGAACGCGGTGTGGAGGTGATCGAGGGCGATGTTGACGATCGTGGTGTCGAGCAGGGTGGTGATCGCGCCGAGCACGAGCACGAGGCTGATGAGGGTGAGGCGGCGCTGGGAGACCGGTGCGGTGGCCGGGTTCGCCGTCGATGCGGAAGTTGTCATGTGGGTCACACTACACCGTGCAGTGCAATGACTACACCGGGGAGTAAGATCTGTTGCATGGCGGAGGAAATGCTCACGGTGACGCGGAGCCTGCGGGAGGGCTCGGCGCTCAAACGCGCCGCCGTGCTCGGCGCCGCGAGGGAGCTGTTCGCCACCGAGGGCTTCGAGCGCACCAGCATGGATGCGGTCGCCCTCCGCGCGCAGGTCTCTAAGCGCACCGTCTACGACTACTTCGGCGACAAGCGGACGCTCCTGCTCGCCGTGATCGAGGATGTGGCGCAGTCCCTCCTGGACGCCATCCGGTTGGCCATCCAGGCGCACCTCTCCGACGACGCGGGCATCGACGACCCGGTGAGCCTCGAGGCGGGCCTCGTCGGGTTCGCGACTCAGATCTCCAGCTCGACGATCGGGTCCTCGGACTACGCCGCCCTGATGAAGCTGCTGACCACGGAGGGGGCGGGCCTGTCCGAGTTGCGCGACCATCCCCTGTTCAGCGCTCCGGAGGACGCGATGGCCGAGCGCTTCGCCCACTTCACCCTGGTCGGGCTGCTCGACGCCCCCGATGCCCGGCTCGCCGCGGACCACTTCAATGCGCTCGCCTTCCTCCTCGTGCAGAACAATCAGGGAGCCCTCAGCAGCTCCGGTGCCATCGACGTCCGGCAGACGATCGCCGACGGCGTCCACGCCTTCATGCGCGCCTACACCCCCCGCTAAGCGGCGGCTTCCCCGCGCATCCGTTCCGCGCTCCCGTCCCCGGTTGTTCCCTCCGATCCCGCCGGCTTTGTTCCGAAATGACGGAGTTTCGGCACGAACTGGCCCCATATCCCGGCCAGAGCACCCCCTTTCCCGCAGAACTCCGTCATTTCGGAACCAACCGGCGGGAGCGGGAGGAGGCCGCAGAGGCGCGGATCGGTAGGGTGCCGGACCGCTACTCGGGGCTCTCGCCGCGGCCGTCCTTGAGCGCCCGGGTCAGTTCGTCGATCTGCCGTGCCAGGTCGGCGACCTGCCTGCGGGTCGCGGCCTGGCTCTCCTCGTCCTGCTGAGCGACCCGCTCGACGATCCACGAGGCGAGGGTGGCGGTCACGACGCCGATGAGCGCGATGCCGCCGAGCATCACCGCCACGGCGATCAGCCTGCCCTCATCCGTGACCGGGTAGACGTCGCCGTACCCGACCGTGGTGATGGTGACGAACGCCCACCAGATGGCCCGACCGAAGGTGGTGATGGATGCGCCGGGAGCGCCGCGCTCGGTGTCCAGCACCGCAAGCGCGCCGACGAAGACGAGCAGGAGCGCGGAACCCGCGGCGTAGACGACGACCCTGCCGCGCAGCGCCGTCCCCGCCGCCCGTTGCAGCACTCGAAGCAGCACGACGAGCCGCAGCAGCCGGAGGGGACGCAGCAGCGGCAGGGCGACGATCGCCAGATCGAAGAGGTGGGTGTAGAACCATCGCCAGCGCGGTCGGGCGAGGATGAGGGTGACCAGGTAGTCGACGATGAACACCGCCCAGGTCGCGTTGATGATGCTCTCCGCGGCGACGGCCGACGAGCCGGTCGGCTGGTCGATCACCTGCCAGGCGAAAACGCCGAGGAACAGCAGTGCGACACCGCTGAGCGGCCATTCCGTGTAGCGCCGCCACTGCGCCTGATCCATGGCTCCCATCGTAGGAGATGACGGATC
>NZ_DASWPB010000222.1:0-21614 GCF_036404185.1 Lacisediminihabitans sp. | reverse complement strand
ATGAGAAATATGATATCTGTAATTATTATAAAGGCATCGAAACTTTACCCCTGTTTCACAAGTACTTTGCGGAACTGAGTAAATAAATTCTGATAATTCTATGATAAAGGGCGGTCATTAGGCTGCCCTTTTGTATTTTTGAGTTTTTCTTAAAAAGAGAAAAAAAAAGAAAAAAAAGAATATATATGTTAAATTTTTTGTCTTTAAGTCTACATTACAATTGTGATGCACCTAGACCATGAGGTCTGTATTTTCAGGATAGTGCTACTCCACAAATGGAAGGATTAGTTGAATTAGATGATAACATTATGTTTGATTTGGTTATAATTTTATTTAGTGTAAGTTGAATAAGCCTACTTAAGCCACTCGGCGAAATCGGCCTCGAGGGCCGGCTTCGGCTTGGCGCCGATGACGCTCTTGACGACCTCGCCGGCCTTGAACAGCTTCATGGCGGGAATGGAGGTGATCTGGTACTTGGCGGCGATGCCCATGTTGTCGTCGACGTTCACCTTGACCAGCTCGATCTTGTCGGAGTGCTCCGTCGCGATCTGATCGAGGATGGGGCTGACGGCGCGACACGGGCCGCACCATTCCGCCCAGAAGTCGACGAGGACAAGCTTCTCCGAGTCGAGCACGTCGGCCTGGAAGCTGGCGTCGGTCACGTCTTTTGCAGTGGACATTTCTGGTCTCTCTTTCGGTGGGGTCCGGCGCTAGGCGAGGACGGTTTGCGGCTCGGCGTCGGCGGTCGCCGTCGCGAGCAGGTCTTTGGGAAGGGACGCCAGGTATTCCTCGGTATCGAGGGCGGCGACCGTTCCCGATGCGGCGGCCGTGACCGCTTGGCGATAGGTCGGGTCCAGCACGTCTCCGGCGGCGAAGACGCCCGGGAGGTTGGTCCGCGAGCTGCGCCCCTCGACCGCGATCGTGCCATCCGGATTCATGGACAGCTGGCCGTGGACAAGGTGTGTGCGCGGGTCGGCACCGATGGCGACGAACAGCCCGCTCAGGTCGAGGGTCGTCTCCGACCCGTCGATCGTGTCGCGCAGGCCGACCCCGGTCACGGCGGCGTCGCCGTAGACATGCTCCACCGTCTTGTTGAAGAGGAACTCGATCTTCGGGTTGTCGAAGGCCCGCTGCTGCATGGCCTTGGAGGCGCGCAGGCTGTCACCGCGGTGGATCAGGTAGACCTTGTCGGCGAACTTGGTGAGGAAGGTCGCCTCCTCCATGGCGGAGTCGCCGCCGCCGACGACGGCGATCGTCTTCTGGCGGAAGAAGAAGCCGTCACAGGTGGCGCACCAGGAGATCCCGTGGCCGCTGAGACGCTCCTCATCGGCGAGGCCCAGCTTGCGGTACGCGGACCCGGTCGCGAAGATGACCGACAGTGCCTCGTGGGTCTGACCGTTGCCCAGGGTGACCTTCTTGACCTGGCCGGTCAGGTCAAGCGAGACGACGTCGTCGAGGACGATGTCCGTCCCGAACCGCCTGGCCTGAGCCTCGAAGGCCGCCATCAGATCGGGGCCCTGGATACCCTCGGGGAACCCGGGATAGTTCTCGACCTCTGTCGTCTTCATGAGCTCGCCGCCCGCCTCGACGGAACTGGCGATGAGCAGCGGCCTCAGGCTGGCGCGCGCGGCGTAGATGGCTGCCGTGTACCCGGCGGGACCCGAGCCGATGATGATGGTCTGGCGCAAAGAAGCATCTCCTTGAATGATGCTGGCTCGGTCTCCACCGTTCCAGCTGCCGGGTACAACACATCCTATTCGCACACTATTCCTCGGCAGGGGAAGGGGCGATGGCCTATCGCGGCCGGCGTCCTCTGCGGAACCTGGCGCCGATGACGGAGGTCACCGCGGCCAGTTCCGGGTTGCGGAACAGGCCGAGCAGCCCGAGGTAGACGCCGCTCATCACCAGGCCGGTGACGACGACCGTGACGATCGCGGCCGCGCGGCCGGACTGCCCGAAGCCATCTGCCGAGGCTCCCCCGAGCAGAATAAGCACCACGAGGCCGACGGCCCCGGCGACGAGCGACATCCCGAGGTACTGCAGGTAGCGCACCAGCACGACGATCCCGCCGAGGCCGCCGATCCGACGCCGCGTGAGGAAGACGGTGATGACCGCCTGGATCCCGAAGGTGACTGTGGTCACTCCGGCCAGACCGACGGCGATCCACTCCTTGGGGAGCGCGGAGCAGGCCAGGGCCCCGACGATGAACAGGGCGGACTGGATGCACTGGACGAGGAACGGGGTCCTGGTGTCGCTGAGCGAGTAGAACACCCGTTGGAGAACGAACAGCACGGTGTACAGGATCAGGCCGGGCATGAAGGACAGGATGACGTTGCCCATCGCGCTGACGTCGACGAACGCGGGGGTGAAGAACCGGGCGAAGGGATACGCCACGACCGAGAGCGCGACGGCGGCGAACACGATGAGCAGCCCGATGGACCGCAACGCCTCGGAGGCATCCGCCTGCACGCCGGCGAGATCGCCGGATCCGCCGTGGCCGCTCATCCGGGTGAAGTAGGCGGTGACGATCGAGACCGCGATGATCGAGAAGGGCAGCATGAAGATGAGCCACGAGTTCTGCAGCACCACGACGGAGGCGTCGTGTCCTGAGGCCTGCGAGGCCACGCGGCTCTGGAAGATCCCGGCGACCTGGGTGACCAGCACCATGCCGAACAGCCAGCCGGCCGCCCGCCCCGTCGCGCCGAGACCGACCCCCCGCCAGTGGAAGTCCGGCCGGTAGCGCAGCCCCGCCCGCCGCCAGAACAGGAAGAGCACAAGCGCCTGGGCGGCGACGGCGGCCGTGGTCGTCGCGCCGAGGAGCACGATCCTGCCCGTGTCCCAGTCGGAGACGAGCTGGTTGCCGTCCCTGGCCCCGAACAGGAGCATGAAGGCCACGAGCCCGGCGAGGCTCACCAGGTTGTTGAGAATCGGTGCCCAGGTGAAGGGGCCGAAGATGCGCCTGGCGTTCAACACCTCGCTCAGCAGGCTGTACAGCCCGTAGAAGAACACCTGCGGCAGACACCAGTAGGCGAACGCCGTGGAGAGCGCGAGGGCATCGGGGGTGAACCCGCGTCCCTGCGCCGCCGAGGAGGCGTAGAGGTTGACCAGGGCGGGGGCGGCGAGCGTCGCGGCGAGCGTCACGACCCCGAACAGCACCATCCCCAGGGTGACGATGCGGTTGACGAACTGCTGGCCGCCATCCCGGTTCGCGGTGGCCCGCACGATCTGCGGGACGAGCACGGCGCTCAGCACCCCGCCGGCGATCAGCGCATAGATGTTGTTGGGCAGCTGGTTTCCGACGGCGAAGGCGTCGCCGGCGGCGGCCGTGCCGATCGTCGCGGCGAGCACGATGGTCCGCACGAATCCGAGCACCCGGGAGACCACGGTTCCCGCGGCGAGGATCGCGCTCGCCCGCCCCATTCCCGCCGCCGACACCGCCTCGGTCGCCGGCTCGTCCTGGGCGGCCGGCGATCCGGCCGGGTCGCTCACGGAGTCGGGCTCTCTGCGTCGTCCGGCGTGGCAGCCGCGGCCGCCCGCCGCTTGCGGCGCTTTGCAATGTTGCGCCAGATGCCGAGGCCGAACACCAGGATGACGATGACCGCGACGGTCCCGGTGAAGGCGGACTCCCACTGCGCCTGCACCTCGACGTTGAGCCGGGTCTCCTGTCCGATGGGCACGTTCGTGGGGCTGGCCAGGCTCGTCCGCACGGCGACCTTGCCGTTGGCCAGCGACTTCACGGGGATGTATCCCTTGGCCTGGGAGTCGGCCTCGACCGTGAGGTTCACGCTGTTCGTCACCACGTTGAGGATTCCATTCGGCGAGCGGGCGGTCACGACGACGCTGATCGGCCAGGCGAGATCGTTGTTCACGGTCACGGGCAGATTGATCCTGTCCGCGGGAACGAACAGGGAGCCGCCGGCGGCGATGGTGACGGAACCGAGGATCTTGGTGGACTTGGTCAGGTACTTCTGGACGGCGGCGCCCCAGGCGTCGTCGACCGACCAGGAGTTGGAGAGCAGCGCGAGCAGGCTCTGCCTGCGCTCGGCGGTGAGGACGGTCGGGTCGGCGAGGATCGAGGAGAAACCGCCGACGCTCGCTTCGGAGTCGAGGAGCCCCTTGACCTGAGCCACTCGCGCGGCCGGCTCGGGCTTCGCGGTCACGGTCGCCCCGACCTGGCTCGTCTGGGTGGTGAGATCGGTCAGCGCGGCCGGGGCGGCCCAGCCGAGGCCGAAGACCGCCTGGAGGGTCCTGGAGAGCGAGAACTGGGCGCCGGGCGAGGTCCGGTCGAGGGTCGCGAGCAGGATCCGGGAGTCGGTCGGGCGCTCCCTGCCCACCACGGCGAGCGTCGCAGACAGTCCGGCCATCGCGCTCTTCCATTCGATGTCCGTCGAGGCCTCCGTGGCGGTGCGCACGAGCGAGGACAGCGCGGCGTCGGAGACGAGAACGCTCTGGTCACCGACCTTGGCGGCGGCCGTGGGCGTGTAGCCGAGATCGCCGAAGGACAGATTGCTTGAGGAGAGGATGGTGGTCGTGTACCCGTTCGAGGCGAAGCCGGTGAGATCGGCGGGGACGACCGTGTCGTCGGCCGGCCAGGCGACCGTGGGGATCGTGTAGTCGAACTTCATGAGGGCAGCGGCATCCGGAACCGTCTGCTGGGGAGGCCCGGTCGGCGTGGGCGTCGGCGTCGGTGTGCTGTCATCGGACGTCGGTGTCGGCGCGACCGTCGCGTCCGGGAACAGTTTGGGGTCGATCACGAAGCTCGGGTCGAGGGTACGCATGGCGCCGGCCTGGCTCGCGCCGGCGAGGTCCGAGTCCGCGTAGCTGAGCGCGAAGGTATCGTTGGTCGCCGCTCCGAGCTGCTCGAGCCAGCTCTTGGCAGAGGCGGGGACCGTGTCGCCGAGGATCCTGATGGAGGCGATGATCCGCGGATCGACGGCGATCGCGGCATCCGTGTCGATCGCCTCGCTGAGCTCGCGGCTGAGCAGCCCGCCCGTGGACGTGTAGTTCGCGAGCTGGTCGGCGGGGATGAGCCCGTCGGTGCCGGCGGGGATGGTCAGCGGCGTAGCGACGGCGAGTCGGGTCTTCGGCACATCCCCTCCCGGGTTCCACACCACGCTGGTGTGCGTCACCTCGAGCTCGGAATCGCCGGAGGCGATCCGGACGGCGACGGTCCTGGCGCCCCACGCGGAGCCGAGGTTGAGGGCGCTCGCGGGAACGGTCAGCTGGGTGTTGTAGGTCCGGCCGGCGGGGATCTCGGGGATATCGACCTGCAGCACCTGCGTGCCGAGCCGATCGCCGGGGTCGGCCTCCGCGCTCAGCCAGGCGGCGAGGTCCGTCCTGGAGGAGACGGCCGTCCGGTTCAGGTAGACCGTGGCGATCCCGGCGGGCATCCCGCTTGCCGTCGCATTCGAGATGACCCCGTCCAGCGTCAGGTCCTGGCCGGGGGTCAGCACACCGAGGTTCTCCGGGGCGAAGGTCGCCGTGACCTTGGAGGCATCGGATGCGTCGGCCGCCCGAGCCTGAGCGGGCAGCACGAGGACCCCCGTGGCCATGGCCAGCGTGATCAGGAATGTGAAGAGTCTCATAGGCAATGGATTGGCCGCTGATTCCGCTCGGCTGTCCTGAAGAGATTCTAGGGTCTCGGTGCTTGGCCCCGGCTGAGGCCGGCGGCCAGGGCGCCAGTAGGCTTGCTGCCATGGAAAGCGTCGCCTCGGCCGTTCAGCGACTGTCGGACCTGGCAGGGTCACCGCACATCTCGCGCCTGGCGGAGGCCTTCACCGCGGCGGGGTTCGAGCTCGCGCTGGTCGGCGGCTCGGTGCGCGATGCCTTCCTGGACCGCGAGCTCAGCGATCTCGACTTCACGACGAACGCTTCGCCGGACCGGACGCTGGCCATCCTGAAACCGATCTCGGAGGCCCACTGGGACATCGGGCGGGCCTTCGGCACGATCGGTGCGCGCATCGACGGGCATACCGTCGAGATCACCACTTACCGATCGGATGCCTACGACGGCGAGACTCGCAAGCCGATCGTGGAGTTCGGCGACTCCCTCGAGGGCGATCTCGTCCGCCGCGACTTCACCGTCAATGCGATGGCGCTTCGGCTGCCGGAGCGCATCCTCGTCGATCCATCCGGTGGCCTCGAGGACCTGGTCGCCGGCCGGCTGACGACCCCCGGTTCGCCGGAGGACTCGTTCGGGGACGATCCTCTCCGGATGATGCGGGCGGCCAGGTTCGTCTCCCAGCTCGGCTTCACCGTCGCCGAGCCGACCGAGCGGGCGATGCGAGCGCTCGCCGACCGTATCTCGATCGTCTCGCTCGAACGCGTTCGCGACGAGCTCGGCAAGCTGCTCACGAGCGGGGCACCGGGTCCTGGTCTCCGGCTGCTCGTCGACACCGGGCTCGCGGCTCAGGTCCTGCCAGAGCTGCCGGCGCTCCGCCTCGAGATCGACGAGCATCACCACCATAAGGACGTCTACGAGCACAGCCTCACCGTGCTCGACCAGGCGATCGACCTGGAGTCCTCCCGGCACCCTGGCGAGCGCCCCGACCTCATCCTCCGGCTGGCCGCGCTGTTGCACGACATCGGCAAGCCCGCCACGAAGCGGACCGAGCCCGGCGGAGTGGTCACCTTCCACCATCACGACGTCGCGGGGGCGAAGCTCGCCAAGAGGCGGTTGCGGGAGCTGCGGTACGACAACGACACCGTCGCCGCGGTGTCGAGGCTGATCGAACTGCACCTGAGGTTCTTCGGATACACGGACGGGGCCTGGACCGATTCCGCCGTCCGGCGATACGTGCGCGACGCCGGGCCGCTGCTCGAGCGCCTGCACATCCTCACCAGGGCCGACGTGACGACCAGGAACCGGCGCAAGGCCGACCATCTCGCCTTCGCCTACGACGATCTGGAAGCCCGCATCGCCGCCCTCGGCGAGGAGGAGGAGCTCGCCGCCATCCGGCCGGACCTCGACGGAGAGCAGATCATGGCCATCCTGGGCATCCGTCCCGGTCGTGAGGTCGGGGAGGCCTACCGCTTCCTGCTCGAGCTGCGCCTGGAGCAGGGGCCGCTGGGGACGGATGCCGCGACAGAGCGCCTGCGCGCCTGGTGGGCATCCCGCCCCTCCTGAGCCCCGCCTCGGCCCCCGCCCGCCTGCTGCCCGCTGCCTGCGGCCCCCTTCCGACGTCGCGGTGTTTCGTCGACAGCGCGCCTGTCATATGCGGCCGCGCCGTCGACGAAACACCGCGACGTTCCTCTTTGTATGCGGGGCGGGGTCAGGCGTGATCGCGGATGAAGTGCTCGAGCAGCTCGCGGGCGACCGGGTCCGGATACTGTTTCGCCGGGCTCTTCATCAGGTAGGCGGATGCCGCCTCGAGCGGTCCGCCGATCCCGGCGTCGAGCGCGATCTTGGCTGCCCGGATGGCGTCGATGACCACCCCGGCGGAGTTGGGTGAGTCCCAGACCTCGAGCTTGTACTCGAGCGAGGTCGGGGCGTTTCCGAAGCCGTGGCCCTCCAACCGCACGAAGGCGAGCTTGCGGTCGTCGAGCCACGGGATGTGGTCGCTCGGCCCGATGTGCACGTTGTGGGGGTCGATCGTCGCGTCGATGTTGCTCGTGACCGACTGGGTCTTGGAGATCTTCTTCGATTCGAGTCGCTTGCGTTCGAGCATGTTCTTGAAGTCCATGTTGCCGCCCACGTTGAGCTGATAGGTGCGGTCGAGCACCAGACCGCGTTCCTCGAAGAGGCGGGCGAGCACCCGGTGGGTGATGGTCGCCCCCAGCTGGCTCTTGACGTCGTCCCCGACGATCGGGATGCCGGCGTCGGTGAACTTCGCCGCCCAGACCGGGTCGCTGGCGATGAAGACCGGGAGCGCATTGACGAGGGCCACGCCGGCGTCGAGGGCCGCCTGGGCGTAGTGGCGTGCCGCGTTCTCCGAGCCGACGGGCAGGTAGCAGACCAGCACCTCTGCACCGGATGCGCGAAGGGCGGCGGCGACGTCGACGACCGGCGCATCCGACTCCTGGATGGTCTCGCGATAGTACTCGCCGAGCCCGTCGAGGGTCGGGCCGCGCTGGACAGTGACCCCGGTGTGCTCGACCGTCGCGAAGCGGAGGGTGTTGTTCTCGCTCGCCCAGATCGCCTCCGACAGATCGAGGCCGACCTTTGCCGCGTCGACGTCGAACGCCGCCACGAAGGAGATGTCACCGACGGCGTACTTGCCGAAACGGGTGTGCATGAGCCCGGGGACGATGTCGTCCCCGTCGGCTTCGCGATAGAAGGTGACGCCCTGGATGAGCGAATTTGCGCAGTTTCCGACGCCGGCGATGGCAACCCTGAGGGTCATGGGTGTGGAGCTCCTTGATAGATGCGGTGAGAACTGACTACACTAGGCAGGTTGTCGTAGGCCTTCGGGCCGGACAACGATGCCAAAACCCTCCTGCCACAGATCGTCTGTGGCCGTTCTAGTCCAGAGGAGGTGGGTTAGTTATGCATCAGTACGAACTAATGGTAATTCTCGATCCAGAGATCGATGAGCGAACCGTTGCCCCCAGTCTCGATAAGTTCCTCAACGTCATTCGCAATGACGGCGGAACCATCGACAAGGTCGACATCTGGGGCCGTCGCCGGCTTGCTTACGAGATCAACAAGAAGGCCGAGGGTATCTACGCGGTCGTCGCGTTGACCGCCAACCCCGACGCCACCGTCGAGCTCGACCGCCAGCTGAAGCTCAGCGAGGCCGTCATGCGCACCAAGGTGCTGCGCGCCGAAGAGGCGATCGCCCAGGTCGCGGAGGCCGCGAAGCTCTCCGCGGAAAAGGCGGCCCGCAAGGCCGCGGCTCCGGCGAAGGCCGGCACCGCCTCCAAGGCGGCGGACATCGCGGCCGCTCCCGTCACCGCAACCCCCTCCGCCCCCGCGGCGGCAGTCGCGAGCGCCGAGTAGCCATGGCCGGCGAAACCGTAATCACCGTGGTGGGCAACCTCACGAGCGATCCGGAGCTGCGGTACACGCAGAACGGGTTGGCGGTTGCCAACTTCACCATCGCATCCACGCCGCGCAGCTTCGATAGGGCGAGCAACGACTGGAAGGATGGCGAGGCGCTGTTCCTGCGCGCGAGCGTCTGGCGCGAGTTCGCCGAGCACGTCGCCGGATCCCTCACCAAGGGTTCGCGGGTCGTCGCCACCGGTCGGCTCAAGCAGCGCTCGTACGAGACCAAAGAGGGTGAGAAGCGCACCAGCATCGAGCTCGAGGTCGACGAGATCGGCCCGAGCCTGCGGTACGCGACCGCCCAGGTGACCCGTACCTCCTCCTCCCGCGAGGGCGGGGCAGGCGGCGGACGCGGTCAAGTGGCGGACGAGCCGTGGGCTGCCTCGGCTCCATCAAGCCCTGCCGCCTCTGGCGACGTGTGGAACACGCCGGGCAGCTACAACGACGAGACGCCCTTCTAACCGGTCTCGCCCCACTTCTTCATCTCCTTACCGAAAGCAGGAAAACCATGGCTGGAAAGAGCAGCGGCGATCGCCGTAAGCCTCTCCGCACGATCAAGGGCGGCAAGAACGCCGCCCCGGCGAAGTCCATTCGCGTCGGCGTCATCGACTACAAGGACGTCGCCACTCTTCGCAAGTTCATCTCCGAGCGGGGAAAAATTCGCGCTCGCCGCATCACCGGTGTCTCCGTGCAGGAGCAGCGCCTCATCGCCCGTGCCGTCAAGAACGCACGCGAGATGGCACTGCTTCCCTACGCCGGCTCAGGCCGTTAGGAGCCCGACATGTCCAAGTTGATTCTCACGCACGAGGTCACCGGCCTCGGTGCCCCAGGAGACGTCGTCGACGTCAAGAACGGCTACGGCCGCAACTATCTCATTCCGCAGGGCTTCGCCGTCGCGTGGACCCGCGGTGGTGAGAAGCAGGTCGACTCGATCAAGGCGGCCCGCGTCGCCCGCGAGCACGCCACCATCGAGGAGGCGCAGGACCTCAAGGCCAAGCTCGAGGCCACCGTCGTGAAGCTGACGGTCAAGGCCGGAGCCGGCGGCCGGCTCTTCGGGTCGGTCAAGACGACCGACATCGCGGATGCCGTCGCGGCCTCTGGCCTCGGAACCGTCGACAAGCGCAAGATCGAGATCTCCTCGCCCATCAAGGCGACCGGTCAGCACGAGGCGACCGTTCGCCTGCGCGATGACCTGGTCGCGACCATCACCGTTCAGGTGGTCGCGGCGAAGTAACGTTCGCTCCCGAAGGGGGTAGCAGCCGGCTTCAGCCGGCCGCTACCCCCTTTTTTAGTGACATTTGCCGGGGTGTTTTCCACGGCGTTGTACACAGCACAGTGCCCGCGGTACGAAGTCTCAACCGCAACTGTAAACATGTTTCTACACACAGGGAGAACTCGGATAAATCCCTGGTCAGAAGCCACAAAGTCGATGAGATTGATAAGTTGCTAACAGTTGAGTGCACAGCTTGCTCACACGAAGCCCGGCGTTTCGCCCGATTCCCCCACATGTTTATCCACAGGCCGAGTTGGTGGGGTGCCCCGCTGATTCCTATGGTTGACCTTGGCCTTTCGAGGATGCGGGTCGCTGGCATCGGCGCGGGGTGGAATGTCGGATGCCGGGGATATAACCGATCCTGACCGTGGCGTCATGCCGAAGAGCGCCGTCGGGCACGAGGATGAAGGTCTAGCGCGAAGCTGGAGGGAGCTGAGACATGTCGATCGCCCATCTGGGACTCGCAACGGAGCAGAGGGCCTCCGAGGGGCGGCAGTCGGATCGCACTCCCCCGCACGACCTCCTCGCGGAGCAGAGCGCGATCGGTGGGATGCTTCTCAGCAAGGACGCCGTCGCCGACGTTGTGGAGTCCGTGCGTGCCGTCGACTTCTACATCCCGAAACACGAGATCATCTTCGACGCGATCCTGTCGCTGTATTCGCACGGTGAGCCGACCGACGTCATCGCCGTCACCGACGAGCTGACCAAGACCGGCGAGATCACCAGGGCGGGCGGCGCGGAGTACCTGCACACGCTCACCGGCCTGGTTCCGACGGCCGCGAACGCGGGCTTCTACGCGACCATCGTTGCCGAGAAGGCGGTGCTGCGTCGTCTGGTCGAGGCCGGAACCCGCATCGTGCAGATGGGTTATGCGAGCGAGGGCGAGGTCGTCGATCTCGTCAACAACGCCCAGGCGGAGATCTACGGCGTCACCGGCGGCGTGGAGGCCGAAGACTTCGTCCCCCTCACCGTCGCCGTCACGACGGCGATCGACGAGATCGAGGCCGCGAAGGGCCGTGACGGTTCCCTGACCGGTGTTCCGACCGGCTTCGCCGAGCTCGACGAGCTGACAAACGGCCTGCACCCCGGCCAGTTGATCATCGTGGCCGCCCGCCCAGCACTCGGCAAGTCGACCCTGGCCTTGGACTTCGCGCGCGCGGCATCCATCAAGCACGACATGCCGTCTATCATCTTCTCCCTCGAGATGGGCCGCTCGGAGATCGCGATGCGCCTGCTCTCCGCCGAGGCCTCCGTCCCCCTGCAGAACATGCGTAAGGGCACCGTCGACACCAGGGACTGGACGACCATCGCGAGCACCCGCGGTCGCATCAACGATGCCCCCCTGTACATCGACGACAGCCCGAACATGACCCTGGTCGAGATCAGGGCGAAGTGCCGCAGGCTTAAGCAGAAGGTCGGCCTGAAGATGGTCATCATCGACTATCTGCAGCTGATGACCTCCGGCAAGCGGGTCGAGTCGCGCCAGCAGGAGGTGAGCGAGTTCTCCAGAGCCCTCAAGCTGCTTGCCAAGGAGCTCCAGGTCCCCGTGATCGCGCTGTCCCAGCTCAACCGCGGTCCGGAGCAGCGCTCGGACAAGATGCCCGCGCTGTCCGATCTGCGAGAGAGCGGTTCGCTCGAGCAGGACGCGGACATGGTCATCCTGCTGCACCGCGAGAGCGCCTACGAGAAAGACAACCCGCGCGCCGGGGAGGCTGACTTCATTGTGGCGAAACACCGCAACGGCCCCACCCGGACCATCACCGTCGCCTTCCAGGGCCATTTCTCCCGGTTCCAGGACATGGCGGCGATCTGATCGCGGCCCGTTCGCCGTCCGTGGCCGACCGGGACGGCAGCGTAAACTGGCCTGCGTTGCCGAGCGAGAAAGAGGTCCCGTGGCCGCCACACAGGACGATTCCGGCCCCGCGGATTCGGGGATGACCAACTCAGCACAGCGAGCCGCCTACTGGCCGGTGCCGATCGTCAGGGCGATTCCCGCCGCCGGGCTCGCGCTGCTGATCACGTTCTCCGCCGATCACTCCGCCCGATTCGGACTGTTGGCGTTCGGCGGCTTCGGAGTCCTCAGCGGACTTGCGATCGCCGGGATGGCGTGGCTGCGCCTGCGTGGTTCCCGGGTGCGCTCCTTCATGATCGCCCAGGGGCTGATCACCCTGGTGGCCGGGGTGCTCGCGCTCTGTCTCAACGGCGGCGGCGTCCGTGTCCTGTTCCTGCTCGTGACCGCGTTCGCGGCGATCACCGGATTCCTCGAGCTGTACAGCGGGCTGCGCGCTCGGCACCGCTTCGTCGCATCCGTGGACTGGCTCACGGTCGGTGGTCTCACTGTTGTCGCCGCCGTCGTCTTTCTTCTCATCCCCCCGGGCTACAGTCAGAGCTACACCGGTCCCGACCATGTCACCCGGGTGCTGGATGCGGCGGTCACCGTCGTCGGCCTGCTCGGCGTCTATGGCGCGATCTCGGCCGTCTACCTGGTGATCGCCGGGCTGTCGGCGAAGTGGGGAACCCAATCAGCACGTGTCGTCGCTCCGGCGACGTCGGCAGAGAGCGAGACGAGATCGTGACCACCCCGACCCAGCCGAGACCGAGCCGTCACGATCGGCTGCGGCCGCTGGAGTTCGTCGTCATGGCCGCGATCGTCGCCGTCTTCGTCGGCCTCGTCGTGCTGCTGACCACCCGAGAGCCCATCCTCGCCCTCGTCTTCTTCGGTGTGGCCTTCATCGTCTCGCTCGTGGTGCTCGCGATGCTCTCGCTCGCCGTCAAGCCAACGGAGGCCGAGAAGACCGATCTCGACGAGCAGAACCACGAGGGGCAGAACGGCCGCTGAGGCCTCTCAGCGGGCGGCGTAGTCCACGAGAGCGCTCGCGAGCCCGGCGTATCCGGCAGGCGTGAGCGCGAGGAGCCTCGCCTTCGCCTCGTCCCGGATGTCGAGGCCCTGCACGAAGGCCGCCAGTTCCGCCTGTCCCACCCGTCGTCCGCGGGTCAACTCCTTGAGCATGGCGTACGGATCGGCGATCGAGCTGCCGCCCGCGGTCACCTCCGCCCGGATCACGGTCTGGATGGCCTCGCCGAGAACCTCCCAGTTGGAGTCCAGGTCCTCGTCGAGTCGTTGGCGGTTGACGGCGATCTCGTCGAGGCCACGCAGGATGTTGTCGAGGGCGAGCATCGAGTGCCCCAGCGCGACGCCGACGTTGCGCTGCGTGGTCGAGTCGGTGAGATCGCGCTGGAGGCGGGAGGTGACGAGGGTTGCCGCGAGCGAATCGAGCAGTGCGCAGGAGAGCTCGAGGTTCGCCTCGGCGTTCTCGAAGCGGATCGGGTTGATCTTGTGCGGCATCGTCGAGGAGCCGGTCGTCCCCGCCTGGGGGATTTGGGTGAAATAGCCCATCGAGATGTAGGTCCAGATGTCGGTGCACAGGTTGTGCAGCACCCGGTTCGCGTGGGCGATCCGCTGGTAGAGCTCCGCCTGCCAGTCGTGCGGTTCGATCTGGGTGGTGAGCGGATTCCAGTCCAGCCCGAGCGAGGTGACGAACTCCCGGGAGATGGCCGGCCAGTCCTGCGACGGATCGGCGGCGACGTGCGCGGCGAAGGTCCCCGTCGCCCCGCTGAACTTGCCGAGGTACTCTGTCCCCTCGATCTGGCCGACGATCCGCCGCAGCCGGGCGACGAAGACGGCGAACTCCTTGCCCACCGTGGTCGGCGTCGCCGGCTGTCCGTGGGTGTGGGCGAGCATGGCATCCGCCCTGTGGTCGACCGCGCGCCGGTACAGGGCGTCGACCACTCGCTCGAGCTTCGGCAGCCACACCTCGCGCACGGCGGCGCCGATGGTGATGGCGTATGACAGGTTGTTGATGTCCTCGCTCGTCGCGGCGAAATGAGTCAGCTCCGCGACATCCGTCAATCCGAGGTCCGCCAGCCGGCGGCGGACGAAGTACTCGACGGCCTTGACGTCGTGGCGGGTCGTCGCCTCGAGGGCCGCGAGCTCGTCGATGTCGTCCTGCCCGAAGTCGGCGACGATGCGCCTCAGCGCCCTCGCCTGCTCCGGTGACAGCCGGCTCGAGCCGAACAGCTCATGATCGGTCAGATACAGCAGCCACTCGATCTCCACCAGCAGCCTGGCGCGGTTGAGTCCCGCCTCGGACAGGTGCTCGCCGATCCCGGCGACGGTGGCGCGATAGCGGCCGTCGAGCGGGCTGAGTGGTTGTTCTGGCAGTGGGCTCACGAGACTCCCCGTCGGATTCCTGGCTCAATTTGGCGGAAGAGCGCCGCGCTGGCTTGTTCGATCATCCCGAGGACGCTGTCGAACATCGCGGCGTCGGAATAATACGGGTCTGGGACGTCCACCTGGGCCGCCTGCCTGCTGTCGAAGCTCAGCAGCAGCTGCACCTTGCCGCGGTCCTGCTCCGTGCTCGCCCAGCCGCGCAGGATCCGCTCCTGGGTGCGGTCGAAGACGACGACGAGGTCGAGGTTGGCGAACCAGTCGGGATCGAACTGCTTGGCACGATGCCTGGATCCGTCGTACCCGTGGGCGGACAGGGCGGCGATGGTGCGGGCATCGGAGTGCTCGCCGACGTGCCAGTCCCCCGTGCCCGCGGACATGACCGTCACGGCGCCCTCGTAGCCGGCGCTCGTGACCTGGTGGCGGAAGACGGTCTCGGCCATCGGCGAGCGGCAGATGTTGCCCGTGCAGACGAAGCAGAGCCTGAACAACGCCGACTCGTCGAGGGTGCGGTCGAAGCTCATGGCTCCATTGTCCCGCAGATCACCGCCGCGGCCACATCCTTCCCCTCCCACACAGGCAAGCCCCTTCGCCGCGGATCCCCGGATGTCGACATCGAACCCTCCTCCCTCGGTGAGGGACGGCAGGGTGGAGGCGAGAGGAGGCGGCATGGACGACACAGGGTTCCCCCGGGGTCTCGGCGCCTGGCCGGGGCAGCTCGACGAGGTGGTCAGGAGGGTGTACCTCCTGGAGGCGCTGGTCGAACGGCTCGAGACGCTCGTCGGATCGAGCCGACGCACGCTGGAGGTGGCGACCTGGGCGGGAGAAGGTCACCGACGGTATCAGGCGGCCGTCGGCGTGCTGAGCGCCGAATTGGCGGCGGCGGAGACGGCGCTCCGCGGCGCCCTGGACAGGGAGAGGGCCATCCTCGGGACGCTGCCCTCCGGTGTCCGATGAGCCGATCACGGTCGGCGGCCCCCTCATCGTCGACACCGACCAGCTTCGCGTCCTCGCCACCGAGCTCGGGAGTCTCGAGCTCGACCTGCGCGGCATCCTCGCCACCACAGCCGCCCTCGACCGAACCGTCCCGCTCCGGTCGTCGTGGGCCGCTCCCTGGCGGCATGGCCCGTCGACCGACGACGCCTGGTCGCCGGCCCCGGGGGAACGCGACCTCGCCGACGCCGTCCGCCTCCTCACGGCGGCGCTACGGCGGGCGGAGCGGCTGCGGGAGAGCGTGGAGCTCTCCGCGGAGGGCTACGCGCTCACGGAGCACACCGCCGAACGGCTCGCCCAGGAGCTCTCGGCCCGCTTCGGCTGGGCGTTCGGCCTCGTCCTCCCCCTCGTCGCCGTGCATCTTCTGCCCGTCGTCCTCGGCCTGGGCGGCGCGCTCGCCGCCGTCATCGGCTTGCTGCCGGATCGGCAGCGGAGGGCGCTGTTCGCCGCGCTTCCCGGCTGGGCCCGCAAGCACAGCACCGCCCTGACCGACCCGCGCACCGTGGCCTTCGTCCGGATGCTCGTGATGAGCGTCGACGACGTGGGCGCCGGTCTGCTCCGGCTGCCCCCCGACCTCGCCCGCGCCCTCGGCGACGAGGGCCTCGGCCTGGCGGGACTCGACACCTCCGCGGCCGCCGTGGCGGTGCTCATCGGCGCCGGCGCGTCACTCAAGGGCGACGAGGTGAGCCTCGCCGCGGCAGAGCCGCAGGCCGTCCGGGCGCCGAGTGGCTACGAGGACCGCGCCGCACGCATCCCGGACGGTGCGGCCCAGGTCAGGATCGACCGTTATCGCGACGAGGGACGGCCGGACCGGTTCGAGGTCTACATCGGCGGAACCCACGACTTCTCCCTCACCGCGGGTGACGATCCCTGGGACATGACCAGCAACATCGATGCGCTCGCCGGGGCACCATCCGCGTCCCTTCGCGCCGTCGAGGAGGCCATGGACGCGGCCGGGATCGAGCCGTCGAGCCCGGTCATGTTCGACGGCTATTCGCAGGGCGGCCTGCTCGCGGCCCAGCTGGCCGCCTCCGGCGACTACAACGTCGCCGGCCTCTACACCCTCGGGGCCCCAGCCGCGCAGGTGGAGGTCCCGCACGACATCCCCTGGGTCGCCCTGGAGCACACGGACGACCTCGTCCCCGCACTCGGCGGCACCTGGACCACCTCCGAGCCGATCCTCGTCAGGCGGGAGCTCTATGTGGGGGTGCCGGTGCCGACGGAGGTCGCCTTCCCCGCGCACCAGCTGGATGCGTATCGGCAGACCGCGCGGCTGGCCGACGGTTCTGACGATCCCCGGCTGACGGAGGCGCTCGGCCGGTTCACCACCCTCTGCGGGCCGGCGACCGCCGTCGAGTCGACCAGATATCTGGCCAGGCGGCTACCGGACGGCGGTTAGCTCAGCGCCTCCCGCCGATGAGGGGCCGGATGAGGATGCCGATGAGCCAGCTGAGCACGGCGAGCACGATTGCGCCGAGCACACCCCACCAGAACCCGTCGATGACGAGCCCGAAACCGAGGAGGGAGGTGATCCAGCTCACCAGGAGCAGCAGCAGGGCGTTCACCAGCAGCGCGATGAGGCCGAGCGTGAGGATGTAGAGGGGGAAGGCGACGACACGGATGATGCTGCCGAGCACGCCGTTGACGATGCCGAAGACGAGCGCCACGAGCAGATAGGTGAGCACCCAGGCGAGGGTGTCGCCCGGCGCGAAGGGGACGACGTGGACCCCGGCGACAAGAAGCGTCGTCAGCCACAGGGCGATCGCGTTGATCAGGAGGCGCACCAGGAATCTCATGCCACAACTATCCCGTGCGCGGGCCGCCGGCGCAATCGGTCCGATCGCGCCGCACGTTTAGGCTGGAGCGGTGACCATTCCCGTGAAGCTCCGCCCGGAGATCGTGGCGCTCGCCGCCTATCGCCAGGGCAAGCCGGCATCCGACGACGCCTTCAAGCTCTCCTCGAACGAGAACCCCTTCGAGCCCATCCCCGAGGTGATCGAGGCGATCGTCGGCGCATCCGGGGTGAACCGCTATCCCAACGCAACCGGTCTCGAGCTGCGGGGGGCGATCGCGGAGCGATTCGGCGTGAGTGCGGGACAGGTGCATCTCGGTGCCGGCTCCGTGGCCATCATCGCCCAGCTCATCCAGGCCGCTGCGGGCGCGGGAGACGAGGTGCTCTACGCCTGGCGGTCCTTCGAGGCGTATCCGGGGCTGGTCTCCGTCGCCGGCGCGTCGAGCGTGCAGGTCCCGGTCACCGCGGACGGCCGGCACGATCTGTTCGCCATGACCGCCGCGATCACCGACCGCACCCGCGTCGTCATCGTCTGCACCCCGAACAATCCGAGTAGCACCATCGTCACGGCGGAGGAGTTCACGCGGTTCATGGGGCGCGTCCCGGCCGATGTCCTCGTGCTGCTCGACGAGGCGTACGCGGAGTTCGTGACCGACCCGAGTGCGGTCGACGGCAGGGCGCTGACCGGCCGTTACCCCAATCTGGTCGTTCTGCGGACCTTCTCGAAGGCGTACGGTCTGGCCGGACTCCGCATCGGCTATGCCGTCGGACCCGAATACATCCTGGACGCCGCGCGCAGCACCGCGATCCCGTTGTCGGTGACCGAGCCATCCCAGCGGGCCGCCCTCGTCTCGCTCCTCCACGAGGACGTGCTGCTGGAGCGGGTGGCGAGAATAGCGGTGCTTCGCGACCGGGTCTGGTCCGCACTGGTCGACCAGGGCTGGTCCGTCCCTGTGCCGCAGGGGAACTTCGTCTGGCTGCCGACGGGCGAGCGCACGGTGGAGGCGACGGAGGTCTTCGAAAGGCACGGCCTCGTGGTCCGACCGTTCGCCCCCGAGGGCATCCGCATCTCGATCGGCGAATCGGAGTCTGTCGATAAACTCCTAAAGGCGGCCCAGGAGGTTGTCGGCAACCTAACAAGTTCGGCCGGTGCACCCGCGTTAGATTAGAGACCTTGGTGCCGCTCCCGGCGCTGGATTCCGAACGCCGGGCCGATGGGGTCAGCGCAGAAACAGGATGCGAGGTCACCGTGGCGGACAACGCGCGGCCAGAGCCGGCGGCGGTGCAGTTCCTCTCCGCGGATGGATCGTTCCGATCCGATGAGACGAACGACGAGTACCTTCCCTTTATTGAAGCGCTCGGCGACGACGAGCTGCGACAGTTCCACCGCGACATGGTCGTGACCCGCCGCTTCGATCTCGAGGCGACCAACCTGCAGCGACAGGGCCAGCTCGCGCTCTGGCCACCGAGCCACGGCCAGGAGGCGGCGCAGGTTGGATCCGCACGCGCCGCGCGGGTGCAGGACCATCTCTTCCCCTCCTACCGCGAGCACGCGGTCGGCTTGATCCGCGGTCTGGACATCCTGGGCATCGTCGCGCTCATGCGCGGAGTCTCGAACGGCGGCTGGAATCCGGCGGAGAACAACAACTTCCACCTCTATACCCTCGTGCTCGGCTCGCAGGCGCTCCACGCCACCGGCTATGCGATGGGCCTCACCCTCGACGGGGTCACCGGGACGGGCGATCCGGAGACCGACCAGGCGGTCGTCGTCTACTTCGGCGACGGGGCGACCAGCCAGGGCGACGTGAGCGAGGCGCTCGTCTTCGCCGCCAGCTTCCAGACCCCCCAGGTCTTCTTCCTGCAGAACAACCAATGGGCCATCTCGGTGCCGGTCGGGGTGCAGTCGAGGATCCCCCTCTACCGGCGATCGGGCGGATTCGGCGTCCCCGGCATCCAGGTCGACGGCAACGACGTTCTGGCGAGCTACGCCGTGACGCGCAAGAACCTCGAGGAGGCCCGCGCGGGCGGCGGACCGCGGATGATCGAGGCGCTCACCTATCGCGTCGGGGCGCACACGACCAGCGACGACCCGAGCAAGTACCGCGACACCCGCGAGCTGGACACCTGGGTCGGCAGAGACCCGATCCGGCGGTTCGAGGCGTTCCTGCGCTCGCGGGGAGAGGGCGACGCGTTCTTCGCCGAGGTGGCGACGGAGGCCGAGGACTCCTCCGCCGACCTGCGCCGCCGCACCCTCGAGCTGGGAGCCCCGACGACGGACGTGATCTTCGACCACGTCTACTCCGAGCCGCATCCGCTCATGGACGTGCAGAAGCGCTGGCTCACCGACTACGAGGCGTCATTCGGAGCGAACGCGTGAACGCCGAGATGACGGAGCTCGCACTCGGGCGCGCCCTGAACGCCGGCCTGCGCAAGGCACTCGAGGACGACGACAGGGTGCTGCTGATGGGCGAGGACATCGGCCCGCTCGGCGGCGTCTTCCGCGTGACGGAGGGGCTGCAGGCCGACTTCGGCACGAACCGGGTGTTCGACACGCCGCTCGGCGAGTCCGGCATCGTCGGCACGGCGATCGGCCTGGCCATGCGCGGTTACCGCCCGGTGTGCGAGATCCAGTTCGACGGCTTCATCTTCCCGGCCTTCGATCAGATCACCACTCAGCTCGCCAAGCTCACCAACCGGCACGAGGGCCAGATCACGATGCCCGTCGTCATCCGGGTGCCGTACGGCGGCCACATCGGCGCCGTCGAGCACCACCAGGAGAGCCCGGAGGCGTACTTCGCTCACACCCCCGGCCTGCGCGTGGTCAGCCCGAGCACGCCGAACGACGCCTACTGGATGATCCAGGAGGCCTGCCGCTCGAACGACCCGGTGATGTTCTTCGAGCCGAAGAGCCGGTACTGGAACAAGGGCCCCGTCGACCTCGCCGCGAGCGCGACCCCCCTGCACGCCAGCCGGGTCGTCAGGACCGGCACGGAGGTCACCCTCGTCGGGCACGGCGCGATGGTGCACGTGCTCCTGCAGGCGGCGGAGCTCGCCGCCGCGGAGGGCACAAGCGTCGAGGTCATCGACCTCAGGTCGCTCTCCCCCATCGACTACCAGCCGATCGTCGCCTCCGTGCAGAAGACCGGAAGGCTCGTCGTCGCCTCGGAGGCGCCGGGATTTGTGAGCGTCTCCTCGGAGATCGCCGCCACGGTCACCGAGAAGGCCTTTTACTCGCTCGAGGCGCCCGTGCTCCGCGTGACCGCCTTCGACACCCCGTTTCCCCCCGCGAAGCTCGAGACCGTCTACCTTCCCGATGCCGATCGCATCCTCGAGGCCGTCGACCGAACCTTGGCCTACTAGGAGTTCAGGAACCAGTCATGAGCAGCTCAGAATTCACTCTGCCGGATGTCGGCGAGGGCCTCACCGAGGCGGAGATCGTGGTCTGGAGGGTGAAGGTCGGCGACACCGTCGCGATCAACCAGGTGTTGGTGGAGATCGAGACGGCCAAGTCGCTCGTGGAGCTGCCCTCGCCGTTCGAGGGTGTGGTCACCGCGATCCTCGTCGAGGAGGGCACGACGGTCGAGGTCGGGACGCCCATCATCTCGGTCTCCTCCGGAGACGCGGATGCGGATCCCGACCCGGTACAGGAGGTTGAGACGGTCATCGACACCGCGGCGAGCATCTCACCGGAGCCGGCCGAACCGGTGCAGGACGCCGTGCTCGTCGGTTACGGCATCAAGGGACACGTCTCCTCGAGGCGTTCGGCTGCTACGTCCGCCGTCCCTGCCCCCGCGCAGCCGGCGAGCAGACCCGCATCCGTGCCCGCGGCATCCGCCCTGGCCATCATCGCCAAGCCCCCCATTCGCAAGCTCGCCAAGGACCTCGCCGTTGACCTCGCCGCGGTGGACCCGACCGGCCTCGCCGGTGAGATCACCAGGGACGACGTCATCCGTCACGCCTCGCAGGCGAGCCTGTTCCGCAACATCGAGACGCCGGAGTGGGGGGACGACCGCGACGAGCGCATCCCGGTCAAGGGCGTGCGCAAGGCGATCGCGACGGCCATGGTGTCGAGCGCGTTCACCGCGCCGCACGTCAGCCTGTTCGTCGACGTGGATGCGACGCGGACGATGGAATTCGTCAGGAGGCTCAAGAACTCCGCCGACTTCGCCGGGGTGAAGGTCTCCCCGCTGCTCATCATGGCGAAGGCGATGATCTGGGCCGTGCGCCGCAACCCCACGGTGAACGCCCAGTGGACGGACTCGGAGATCATCGTCAAGCACTACGTGAACCTCGGCATCGCCGCGGCCACCCCGCGCGGCCTCATCGTGCCGAACATCAAGGAGGC
>NZ_DASWPB010000221.1:0-10418 GCF_036404185.1 Lacisediminihabitans sp. | reverse complement strand
GCCGGTGACGGCTACCTTGTCCGCCGGATAGCGAAGCAGGAAGCCGAAGCGCCAGGCGTTCGCCGCGAGCCACTTCCCCTGCGTCGTCTGACCGAAGCAGGCCGCGAGTGTGCACTGCAGCGGCACGGAGCCGATGTCGGCGGCCAGCCCCGTCTGGTGCTCGCTGTATCCCGGCCTGGCGCTCTGGGCATCCGCACCGGCCTGTCCGGAGCTCGTCACCCAGCCGTTGTAGACGGCGACCTGCGTCGTGTACGACCGGTACGCGCTTTGGAGCTCCATCGCCCCGCCGCCCTCGGCCTTCGCGGCGGCGAACATCGTGACCATCGCGTCCGCGGCCTCCTTGCGGAGCGGCGGCGGGTTCTGGTGGGCCACGGGGGTCTCCACCAGGTCGGGCGGCACGTAGTCCGCCGGCTGAAGCGGGCGCAGCTTGTTGGCCACCACCCAGATGCTCGTCGGGTCGTCGATCGAGAGCGCCTTGGCGTCGAAGGTCGGTGTCGGGCTCGGGACGGGGGTCGACGACGTCCGCGGGGTGGCGCTCGTCTTCGTCGGATGGGGGGCGGATGCGCGCGGCGACTCCGACCGACCGCGCGGGGTGGCGAAGGCCAGGACGCCGGCGATCACGAGGGCGACGACGATGACGGCGGAGACGATGCCGACGATCAGCCGTCTGCGGCGTGCGGATGTGCGCTGTCCCGGTGTCTGCTGTCCCATGCGGGGGGAGTCCATGCGGCCAGCCTATTCGCCGCCCCCCGCCCGCCTTCATCCGCGCGGTGTGTTGTCGACGGCGCGGCCGTACACGACGGGCACGGTGTCGACAACACACCGCGACGTTGAACTATGAGGGGGGGCGTGCTCAGGAGGCCGTGCGTCGTGGTTTTGCCTGCTGGGTGTCGTCCAGCGGGGCCTCTGCTGCGCCGATCTCGATGTCGACGATCGCGAACCGGGTCTCCGGGCCGATGACCAGCAGGTCGACGCCGCCCTGGTGGAGGAGCGGTACGAGCTCGGTCTCGTTCCTCGCGATCACGTCGCGAGCGTGTGCAACGAAGATGTCCGCCATGGTGGCGGTGGCGACATAGCTGCGGCCGCCGTGGTGCACGACTTTGGCCCACGCCTTGGGTTGTACACCGGACCGGTCATCGGGAGTGATCACTCGATGAGCCATGGTGTCTCCTTACTGTTCCAGACGCCTCATTGCGTCACCCATAAGGGGTACCAAAAGTTTAGGGCGGCACGGGTCGTGCCGGAAGGGATTGACGGGAGGGACCATACCTGCAAGCGGTCGATCCTTCCGGGCGTCGACGGTTATGGCGTGTCAGCCGTCGCTCCGCAATCGAGTCGCCATTCCATCGAGCACCAGATCGATGCTCGCCTGCAGTTGGGCATCGTCGAATGCCACAAGGTCCGCCTGCGCGAGGCGGTAGAGCACCGGGAGCTCGACGTCACCGTTCTCTTCGATCGCTCGCCTGACCGCGGGAGCCTGAGGATGTCCGGTCTGACGTCCCGCGATCACCCTCTCCCGCGCGGTGGCGGCGGCAATTCCCGCGAGCGTCGTGAGGCTCCTGGCGGCCGTCTCGTCGTCGAAACCGGCGGCGATCATGATCCCGAGGGTCTGCTCCACCGGCTCCAGCACGGCGACATCCGAGGGCGTCAGGCGTACATACGCGCCGAGCCCTCCCGAGGCCAGGACCGCATCGTGCATCGATACGGCGAGAAGCCGGCAGGCCTCGCGCCAGTCCGCTCCCGGTGCGATCGTCACGGGCGCGAATCGCACCGTGAAGGCGTCCAGGGCGATCAGCTCGCGCAACGTGTCCAGATCGTTGACGTGGTGATGCACGGCGGCACGATCGACGCCGAGACGGTCGGCGACGGCCTGCACCGTGATGCTTTCGGCCCCCAGTCCTCGTGCCGCCTCGACGATCCGTGCCTGGG
Source organism: Lacisediminihabitans sp. (assembly GCF_036404185.1). Taxonomy (GTDB): domain Bacteria; phylum Actinomycetota; class Actinomycetes; order Actinomycetales; family Microbacteriaceae; genus Lacisediminihabitans. The sequence continues at coordinate 8,489 of NZ_DASWPB010000221.1, read as the reverse complement.
TGAGCCCCGCACGGCTGCCGCGACCGCGCCGGCCGTTCCTCGTCGAATCGCTGGTGGACATACGCCCACGATATAACCAGGATCGCTTGTATTCACGACCGTGAATATCTACGCTGAGGGAGCGGCGCCAGGGCGACGCCGTTTCCGACATTGTGGAGATCGCTGATGACCGACAACCTTCCGCCTCTGACCGCTAACAGCACCATCGGAACCTGGCTGGCTGATCCCGTCGGCGGTCCCCTGATTCGTGGCCTGCTGGGGCAGGCTGGCGTCGGCGATGAGGCCCTCGCACCGGTGAGCGGCCTGCCGCTGCAGCAGCTCGTGGTGATGAGCCAGGGACAGATGCCGCAGTCCGTCGTCGACGACCTCGTGCTGCGGGCTAACGGCGGCGTCGTGCCGGAAGACACCGGCGAGTCATCCGGCTGGGTCGAGAGGGTGACGCCGGAACGCTTCGCGGGCAAGACGGTGATCGTCACCGGCGCCGCGTCCGGGATCGGCCGCGCCACGGCGACCCGCATCGCCCGGGAGGGCGGACGCGTCGTCGCCGTCGACATCAGCGCTGACCGGTTGGGAGAACTCGCCGGCTCTCTGCCGGATGCCGACATCGTGACGGTCGTGGGGGACATCACGAAGCAGGACGACATCGACGCGATCGCCGCCGCGGCAGGCGATCGGATCGATGGCCTCGCGAATGTCGCCGGGATCAATGACGACTTCTCGCCGTTGCACGAGACCAGCGACGCGATCTGGGATCGGGTGATCGGGATCAATCTGACCGGCGGATTCAAGCTGTCGCGTGCCGTCATCCCGGCGATGCTCGCAGTCGGTGCCGGTGCGATCGTCAACGTCGCCTCCGAGGCGGGGCTGCGGGGGAACGCATCCGGCAACGCGTACACCGTCTCCAAGCATGGAGTGGTCGGCCTGACCCGCAGCGCCGCCTTCATGTATGGACCGCAGGGACTGCGGATCAACGCGGTCGCGCCCGGCGGGGTCGCCACCGGCATCCCGATGCCGGCGCATCCGTCCGAGGCGGGCACGGCGCGGCTGTCGCCGTTCCAGAGCCAGATCCCGTCGATCGCGACCGCCGAGAAGCTTGCCGCGTCGATCACCTTCCTGCTCAGCGACGATGCGGTCAACATCAACGGTGCGGTGCTGCCATCGGACGGTGGATGGTCGGTGCAGTAGGCGTGGACATCGAGAAGGTCGATCCCGCCCTTCGCGAGGCGACGCGGAAACTGCCCGTTCCCGACGCGTCCAAGGCGTGGATGCGTGGCCTGATCCGGCTCTACCGGCCGGACGAGCGCATCGGGGACGGCGCTCTGCTCTGGATTCACGGTGGAGGCCTGCTGTTCGGCGATGCCCGCCAGGACGAGGTGCTCTGCGCCGAGACCGCCCATGAGCTCGGCATCCCCGTGGTCTCGGCCAACTATCGGTTCGCCCCGGATCACCCCTTCCCGGCTCCGCTCGACGACGTGCGGGCGGCATGGGCATGGCTGCAGGCGCACGCGGCGGAACTCGGTGTCGATCCCGCCCGGATCGTCGTCGGAGGGGAGAGCGCCGGTGCCGGGCTGGCCGCGTCCCTGGTCCAGCGGGTGCACGATGAGGGGGGAACGCAGCCGCTGGCCCAGTGGCTGTTCGCGCCGATGATCGACGATCGGACCGCCGCGGACGAGTCGCTCGATGCGATCGAGCACTGGGTGTGGAACAATCGCGCGAACCGGTTCGGATGGAGCGGTTATCTCGGCACGGCCTTCGGGCAGGCCGAGGCGCCCGCCTATGCGGCGGCCGCACGCAGGGTCGAGCTGTCCGGACTGCCGCGGACCTATATCGCGGTCGGCGACATCGAGCTCTTCTACGCCGAGGACGTGGACTACGCGAGGCGACTGGAGCGCGCCGGTGCGGAGGTGGTTCTCGATGTCGTGCCGGGCGCGCCGCACGGTTTCGAGAACTGGGCACGAGACACGGAACCCGCGAAAGCGCTCCTGCTGCGGGCGCGCGCCTGGCTTCGAGACGCGCTCGGCTGAGTGGATGTCGGCGACACGCCAAAAACACTAGATGTAGTGGAATGACAGGACTGTCATTCACGTTATATAGTGAGAACCCACGACGGCGCCGGCTTAACGCGCGGTGACGTGGGGGTGGATTTTACTCGAGGCTTAGGAGGTCCCAATGGACAACGACAACTTCGTCGGCGGATACGCGGTACCCGTCGACCCCATGGACGACCTGCAGTGCGAGAGCTGCCAGTAGGCAGCAGCGCCTGACGGGTCCCATCGGACTCGTGACGAGCCCCGGACAAATCGGAAACGGTCATCCGGGGCTTTGTCGTTAAGCTGGCAGGCGTGCCAGTGAATCCAGAACTCCAGGGACGGGTCTTCCCCCCGACGGAGCCGTACCTCGTCGGTCGCGAGAAGGTCCGCGAGTTCTCGCGGGCCGTCTTCGCGAGCAATCCCATCAACCTCGACGTGACCGCCGCGAGGGCGGCGGGCTATCCGGACGTCGTCGCGCCCCCCACGTTCGCCGTGGTCGTGCAGGAGTCGACGCTGCACCAGCTCCTCGAGGAGCCGGATGCCGGCATCGACTTCACGAGGGTCGTGCACGGCGACCAGCGCTTCACCTTCACCCGTCCGATCGTCGCCGGCGACACCCTGACCGCGACGCTCACGGTGGCGAGCGTGAAATCCCTCGGCGGCCATTCGATGGTCACGGCGGAATCGGCCATCGTCGACGCCGACGGCGCGCACGTGGTCACCGCGATCTCGACGCTCGTGGTCAGGGGCGACGAATGAGCGGGCTTGTTGACCTGAAGGTCGGCGACGTGGTGGCGGAGGCCGATTTCCCGCTGACCCGGGACTCCCTTGTGAGGTATGCCGGCGCATCCGGCGACTTCAACCCGATCCACTACCGCGACGACGTCGCCAGGTCGGTCGGACTGCCCGGCGTGCTCGCCCACGGGATGCTCACCATGGGGGTCGCCATCCAGCCGGTGATCGACTGGATCGGCGATCCCGCGAAGGTGCTCGACTATCAGGTGCGCTTCACCCGCCCGGTGCTCGTCGACGCGACCGACGGGGCGAGGGTCTTGGTGGTCGCGCGTGTCGGTGTCCTGGACGCGGAGGCGCAGACGGCTCGCATCGATCTGACCGTGACCTGCGGGGGCGAGACGGTGCTGGGCAAGGCCCAGGTGCGTGTGAGCCTGGCCTAGACCGGTGAACCTCTCGGAGCTCACCACGCTGCGGGTCGGCGGACCGGCCGACCGCGTGTATGCGCCGACCACGCCGGGGGAACTCGTCCGGACCGCCCTGGACGTATGGGCGACGGACGACGAGTGGCTGCTGCTCGGCGGCGGCTCCAACGTGGTCGTGGCCGACGAGGGACTGCCCGGAAGCCTGATTCGGGTGGTGACCCGGGGGATCGAGACGCTCGAGGTCGCGGGCGATGAGGTCGTCCTCCGCGTCCAGGCGGGGGAGCCCTGGGATGCCCTGGTGGCCCACACCGTCGAGAACGGTCTCGCCGGGCTCGAGGCGCTCTCCGGCATCCCGGGGTCGAGCGGCGCGGCACCCATCCAGAACATCGGGGCGTACGGGCAGGAGCTGGCCGCGAGCCTCGTGTCCGTCGAGTTCCTCTCCTGGGACACGGGCGAGCTGCTGCGGGTTCCCGTGAGCGAGCTCGAGCTGGGGTACCGGACCTCGGCGCTCAAGCGGGGCAGGCGGGGTCTCGTCGTCTCGATCGACCTGCGACTCGGCCGCACCGGGATGTCGACGGTCCGCTATCCCCAGCTGGCGACGGCACTCGGCGTGGCGTTCGGCGAGAGCCTGCCCGTGGCGAGCGTCCGCGCGGCCGTGCTCGCCCTCCGCGCGGGCAAGGGCATGCTGCTGGATGCCGCCGATCCCGACTCGGTGAGTGCGGGGTCGTTCTTCACCAACCCCATCGTGAGCGAGGAGTTCGCCAGGGGACTGCCCGCGGATGCGCCTCGCTGGCCGACCGAGCCGGAACGGGCCGCCCCGATCGTGGCCCCCCTCGAGAGCTTCCGTCCCGAGGACCTGCCGCCGATCGTGCCCGCCCGCCGCCGAATGAAGCTGAGCGCGGCCTGGCTCATCGAGCATTCCGGTGTTCCCCGCGGTTTCCGGCTGCCCGGCTCCCGAGCCGCGGTGTCGAGCAAGCACAGCCTGGCGCTCGTCAACACGGGCGACGCGACCGCGGCGGAGATCGCCGAACTGGCGCGATACATCCAGGCGATGGTGCTCGGCGCGTACGGCGTCATCCTGCAGCCGGAGCCCGTCCTCGTCGGAGTGCAGCTCTAGTCGGTGCCGGGTGCCGGGTGCCGGGTGTTCGGTTCCGGTGCTGCGCGCTGCCCGCTGTTCGGTTCCGGGTGCGGCCGCCGCCGCGGGAACCACCTTCTCCTTTTCGTCGTGTCACGTCAACCTGATGTCACGTTGACGTGACACGACGAAACAGAGACATCGGTTTGGGCGGCGACACGCCCGGGGAGATGGCCCGGATGGTGCGGCCCGGACGATGGGACAACCGGGAGGAGCTAACAGGAACGGCCCGGAACGGGAGGAAAGGGCAGCGCAGGAGGCGCGGGGTCAGCGCTTTAGCAGGCCGAGCTCCATGGCCAGCGTGACGGCGCGGGTGCGGTCGCTCACCCCGAGCTTCTCGAACACGTGCAGCAGGTGCGTCTTCACGGTCGCCTCGCTGAGGAACAGCGCCCCGGCGATGCGGGCGTTGCTGTTGCCCTGCGCGACCAGCGCGAGCACTTGCGTCTCCCTCTCGGTCAGGGTGACCGCCGGCGGACTCTTCACCCGTCGAACCAGCAGCGCCGCGATCGACGGGGCGAGGGCGACCTCTCCACGGGCCACCGAACGGATGCCGGCGAGGATCTCCTCCTGTGGCGCGGCCTTCAGCAGGTAGCCGCTGGCCCCCGCCTCGATCGCCGTCAGGATGCTCTCATCGGATTCGTAGGTCGTCAGCACGATGATCCGGATGCCCGGGTCGGCGGCCAGGATCCGGGCGGTCGCCTCGTCCCCGTCCAGAACGGGCATCCGGAGGTCCATGAGGACGAGGTCGGGCTTCAGGCGCGCCGCGAGCTCGACGGCCTGGCCCCCGTCGGCGGCCTCTCCGATGACCTCGAGGTCCGGTGCCGTCTGCAGCAGCGCGACGATGCCGCTGCGAACGATGGGATGGTCGTCGGCGACCAGGATGCTGATCACGCGGACGCCCCGACCGGGAGCGAGACCGTGAGGGTCGTGCCGGCGCCCGGCGAGCTTCTCAGCTCGAGAGTGCCGCCCACGAGCGCGAGCCTGTCCCGCATTCCGGGAAGGCCGAAGCCGGTACCCGCCGCGGAGGTCTCGAAGCCGGCGCCGTCGTCATTGACGGTGAGCGAGACCATGCCGTCCCCGCCTGCCAGCTCGACCGTCGCCGATCCCGCTCCGGAGTGCTTGCGCACGTTCGAGAGCGCCTCCTGCGCACTGCGCAGCAGCACCACCTCGGTGTCCCTGCCGAGTGTGTCTCTGCCGAACTCCACTGTCGTCTCCGTCTCGAAGGTCACGCGGATGCCGGTCTCCCGTTCGAACCGTGCGGCGAGCCGTTCGAGGGCGGCGGCGATCCCCCCGCCGAGCTCGACGGGCGCCGTCGCGGCGACGAGCGATCTGGTCTCGGCGAGCACGTCGCGGGCGTTCTCCTCGAGCAGCTCGAGCTGCTCGTCGAGCGCGGCCAGGTCGGTCACGGCGAGTTCGCGCCTGGCGCGCTGGGAGAGCATCACGAGACCGGTGAGGCTCTGGGCGATCGTGTCGTGGATCTCCCTGGCGAGTCGTTCGCGCTCGCTCGTGATGCCGGAGTCGCGGTGGATCACGGCGAGCTGCTCCTGGGTGGCCGTGAGCTCGTCGAGCAGTCGCTGACGTTCGGCGCTCAGCTCGGCGATGCGGCTGATCCACGACCCCAGCGCGAGGCTGAAGACGAGGGAGATGGACTCGACGACCGCGGCCTGGGCGAAGGAATCCGGTGACGGTCCGAGGCCGATGACGAAGCCCGCGCTCACCGAGAGCGCGAGCGCGACGTTCGCGACGACGGCCAGCCGGGTGCGGGGGATGGTCATCCACAGGATCGGAAACGAGATCGCCTGGATGACCGCCATGTTGGGGGAGCAGGCGACGGCGGCGCCGGAGCCGACGATGATCAGCAGCGAGAAGGGGAGGACGAACCGTCCGCCTCGCAGGGCGAGTCGGCCGATCGTGACGTAGGCCAGCGTGAGGAGGCCGAGCACGACCCATCCGCCGACACGCCAGGCCTCGCTCCGCGACCAGGTGGTGCCGTCGAGGATCGCGAGCACGACGACGGTCGTCCCGAAGGCCACATGCCACCAGCGATCACCGCGCATGGTCTCAGCCTCCCACTCGGAGGCCGTCTCGGGGGTCACGAGTCCTTGCGGATCCAGCGGAAGGTCACCCGGCAGAGCACGAGCCCGACGACGAGCCAGATGACGGTCGCCACCAGGATGCCGGAGAGGTTCCACGAGCCGCCCTGTTCCACCGCCTTGAAGCTGTCCGGCAGGAACACCGAGCGCATTCCCTGGGCCAGCCACTTGAGCGGGAAGAGGCTCGCGGTGTTCTGCAGCCAGCTCGGCAGCTGGGAGAAGGGCAGATACACCCCGGAGATGAACTGCAGGATGAGCGTGATGGGGATGATCACCGCGGTCGCGCTCTTGCCTGTCCTGGGCAGTGAGGAGAGGGCGATCCCGAGCACCGCGCAGGTGGTGACGCCGAGGAGGAACACCCAGACGAAGGTGAGCCACTTCGCGGGGTCCGTCGGCAGGGTGACCCGGAACACGACGCCGGCGACGAGGATGAGCAGCGCCGCCTGGAGCACGCCGGTCACGAGCACCTGGCCGATCTTGCCGATGAAGTAGCTGAACACCGGAAGCGGGGACCCGCCGAGGCGCTTGAGCGTGCCGTCGCTCTTCTCGCCGGCGATGTCGATGGACATGCTCTGCAGGCCGCTGAGCAGCAGGCCGGCGGCGAGCATTCCGGGCAGGTAGTAGTCGGCGGCCGTGACCGTGTTGCCCGCCGCGTCCTTGCCGAAGCTCGACGTGCTGAAGGCGACGGAGAAGATGGCGAGGAAGACCAGCGGGAACAGGAAGGTGAAGAACACCCCGTCGCCGCGACGGAAGTAGGCCCGTACCTCATAGCCGATGCGGCTGAAGCCGAGTCGGAGGGTGCGGCCGGCCGGCAGTGGCGGCGTCTGGATGGTCGTGGTGGTCATAGCGATGGCTCCAATTCCTGGGTGCTGTGGTCGTTCGCCGAGAGCAGCTCGAGGTAGACGTCCTCGAGGCTCGGTCGCACGATCTCGAGGCCCCGGGGCTCGCCCCCTGCCGCCACGAGCTCGGCGACGACGGCGCCGGGGGTGGTCGTCCTGCGCTCCTGGACGCCGGACGCATCCTGCCAGCGCACGATGGGCACGCGGGCCTCCGCGCCCCCGATCTCGTCGATCCTGCCGATGTCGATGAGCCTGCCCCCGGCGATGATGCCGGCCCGATCGCTGAGATATGCGGCCTCATCGAGGTAGTGCGTGGTGAGCAGGATCGTCGTCCCCTCCGTCTTGAGACCCTCGATGAGGCCCCAGAACTGGCGGCGCGCCTCCGGGTCGAAGCCGGTGGTCGGCTCGTCGAGGAAGAGCAGCTCCGGCCGTCCGATGATGCCGAGCGCGACATCCACCCGTCGGCGCTGCCCGCCGGACAGCTTGCGGATGAGCGTGTTCTCCTTGGTCTCGAGGCCGACGCCGACGATGACCTCGTCGACGTTCCTCGGGTTGGGGTAGTAGCCGGCGAAGTGGCTGAGCTGCTCGCGCACCGTGACGTCACCGCTCTCGCCCGTGTTCTGCAGGACGATGCCGAGGCGCGCCTTCCAGGCGATGCCGCCCCTGTGCGGGTCGACACCGAGCACGCTCGCCTCGCCTCCGCTGCGATCGCGGTAGCCCTCGAGGACCTCGATGGTGGTGCTCTTGCCCGCACCGTTCGGGCCGAGCAGGGCGAAGGTCTCGCCCTGCTCGATGTCGAAGCTCACGCCGTCGAGGGCGACGAACCCGCCGTACTGCTTGCGGAGGTCCCGCACGCTCACGTGCGGGGATCTCTCCTGATGGTTCGCGGAAGTTGTCATGCCCCCATGGTGGCTCCGGCCGCATCCATGGGCAACGGTGTACCGGTTAGAGCCGGGTCAACCGATCGGTGGATGCCCGACGCAGCACGGCGAGCAGGCCGGACACCAGGAGGATCGCGCCGGCGACCACCACCACGACCAGCCAGACCTGGCCGCCGTCGAGACCGCCGAGCCAGTCGGCGAAGGCGGCTCTCCTCGTCGTGGATCCGCCCACGAACAGGATGCCCACTGCCACGAGGGAGACGAAGGCTCCCCAGACGATCGCCGCCCAGCGCACCCTCGGGCCGGTCACGGTCGTGTTCTCCTCGTTGTTCTCGCTCATTTCGAGTCCTCTCC
>NZ_DASWPB010000220.1:0-14560 GCF_036404185.1 Lacisediminihabitans sp. | reverse complement strand
GCGGAGGTGACCAGCACGACTGCCGCCAGCATCACCACGGCGACGGTCTGCCGTGCCGTCACTTGTTCTCCTCCTTGTACACCTGTTGCTCACAGACCGGCATGTACTTCTGCCCGAGCACGTTCGACTCGGTGTCGTGACGGGGACCACCGAACACCTCGCCCACGACCGGATTGGTGGGCTCGTTGTACAGCTCCACGTATCTCACCCCTTTGGATCTCAGACAGTCGATGACCTTGATGGCGAAATCGACGGCCTGAGGATTGCTGCGATCCTTCTCCCAGGCAGGCAGGGGCTTCAGCGCCGCGCAGGCATCGAGTGCGTCTTGGGAAATCGCCTCCCCTGGGAGGACGCTGCCCTGCCTGGAATCGTCCAAACCGGTGACCCCATGGTCGGCCATGCACCTGTCGTAGCGGGAGTAGAGAAAAGTAAGGTCCGACGCGTTCATGTCGAGGCGTTCTCGCGGACGGCCATCCGCATCCGGCGACGGTGTCGTGGTCGGGACCCTCTCGTCCGGCGTCACCAAGGTGGCAACCGGCGCGTCGTGCCCCGGCGCCTGCGTCGAGCAGCCAGTCGTTGCGAGCGCCATCAGCATGATGATTGTCAGACTCCTGCGAGGGGTCATCGTGTGTGCCTTTCATTCAGACCGAGGCGAGGGCCTCGGTGGGGGTGAGTCGGGCGGCGCGGATCGATGGGTTCAGCCCGGCGACCATGCCGACGACGAGCGCGCCGACGATGCCGAGCACGACGGCGGTGGTCGGGATCACGGGCGGCCATCCCTGGAAGGCCGCGTAGCCGACGGTGATCAGGATGCCGAGCACGATTCCGGCGGCACCGCCCAGCCCGGAGAGCGCGACGGCCTCGGCGAGAAACTGCCCACGGATCTGGCCTCGGGTGGCGCCGAGCGCTCGCCTCAGCCCGATCTCGCCGCGGCGCTCCAGCACGGAGATGAACATCGTGTTGGCGATGCCCACTCCCCCGACCAGCAGCGCCACGCCGGCAAGGCCGAGGAACAGACCGGAGAAGCTGCTCTCCGTCGCCCTCTTGGCGGCGAGCGCCTCCGAGGGCAGGCTCACCTGCACGAGGCCGGGCGACTGCGGATACAGGGCTGCCGGGAGCACGGCCCGCACGGACTCGATGGAGTCCTCCTGCGCCTTCACGTAGACCACCGTCGGGTGCCCGTCGAAGCCGAGAGTGGTCTTGGCGGCATCCCAGCCGACGATGACCGAGCGTTCGATGTCCTGGGCGAGCGGCATCGGCGCGAGGATACCGACCACGGTGAACCAGGTATCGCCGATGTACACCTCCGGCGCGGGCTGCCCGGGCACGATCCTGCTGAAGCCGAGGCGACTGGCGGCGACCGAGCCGAGCACCACCGTGGGGAAATGCGACCCCGCCGTCGTGAGAAAGCTGCCGGAGTACACGTGCGCGTTGATCACCGAGGGCAGGTCGAGGCTGCCGGCGAGCACCGTGAGACCGCCGCTGTCGAGAGGATCGACGAGGTCCGAACGGCGCACGGTCATGTGGGTGTTGCCGACAACGGCCGCCGCGGTGACCGGTCCGATCCGGGCCGCCATGCCCTGGGCATCCTCCGGCAGCTTCAGCGGGTCGCCCTGCTGCGGTACCGGGTCGGCGCGCAGGATGTTCGTGCCGAGCGCGGTGAGCCGATCGAGGAGCGCGGCCTGACTCGATGCCGGGATGCCGGTGACGATGATCATGGTCGCGATGCCGAGCGAGATACCGAGGGCGGAGAGCACCGCTCGCAGCTTCCGGGTGCTGATGCCGAGGAAGCCGAGGCGGAGCACGTCGCCGAGGGACAGGCGCACCGGCTCCGTCACCCGTGTGAGGTCGCTCATCCCAGGCTCCCGCCGGTCGCGGTGTCGTGCCGGATGGTGCCGTCGCGGATCTCGACCTGGCGTGGCAGGCGCATCGCGATGTCCCGATCGTGGGTGATGATCGCGATGGTCGTGCCATCGCGGTTGAGACCGAGCAGCAGCTCGAGCACCGCCTCACCGTTTGCGGTGTCGAGCGCGCCGGTCGGCTCGTCGGCGAGCAGCAGTGCCGGGGCGTTCACCACGGCGCGGGCGATCGCCACCCGCTGGCGTTCCCCTCCGGAGAGCTGAGACGGCAGGTGATTGGTGCGATGCGCGAGCCCCACCCGGTCGAGGGCCTCCAGGGCCATCGGCCGTCGGTCTCGGCGCGCGAATCCGGCATAAAGCAGGCCCGTGGCGACGTTGTCCACCGCGCTGAGGCCGTCGGTGAGGTGGAATTGCTGGAAGACGAAACCGAGCAGGCGGCCGCGAAGGGCCGAGAGGCGGCGATCGGGCAGTTCCCCGACATCCAGGCCGCCGATGTGCACGGTGCCCGCGCTCGCGTCGTCGAGCGTTCCCATGATGTTGAGCAGGGTCGACTTGCCGGAGCCCGATGGCCCGACGATGGCGAGCAGCTCGCCCGCACCGATGGAGAGCGAGACGTCGCTGAGGGCGGCGACGTCGCCGGCATAGAGCTTGCTCACGCCCCGCAGCTCGAGGACCGGGACCGTCACTGCGCGGTCACCACCTTCAGGCCGTCGGTGATCCCGCTGCCGCTCACCTCGACGAGCGACTGCGCGAACATGCCCGTCGTCACGGCGACGAATGTGCCGCTGGGCAACTGCAGTGCGTAGCCCCCCTCCTGCAGCGCCACCAGCGCGGCGATCGGCACCGCGAGAACGTTCGGGTGGCTCTCCGTCGTTACCTCCACCTGCACCGAGGCATAGTCGAGTGCGGCCACGTCGTCCGGGATGCTCGGCACCGCCGTCACGGTGAGCGTCGGCGGCCCGTCTGCCGGCGAATCACCGCCGCCCGAGCCAGAGCTGCTGTCGACGACAGTCGCTATCGCCGTGATCTTTCCGGTCGTCGTGACGTTGTCCGGCAGCACGATGGTCACCTCCGTGCCCACCGCCACCTTCGCGATCTCGCTGGCCTTGACCGGAACGGTCACCACCTTCGTGGTCGCTGTCACCGTGAGCAGGTCGCTCGCCACCGGGTCGCCAAGCTGCGCGGTCACGCTGTTCACTCGCACGGCGCCGGGAAGCACGAGCACCTGGCCGACGTCGAGCGTTCCCGTCGGCTCCAAGCCCGCCGCCGTCTGCCACCTCTTCAGCGCCGCGGTGGCTCTCGCGGTCCAGACCGCCTTCGCCGGATCGGCGGTCGGGATGCCGGTTGCAAAACCGAGAACCGCCAGGTTGTCTGCCACGACCGCGACATCCGCTCCTCTGAGACCGGATGCCCCCAGCGACCGGAACAACGGTGTCGTCCCGAAGAACACGGGCACAGGAACGTCATCGACCCGGTAGAGCGCGGCCCCCTGCGCGACGGAGTCGCCAGCAGCGGGCAGCTTCGTGATGGTGCCAGATCCCGCGCCCTTCACCGTCTGCACCAACCCGAAGCCGAGCGTTCCGGAGAAGGTCTGGCTGTTGGTGAGGTCCGTCTTCTTCACTGTGGTGGTGCTCAGAGTCACCGCCTGTGCCGGCGTCTGCGACGAAGAGCCGTGCAGCGCGAGCGCGGTCGTCGCAAGTGCCGCCACCACGAGGACGAGGACAACAACGCCCACCGTGACGATCGTCCTGCGACGGACGCCGGGCTGAGTCTTTTCCATGCCGTCCACCATCGCCGAGGGATGTCAGGAAGTTGTCAGCGCACGGTGAACCTCGTGTGATCCTCGGTTCCGCACCACGGGCGCCGCCTAGGATCAAGCGCATGTGCGCACACATCATGGTCGCCGAGGACGATCCGAAGCAGGCGGAGCTGATGCGCCGCTACCTCGAGCACGAGCACCACTCCGTCACCCTCGTGCACGACGGTCGCAGCGCCATCGATGAGGCACGCCGCCTGCGGCCTGCCCTGCTCGTGCTCGACCTGATGCTGCCCGTGGTGGACGGGCTGGACGTCGCTCGCATCCTGCGCGCCGAGTCCACCGTTCCCATCCTCATGCTGACCGCCCGTTCCTCCGAGGAGGATCTGTTGCTCGGCCTCGACCTCGGCGCGGACGACTATATGACCAAGCCGTTCAGTCCGCGAGAGCTGACGGCCAGAGTGCGTGCCATCCTTCGACGCCTCTCTGAACCCGCGGCATCTGCGCCAGGAGCATTGCTGAGGATCGGCCCGCTGACCGTCGATCCGCTACGCCACCTGGTTGAACTCGACGGCGTGCCGGTCACGATCACACCGGGCGAATTCCGGTTGCTCCAGACTCTTGCCGCCGAGCCAGAGAGAGTCTTCAGCCGGGAACAGCTGCTCGAGCATATGCACGGTTTCGACCGCTTCATCACCACTCGCACGATCGACGTCCACGTGATGAACGTGCGCAAGAAGATCGAGCCGCATCCACGGCATCCGCGCTATCTCGTCACCGTGTTCGGGGTCGGTTACAAGCTCACGGAGGGGACTCCCGCCGATGCGCCGTAGCCTCCTCGTCCGGATGCTCGCGGTGTCCATCCTCGTCGCCGTGTGTTCCATCGCCGCCACCGCCTGGCTCGCCGCGACCACCGCCTCCCGCGGGATCCGCCAGGAACAGAGCCAGGTGCTCGCCGACGACAGCCGCATCTACACGACCCTGCTGGCCTACTCGGCCAGCCATCGCGACTGGAGCGGCGTCGACGGGACGGTCACGAAACTGGAGAAACAGACCGGACGCACGATCACGCTGGCGACACGCGCTGCTCCGGCATCCAACGATCGGCGGGCCTCCGCGGTCATCGACCCGCTTGCGGTCGACCCGGTCATCGTGCCGGACACGCCCGCAGACAGGATCGATCCGGATGCGGTGGGCCCGTTCCGGCTGACGTCCGCGGAGAAGACCCAGCTCGCCGACCAGGCGGAGATCGTCATCGGCTGCCTGAAGAGACGCGCCGACAGCGCGATCGCCACCGCGCTGCCGAGCGGGCGCATCCGGGTGACGACCCCGTTCAGCGACGACTACTCCCGCTGCGGCGGTCGACAGCTGGACAATCCGACCCCGACGGAGGCGGCCGCCCTCGATACGTTACAGACGCTGGTGAACGAGTGCTTGAACCGCGCCGGAGACGGACCGGTGAAGCTCGGCCTCGACTTCACCTGGGCGGAGAGCGGCGCGCAGTCCGCCTCGACGGACGCCGGGTCGGCCGACCGAGATGACGACCAGACCGTGCAGGACTGCCTCGCTTCCAGCAGAAAGATTCAGCTCTCGCCGTATGTCGCGCCATCCGCGCTGCTCTACGTCACAACGAACGGCGGCACCGATGCGACTACTTTCGATCTTTCGCGCAGCAACCAGATCCGCATCGCCGGGGTCGCCGCGGGCGTGCTGCTGCTGGCCGTTGCCGTGACCGTGCTCGCCAGCACCCGGCTCACTCGGCCGCTGCGTGCTCTCACGCGGGCGACGCAGCGAATGGCACGAGGGGAGATCGCATCCCGGGTAACGGTGAAGGGTGACGACGAGATCGCTCGTCTCGGCGCCGCATTCAACGAGATGTCAGAGGCACGGGCAGGCAACGAGGCCCTGCGACGCACCATGACCAGCGATATCGCCCATGAGTTGCGCACCCCGCTCAGCAACATCCGCGGCTGGCTCGAAGCGGCCGAGGATGGGCTCAGCGAGCGTGATCCCGCCCTCATCGCATCTCTGCTCGAGGAGGCCCTGCTGCTGCAGCATATCGTCGACGACCTGCAGGATCTCGCGATGGCCGACGCGGGCAAGCTGCGATTGGCCATCGAGTCGGTCCGCATTGCCGACCTGCTCGCACAGGTGCGCACCGCTCACGGCGCCCATGCAGCGGTCGAAGGCATCGCCTTCACCGTCGAGACGATGGACGATCCGGTCGTCGACGCTGATCCGCTGCGACTACGCCAGGCGATCGACAATCTCGTCACCAACGCCCTCCGCCACACGCCAGCCGGTGGGACGGTCACCGTCAGCGCGCGAGAAGACAGCTACGAGCTCGTGATCGAGGTGGCGGACACCGGGATCGGCATTGCGCCCGACGATCTGCCCCACGTCTTCGATCGGTTCTGGCGCGCCGAGAAGTCGCGCAACCGGCGGACCGGCGGCAGTGGGCTCGGGCTTTCGATCGTTCGGCGGCTCGCCGAGGCACACGGAGGAACGGTCACGGCCTCGAGCACGGTGGGCGGAGGATCCGTCTTCGCCATACGGCTGCCTCTGCCTCGTCGGAAACCTACTCGGCAGGCAGGTTCATCGTGAAGACGGTGCCGACGCCTTCGACGCTCGTCACATCGATGGTTCCCCCGTGCGCCGTGACGATCGCCTTGGTGACCACGAGGCCGAGGCCGACACCGGGAACGGCGTTGCGAATCGCAGTGGACGCCCGGAAGAACCGGCCGAACAGCTGGTCCAGTTCGCCGGGCGGAATGCCGATGCCGGTGTCCCTCACCGAGATGCGGGCGACCGCACCACCGAACGTCAGCCCGACGGTGACGACGCCCGCGGCCGGCGTGAACTTGATGGCATTCGAGACGAGGTTGTCGCAGGCCTGGCCGAGGCGGACGGCGTCGCCGCGAATGAACACCGTCGCCTCCGGCAGCGCGGCCGTCAGCGTGACACCCGCGGTGACGGCCGCCGGGGTGCCGGATTCCACCGCGGCCTCGACCACCGCACTGAGATCGACCCGGTCTGGCTGGATAGGAAAACTGCCCGCCTCGATCTGGGCGGTGAACAGCAGGTCACCCACCAGGTGCAGGAGGCGTTTGGCGTTCCGCTCGGCGACCTGCACGTATCTCTGCTGGTCGTCGGTGAGGGGGTCGTCGCGAAGCAGATCGAGGTATCCGAGAACAGATCCGACAGGAGTGCGCAGTTCGTGGGTGATGAGGCCCACGAACTGGTCCTTGACCCTGGCCGCCTCCTGGACCCGGGTCAGGTCCGAGGCGACGAAGATGTAGCCGATCGGCTCGCTGTCCTCCCCCAGACGGGAGGTGGCCGAGACCTCGACCGGCACCTGACCACCGTCGGCCCTCACGTAGGTCCACTCCCTGACGGCGGCCATGCCGGGTCCCGCGCCCGCCACGAGCACGGAGAGGGGCGACGCCGCCGGGCTTTCCGAGCGGGCATCGATCTCCTCCGCGAGGTGGAAATCGCCGATGTGACGACGCCCCTGCGTCTCGCCGGGGGAAAGACCGAGCAGCCGGGCCGCCCCTGGGTTCCAGACGTCGATGAGGCCGTCGAGATCGGTTCCGATGACCGACTGCTCGGTCACGGCGTCGAGCACGCTCCGGGTCAGCTGGTCGGCGAGTCGCAACCGCCACTCGCTTTCGCGCGCGCGGGCGATCTGCTGCCGCAGCCGACGCGACAGCTCGTTGACCGTCAGCGCGCCCAGACCGTAGACGAAGGGGGCGAAGACCGCCCGCCAGAACTCCTCGGCTCCGGGGACGGCGGGGCTCAGCACTCCGAGGAAGTACGGCATGAGGAGCGCGATCGACGTCCCAGCCACGGCGAGCGCAATATACCAGCGCCCCGGCGCCGCCGCTATCCACACCACCGGCAGGAGGAGCAGCGGGGTGAACAGCGACACCGTTCCTCCCGTGCCCACCCGGAAGACCCCGATGGCCAGGAGGGACAGGAACGGGACGAGCACCGCGAGCGCGCTCGGCGGGGGTCGCAGCGAGAAGGCGACGGCCGTCGCGGTCGCCAGGGCCATGATCCCGATCGAGGAGTAGATCGAGGCCGCATGCATCATGTGCACCTTCGGCGCGATGAAGACGGCGACGAGCGCGACGCAGAAAGCGAGGAGCGTTGGCGAATGCCACAGCACGGCCGAGTTCTCGCCGAGGCGAAGGCCTGCCCGACTCCCGCCGTTCGCCGTCATTGGGAGACCCACAGGCCGACTAACACGAGGGCGACGACGAAGGCGAGGGCGATGAGCGCCCGGGGGACGAGGAGCCACTCGGCGCGGCGGTCGCGGTCCGTCTCCCAGTTCAGGAAGGTCTCACCCGGATGCCGCGGATCGGCGGCCACCGGTGGCACGCCTTTCGCGTGCCTGCGTCTGGTCTTGCCCTGCGACCCCGCCGGTTCGCGCACGATCGATCTGCTCATCCCAGCACCCTGCCGATCTTTTCCGTCTTCTCCCAGACCGAGTCCGCATGCCTGAATTCCCTGTAATAGGCGTCGACCGTCACGGCGCAGAGGAAGGGGCCGTAGCCGACCAGGTACATGAGGATGGGCACCAGGAAACCGACTCTGGTTCCCTCGATTGCCTTGGCCACATTGGCCACGACCATGGCGATGGAGATCCAGATGTAGACGAAGATCGTCCAGACGATGTGGCCACCGACGGTCAGGCGCAGCCCGAACAGCCCGGGGATCTTCGTCTCGAGCAGTCCGGGGAAGAAGGCGGTCACCATGACGAGCACGGAGACGATGCCGGGAGCGAAGATCGCCTCGCGCCAGCTGCTCACCGAGGCCTTACCGTCCAGTTGCAGGGCGAAGATGACGGTGTAGACATAGAGGCAGGCCGCCAGGATCCAGGTCGAGCGGAACGCGGCGTTGGCGATTCCGGTGTCAAGGAAGAACAGGCCGAGGAAGCCGATCGGCGCCAGCACCATCACCTGGGGCAAGAGCAGGATGCTGAACCACTGGAGGCCGAAGGAGAGGGAGCCGAGCTGCCGGTTGCGGTCGGGACGGAACCAGTACCGGCGGTACCTGGCGGTGACCTGGAGGTTGCCCCTCGCCCAGCGCAGACGCTGCTTCCACAGGGCCCGGATGCTCTGCGGCTCCTCCGCCAGCACGACCGCGTTCGGCTCGAAGACGGCCCGCCTGCCCCGCAACTGCGTCTCGAAGGTGGTGATGGTGTCCTCGGCGAGGGTGGACGTGTCGATCTGACCGCCCAGGTCCTCGAGGTTCCTGCGCGAATGGAGCTGCGCGCCGCCGGCCAGGCAGGCCAGCGCGCCGGTCACGTTCTGCGCGCGCCGGGCGGCGAGCTGGGCGAGCACGTATTCGAAGGCGATGAAGCGGGTGAGGTAGGTCTTGTCGGCGCTGCCCTCGCGGATGTATGCCGTCACGGCACCGACGGTCTCATCGGCCAGATGCCTGGTCATCTTGCGCAGGGAATCCGGGAGATAGATCACGTCGGCGTCCATGATAAGGGTCGCCTGCATCCAGTCGTCGCGGAGGATCTCACGAAGACCGTAGTTGAGCGTGTGCGCCTTGCCCTCTCCCCCCGTCGCCCGCCTGAGGTGGAACACGCTGCCCGGATAGAGCTCGGCCTTCGCCCGCACCACCTCCGGCGTGCTGTCGGTGCTCGCGTCGTCGACGACGTAGATGCGGATGCGGTCCGCCGGGTAGTCGAGCGCCATCAGTCGATCGATGCTCGGCCCGATCACCTGGCCCTCGTTCCAGGCGGGAATGATCACGGCGACCCTGGGAAGGTAGGGGCCGGCATGGCGGTAGTGGTTGCGCACCGAGTGGAAGGGGATCACGAAGAACTGATACGCGGTGGAGAGGATCGGGATCACCCCGAACCCGACGAGCGCCAGCAGAAGCACGACGACACCGATGTGCAGCCCGTCCAGCCAGTCCTCGAGCGTCATCGAAGCCCGGCCTCGGCGAGCAGGAGGGGAACACGACGGTATCGCCCAACCTCCGCGGCCAGGTGGCTGTCGGTCGCCGGGACCACGGTGACGCCGGCCGCGGCGGCGGCGGCCAGCACGCGGGGACCTGGGCATCCCCACTTCTCGTTGACCTCGACGAGCGTGTTCGTGGCCGCGGCCGTCTGCGCCCAGCGATCGAGATGGTCGTCGGTGAGGTCGTCCTCCGCAAGACCGACCTTGGGGAGGATGGAGAAGCAGTGGGCGAGCTGCCCGGACTCGACCGCCGACATCGCGCCGATCATCGCCCCGATCAAAAGGTCGAGGGCGTCCTGTCTCGACAGGCCTGCAGCCAGCCTCTGCCGGGCCTCGCGCGGCGACCACGGCCCGTCCGGGCCGGGGAACTGGTGGTCGGCGATGAGCACGGCATCGACGCCGGTCAGTCCGGCGGGGAGGTCGAGGGCGCCCGACGCGTCCAGGAGCTTCGCCTCGATCCCGGTACGCAGCAGAATGCCGTCCGGTCGCGGCTCCCCGGCGACGGCGGAGACGAAGTCGGGGACCCAGGTCGTCGAACCCCGGACATGCTCGACCAGCCGAAGCTCGGTGAGTCCGCGTTCCGCCCCGGCGGCGATGTTCTCGGCGAGGGTGCTCACGGCGTCGTCCGAGAAGGTCGAATGGACATGGAAGTCCGTCGCAAGCCCGTTCCGGTCGGGCAGGCTCATTACTCGCCCTCGAGATGCGCGGCGTTCTCGGAGCGGAGCACCTCGGCCGGGCTCAGGAAGATGTCCTCGAGGTACCGCACATTCGCCAGCTCGACGAAGTCGATCCGTTCGGGCAGTGGCAGTCCGAGCGCGAGATCGAGGGCGAGCGATGGCATGTCCACACCCGCTGCGATGGTGAGTGGCATCGCACCCGGGAAGCGGGGGTTCACCTCGAGCAGCGCGGGGCGACCGTCGCAGTCGTAGCGCAACTGCACGTTGGCCACGCCGACCAGACCGATCGCCGAGGCCGCGGCACCGGCGGTCGCCTCCAGGTCGGGATCGCGCACGGTTCTCCCGGCGATCGAGACCCCGGAGTCGACCCTGGTGCGGGTGCGAGGGACCGCGGCGACGATCAAGCCTTGCGCATCCGCGAGCACGTCGACGGAGAACTCGTCGCCGGGAAGATGCTCCTGCACGATCGTTCCGGCATCGAACGGAAGCGCCTCCAGCTGCTCACGCGAGGAGATCAGGCGGACCCCGCGGGATCCGGAGCCGCTGCGCGGTTTGACGATCACCGGGAAGGTCCACCGATGAGCGATTGCCGTCGTGTCGAGCAGCCTCGTCTCCGGGACGCGCAGCCGGGACGCGCAGCGCTCGGCGAGCGCGAACTTGTCCAGTGCGACGGCGAGCGTCTCCGCCGATGGCGCGGCCAGACGCGTGCCGGAGACCGCGCGCAGCTCGTCGCGGCGGGCGGCGAGCGGCGGCAGCTCGGCGTCCACCGTCGAGAAGAGAACGTCGATCCAGTCCTCGGAGCAGCGACGGATGACGTCGTCCACGAATTCGTCAGCGGCTCCCGGAGGCACGATACGACGGTGTCCTGCGGCAAGGAGATACAGGCCGCTCGCCCATCCGTCCATGTCGGCCGCGTAGACCTCGACATCGCTCCGGCGGAGCAGGGAACGGATGACCGCCACCCCGGCCGGGCCGCCGGCGCCGGTCACGAGCACTCTCGTCATCGTCAGCCCTCGTTCTGCTGGGTGGGGGCGATCCCCGCGGCCGGACTGTCCGCGGTGGGACTGCTCGCGACCTCGACGGAATCGCGGATGATCTCCAGCGGTTCCGCGCTCGTTCCCCCGCCGAACCGGGACCAGTATCGAGCGGTGGCGAGCACGAAGTCCGGTTCGAGGTAGCTGCGCACGTGGATCTGCGACTCGAAGCAGTGGAGGGCGCTCAGCTTTGTCTCGGTGAATCCGTCGATCTTGACAAAACGATTGGGATGGAAGTCGACGGTGCTCGACGGGCTCTGATAGCAGCCGACGGTGGGGACGCCCCGCGTGGCGACCATGGCGGCGTCGTGCACGGCCCGATGATCCTGATGCCGGTCGTGGTGGCTGTGGGTGTAGACGATCGTCGGGCCGATCTCGGCGACGACCCGTTCGATGATGCTGACGGTGGCGCCGGTGTTGCTGATCTCGGTGTCCACCAGGTCCTCAAGGAAGAGGCGCGCGCCGAGCAGTTCCGCCGAGGCGAGCGACTCCTCCTGCCGGCTCTCCGGCCGGCCGCCCACGCTGCCACGGGAGAGAGTGAGGATCACGATCGAGTCGCCACCCGCACGATGGGCCGCGAGGATGCCGCCGACGCCGATCTCGACGTCGTCGGGATGCGCCCCGATCGCGAGAACGACGGCTGGCGTCCGTTGCACCGTCGACCGCGCCTCCACGGCCATCCGCTGCACGACCTCGACCAGTTCTTCGGATGCCACCGGCTTGGTCAGGAATTCGTCCGCCTGGTTGCGCAGTGCCGCGACGGCGTACTGCACGGAGATGTGAGCGGTCATCACGACCACTCGGAGCCCCGGCCTGACATCGCGGAGCACGGAGATGAGGGCCAGGCCGTCGATGCCGGGCATCTCGATGTCGGTCAGGACGACGTCCGGCTCGAAGCTCTGCACCACCGACCGGGCCCGGAGGGGTTCCGAGAGGGTGACCACCTCGAAGCCGCCGCGCTTCTGGAGCACCGTACGGCAGTACTCGGCGACGTCGGCGTCATCATCGATGACGAGAACTCGATATTGCGACGTCATCGTCACACCCCTATCGACGTTGCCTTACCTTACGCCCAAAGGCCCTTCGAGTGAGCAAATATTAAATACCGCGCCGGTCCGACGACGAAGGCGCCTAGCCCCGGAGGGAGCAGGCGCCTTCGTGCGGTGATCTCGTCGGCGGCTGTTACAGCGCGGCGAGCTCCTCGATCACGCTGTCGCCGGGAACGGCGGGGATCACGGAGGCCGTGATCTCGGCGCGGCCGAGAAGCTCGTCCATGCGACGACGGCGGGACCGCGAGATCAGGGTGACCACGGTTCCGACCTTGCCGGCGCGGCCGGTGCGACCCGAGCGGTGGAGGTAGGTCTTGTACTCGTCGGGGGCGTCTGCCTGGATGACCAGGGAGATGTCGTCGATGTGGATGCCGCGGGCCGCGACGTCGGTCGCCACCAGCACGTTGACCCGACCGCTCGTGAGGAGCTGCAGGTTGCGGGTGCGGCGCGACTGGTTCAGGTCGCCGTGCAGGCTGGTCGCCGGGATGCCGGCGTCCTCCAGCTGGTCGGCGAGCTGCTCGGCGAACGCGCGGGTGCGGGCGAAGATCAGCGTCTTGCCCTCACCACCGGCGAGCTCCTCGATGATGCGGCCCTTGTCGCGCTGCTCGATGAGCAGCACGCGGTGGTCGATCGTCGAGGACGCCTGGTCCTCACCGGCGACCTCGTGGACGGCGGGGTCCTTGAGGTACTGCTTGACCAGGGTGGCGACACCCTTGTCGAGGGTCGCCGAGAACAGCAGCTTCTGGCCGCCCTGCTTGGTCTCCTCGAGGATGCGCTGCACCGGCTCGAGGAAGCCGAGGTCGCACATGTGGTCGGCCTCGTCGAGCACGGTCACGAAGACCTCGCTCAGGTCGAGACGCCCCTGCTCGATGAGGTCCTCGACCCGGCCGGGGGTCGCGATGACGATGTCGACGCCGCGCTGGAGGGTCGAGACCTGCTTGTACTGCGGGACGCCGCCGACGATGGTCGTGGTGAACAGTCCGACGCTGCGGGCGATGGGCTGCACGGTGCGGTCGATCTGCATGGCGAGCTCGCGGGTGGGGGCGAGGATGAGCGCGCGGGGCTTGCGGCCCGGCTTGCGGCCCGCGCCGCCCATGTTCTCCATGAGCCGCTCGACGAGCGGCGCGCCGAAGGCGATGGTCTTGCCGGAGCCGGTCTTGCCGCGGCCGAGGACATCCTTGCCGGCAAGGACGTCGGGGATGGTCGCGGCCTGGATCGGGAAGGGCTCGACCGCGCCCATGGCGATGAGCTGGCGGGTCATGTTGTCGCCGATGCCGAGGTCGCCCCAGGTCTTGCCGTCGACCTCGCCGGCCGTGATCACCTCGGCCTCGAGGCGCTCGAGGACAACGTCCTCGTGCGGGGTGAAGGACGACTTCGTGTCGCGGTTCGGGTAGAAGTCGCTGTCCCGGTGAGGCGCGCTGTCCCTGCGGGGCGCGCGGTCCTCGAAGGAGCGCTGCGGGCGGTCGTTGTACGAGGGACGCTCCGTCCGTGCCGGGCGGTCGTTGTACGACGGACGCTCCGTCCGAGCGGGACGATCGTTGTAGGCCGGACGGTCAGTACGAGCAGGCCGGTCGTTGTACGAGGGACGGTCGGTCCGAGCCGGACGATCGTTGTACGACGGACGCTCCGTCCGAGCGGGACGGTCGTTATAGGCGGGGCGGTCGCCATAGGCGGGACGAGCGGGCCGGTCGTTGTAGGCCGGACGGTCGGTACGAGCAGGGCGGTCGTTGTACGCCGGACGGTCAGTACGAGCAGGGCGGTCGTTGTACGCCGGACGGTCGGTCCGCGCCGGGCGGTCGTTATAGGACGGCCGCTGGGTCCGGTCCCCATACGACGGACGCTCGGTACGCTGCGGACGATCGCCATACGCGGGACGGGCCGGACGGTCATTATTGTACGACGGACGCTCGGTACGCTGCGGACGATCTCCGTACGACGGACGCTCCGTACGCTGCGGACGGTCACCATAGGCGGGACGGTCGTTGGTCGGCGTCCAGTTCGGACGGCGGTCGCCGGATGCGGGACGGTCGCCGGTGCGAGCGGCGCGGTCATCCTGGGTCCAGCGCTTCTTCACGGGCGCGGCGTCGCCGTGGAATCCGCGGTGCCCCTCGCTGCGGCTGCCCGTCTTGGGGGCGCCGGTGTTGTACTTCTTGGCGGGACGTCCCGAGGACGCCGGCTTACTGAAATTGGCCATGGTGATGCTTTCCGGG
>NZ_DASWPB010000219.1:0-10039 GCF_036404185.1 Lacisediminihabitans sp. | reverse complement strand
TCGTCGAGCAGGAGGATGGGCGGAGCCGCCAGCAGGGTGCGCGCGATCGCGAGGCGCTGACGTTCCCCGCCAGAGAGCATGATGCCATCCTCCCCGACGGGGGCGGAGAGCCCGAGCTCGTTGCGCTCGAGCACCTCGGTCAGGTTCACGTCGTGCAGCACCCGGATGCACTGCTCGTCCGTCGCATCCGGCGCCCCGAGGGTGAGGTTGTCCCGGAGGGATCCGGCGAGCACGGGGGCATCCTGCTCGACGTAGCCGATCTGGGCGCGCAGCTCCGCCCGGTCGAGCCCGCGGATGTCCACCCCGCCGACCCGCACGACGCCCACGGCCGGGTCGTAGAAGCGCTCGATGAGCGCGAGGATCGTGCTCTTGCCCGCCCCAGATGGCCCGACCAGGGCGGTCCGCTGGCCGCGCTGCGCCTGGAAGGAGATCCCGTGCAGAACGGTGCGATCCTCGGGCGCCTCGTGCTCGACGGCCGAGTCCGGGTAGGAGAACTCCACGTCCTCGAAGCTGATCGCGGCCTCCGTCGTGACGGGCGCGACCGGCTCGATGGCCGCATCGAACTGGTCCTCGCTCGGCAGCGAGATGATCTCCTGGATGCGTCCGAGGGCGCCGAGCGCCTGGTTGACGGAGGTCACGGCGCCGAAGGCCTGGCCGAGCGGCATGACCATCATGAACAGGAACAGGATGAATGCCACCAGGTTCGCGACGGTCAGGTCACCCGCGGCGACCCGGAAGCCGCCCACCCCGAGGACGACGAGCATCGAGGCCTGCAGGGCGATGTTGGCGATGGGCACGACGAGCGCGGAGACCTTGGCGACCCTGACCCCCATCTGCCAGGCGCCCTCGGCATCCTTCTCGATCGCGGCCGTCTCCCGGCCGGTGGCGCCGGAGGAGCGCACCGTGCGGATGGCCCCGATCGCCCGCTCGACGCTCGCGGCGAGATCGCCCACCTTCTCCTGTTGCATGCGGCTCGCGGTGCGCACCCGGCTCGAGAGCGAGACGACGCCGACGACGGATGCCGCGATGACGAGCAGGGTGAGCCCGAGCAGCACGGGGTCGATGACGAGCATGGCGATGAGGGCGCCGAGGAAGAGGAACGCGCCACCGATCGCGTCCACGAGCCCCTGGGTGATGACGGCGTAGAGCAGCGTGGTGTCCGAGCCGACCCGGGAGACCAGGTCGCCCGTGCGGCGGGTGTCGAACTCGCTGATCGGGAGGCGGAGCATCCGCCGGACCAACTGACGCCGCGCCGAGAGGACGACGCTCGTGCCGGTGCGCTGCAGCAGGTAGTGCTGGAAGCCCCCGAGCAGGCCGGACAGGACGACGAGGCCGACCAGCAGCCAGACGAGCACCCCCAGGGTCTGGCCCTTCTGGACGAAGGCGATCACCTGGCTGACCAGGAGCGGCTGCGCCAGGGAGGCGCCGGCGCCGAGCAGGCTGAGCACGACCACCACACCGAGGATCTTCTTGTGCTCGAAGAGGTAGGGCAGCAGCTGGCGGAAGCTGGCGCGGGGGCCGTCGTCCTTCTTTCCTCTGCCGAACGGCGAACGGGAGCGCGGGGTCTGCGTGCTGGTGCTCATGGTTCCTTCAGTCTTTCGCGGTGCGACCGGTCGGTGGCGATCATCTGCCAGCCCATCCCGAGGTTGCGTGCCCTGCGCACGAGCGTAGCCTCGTAGCGGTCGAGCTCGGTGCGCAGTTCGCTGACGGCATGAAGGGCGTTGAGCGGATGCGCCGCGTCGGCGGTCTTCGTTAGGGTGGTTTTCATGCCAGCCCCCGTCGTCGCCGCCAGCCACCTGACCAAGAGGTATGGCGACTTCGCCGCCGTGGACGGACTCTCCTTCGAGGTGGCCCCCGGCGAGTCGTTCGGTCTGCTCGGACCGAACGGCGCCGGGAAGTCGACGACGATGCGGATGGTCGGAGCCGTCTCCACACGCACGAGCGGCACGCTGAGCATCCTCGGCCTCGATCCGGACGATCACGGGCCGGAGGTGCGGTCGCAGCTGGGGGTCGTTCCCCAGGCGGACAACCTCGATCAGGAGCTGCGAGTCCGGGAGAACCTCATCGTCTACGGCCGCTACTTCGGCATCCCCCGCCGCGACTGCGCCCGCAGGGCGGACGAGCTGCTCGAGTTCGCTCAGCTGTCCGACCGGGCGAAGGCCAAGGTGGACGACCTCTCCGGCGGGATGAAGCGGCGGCTCACCATCGCCCGGTCCCTCATGAACGATCCGCGCATCCTGCTGCTCGACGAGCCGACCACCGGCCTCGATCCGCAGGCTCGGCACATCCTCTGGGACCGGCTGTTCCGCCTGAAGGAGCAGGGCACGACACTGGTGCTCACGACGCACTACATGGACGAGGCCGAGCAGCTGTGCGATCGCATCGTCGTGGTCGACAAGGGCACCATCATGGCGGAGGGATCGCCCGCCGGGCTGATCAGGGAGTACTCGACCAGGGAGGTGCTCGAGGTGCGGTTCGGGTCGGGGCGCAACGCCGCCGTCGCCGAGCAGCTCGTCGGCATCGGGGAGCGTGTCGAGGTGCTGCCCGACCGTATCCTCGTCTACAGCGAGGACGGCGAGGAGGCCATGGCGGAGATCACCAGGAGGGGTCTCGAGCCGATCACGAGCCTCGTGCGCCGCTCCAGCCTCGAGGATGTCTTCCTGCGGCTGACCGGCCGGAGCCTGGTCGAATGACCTCGGTCGACACGACGACGGATGCCGCCCGTGCCCTCGACGGCGGGGTGCGTCCGCGGCGGTACGGCTCCTGGTACGTCGCGGAGCATCGCATCCGGAGCATGCGCTCCTACCTCGGAACGCTCGTCGCCACGAGCATCGGCAACCCGGTGGTCTACCTGTTCGCCCTCGGCGTCGGGCTCGCCAGCCTCGTCGACAAGAACGTCGGGGCCGGCGGCTACAACGGTGTGAGCTACCTCGCCTTCGTCGCCCCCGCGCTGCTCGCGACGGCCGCGGTGACCGTGGCGGCGGAGGAGACCACCTATCCGTTCATGATGGGATTCAAGTGGAATCCCATCTTCTTCGCGATGAACGCCGCGCCGATCACCGGCAACCAGATCGTCAACGGAATGTTCATCGGGGTCATCGTGCGCATCCTCCCGACCAGCGTCGTCTATTTTGTCGTCATGCTGCTCTTCGGGGCGGTCCCGTCGCCCTGGGGCGCCCTCGACATCCTCGTGGCGACCTTCACCGGTCTCTCCGTCGGACTCGTGATCAGCGTCTACACCTCGCGGATCGAGGAGGACAAGGGTCAGATGGCGATGATCATGCGGTTCGGGATCACGCCGATGTTCCTGTTCTCCGGAACTTTCTTCTCCCTCTCGCAGATGCCGATCTACCTGCAGTGGATCGGCTGGATCTCGCCGCTCTGGCACGGCACGCAGCTCGGACGGGTGCTGAGCTACGGGGCGGCCGAACCGGGCTGGCTCACGGCCGTGCACATCGTCTACCCGCTGCTGCTCTGCCTCTACGGCTGGAGGGCCACGCAGCGCGTCGTCACGAGGAGGCTGAACAAGTGACCTCGACCCCGACCTTCGCGCCGACGCGTCCGACGGCCCGCTCCGGCGGCATCGGTGCGCTCTACGCCGGCAACGCCCGCTCCGTGGTGAGCCGTGGCCTGCTCGCCACCAAGAGCACCAACTACTGGGTGGTGCTCAGCGGCTTCTTCGAGCCGGTCTTCTATCTGCTGTCGATGGGGCTCGGCCTCGGCGCGCTCGTCGGGACGGTGGAGACGAGCACCGGCCAGCAGGTGCCATACGCCGCCTTTATCGCGCCGGCGCTGCTCGCCGTCTCGGCGATGAACGGCGCGATCTACGACTCCACCTGGAACGTCTTCTTCAAGATGCAGTACGCCAAGCTCTACGAGGGGATGCTCACCACCTCGCTGGGGCCGCTCGACGTCGCACTGGGCGAGATCCTGCTCGCGCTGCTGCGCGGTGCGCTCTACGCCATCGGGTTCATGATCGTCATGCAGGTCATGGGGCTCAACCTGGCCTGGACGGCCCTGCTTGCACTGCCCGCCGTGCTGCTCATCGCCTTCGGCTTCGCGAGCATCGGGATGGCGGTGACCAGCTACATGAAGACCTTCCAGCAGATGGACTGGATCAACTTCCTGCTGCTGCCGATGTTCCTCTTCTCGGCGACCTTCTACCCGCTCAGCGTGTACCCGGCACCGATCCAGTGGATCGTCGAGGCGCTGCCGCTGTGGCACGGCGTCGAGCTGGTTCGCGGCCTGACCACGGGCGCGCTCGGCCCGGCCATGCTCTGGCACGTGCTCTACTACGTCGTCATGATCGTGGTCGGGCTCATCTTCACCACCAGGCGGCTGCGGGCGCTCTTCCTCGACTAGGGGCCGCGGTCGCCTCGACCTCGTGCTCGCGGCGGGAGTTACGACTGCTCGCGACGGGACACAGTGCCTCGCGGCGGGAGTTGTGGCGTGCCGCGGCGGGGAAATCGGGTCGTGGCGAGAGACCCGCCTCCCGCCGCGAAGACCTTTCTCCCGCCGCGACGGCCGCAGGACACGAGCAGACGCTGCCGGGACGGGATGTCGCGGCGGGATCGCGGCGGCGTTTCGGCGCATACGGCAACCGGACAATTTCCTGGGAGAGAATAGAGGCTTGCCCTTTATGCCTTGATCACAATTTGATAGGAAGCTCCGTTGGACGGAAACGCGACGACCACCCACCGAAATGTCGCACTGCTCTCGGTTGCCAGCACGATGGCATCCCGGGTCACCACCTCGGAGGAGATAGACCATCAGCTGGGCCCCGTGCTCAAGCGGCTCCGACTGCCGAAGGGGCTGCTCCAGCGCGTCGCCGGCGTCCTCGAACGTCGCAACTGGGCGGAGGGCGAGACCTTCGATGACGCCGCCATCTCGGCCGGGCGGCGCGCCCTCGCCGAGGCGGGCATCGAGCCGGGGGAGGTGGGGCTGCTGATCAACACCTCGGTGACCCGCAAACACCTCGAACCGTCCGTCGCCGTGCGCATCCATCACGGTCTCGGCCTGCCGTCCTCGGCGATCAACTTCGACATCGCCAACGCCTGCCTCGGCTTCGTCAATGGCATGACCCTCGCCGCTCAGCTCATCGACTCCGGTCAGATCAAGTACGCGGTGATCATCGACGGTGAGGACGCCGACGAGATCCAGGTCAACACGATCGCCCGGCTCAGCAACGGGCTCATCGGCCGCAAGGACTTCATGAGCGAGTTCGCCAGCCTCACGCTCGGCTCAGGGGCCGCCGCGGCCGTGCTCGGCCCGGCCGATGCGCATCCGGAGGGCCACCGCATCCTCGGCGGCGTCACCCGCGCCGCCACCGAGTTCAACGAGCTCTGCGTGGGCAGCGTCGACGGGATGTTCACCGACGCCAAGGCGCTGCTCAAGGGCGGCATGGAGCTCGTCGTCTCCGCCTGGAAGGAGGCCAAGCGGGACTGGAACTGGGCCTCCATGGACCGCTACATCATGCATCAGGTCTCCGCCGTGCACACCAACGCCATCGTGAAGGCCGCCAGCATCGACGGCTCCCGCGTGCCGCGAACCTATCCCCAACTCGGCAACGTCGGCCCGGCGTCGATCCCGATCACCCTCGCCGCCGAGGCGGCCTCCCTCGTCAAGGGCAGCAGGGTGCTCATCATGGGCGTCGGCTCCGGTCTCAACACGGCGATGATGGAGCTGGCCTGGTGAGAGACGGCCGGCCGAACCGGCGCCTGCCGCGCGCCGCGCTCGCCACCGCCCCGGCCTCGCTGCCTCCCGCGGGTCTCGAGGGAATGGATGCCCGCTTCTCGCGGCTCGTCCGGGTCCCGGGCGGCGGCACCTGGCACCTGCTCGACAACGCTGCCAGGCTCGCCGAGGTCGGCGCGACCCCGGTCGGCACGATCCTCTGTGTGCACGGCAACCCGACCTGGTCGTTCCTCTGGCGGCGCCTCGTGTCGGCGGCGACGGATGCCGCGGCCGCGGGTCGGCCCGCCTGGCGGGTCATCGCCGTCGATCAGCTGGAGATGGGCTTCTCGGAGCGCACCGGCTTCGCCCGCACCCTCCGGCGCCGGGTCGAGGACCTGGGCGACCTGACCGAGACACTCACCCTCGACGGGCCCGTCGTCACCCTCGGCCACGACTGGGGCGGCGTGATCTCGCTCGGCTGGGCCGTTGACCATCCCGGCCTCCTCGCCGGGGTCATCCTGCTCAACACCGCCGTGCACCAGCCGGAGGAGTCCCGCATCCCTGCCCCGCTGCGCCTCGCTCTCCAGCGTCCGCTACTGGGGGCCGCCACCGTGTCGACGCCGGGCTTCCTGGAGACGACGCTGGCCCTCGGTCATCCCTCCCTCCCCCCGAGGGTCAAGGCCGGCTACCGGGCCCCGTACCTCGGCGCCGCCCGCCGAGGGGGCATCGGCGTGTTCGTCGCCGACATCCCGGTGGATGCCCGCCACGAGAGCGCCGGGGAGCTCGACCGCATCGCGGAGGGGATGCGGTCGCTCGACGTCCCCGCGCTCGCGCTGTGGGGCCCGCGCGACCCGATCTTCAGCGACCGCTACCTCAACGACCTGCTCGACCGCCTTCCCCGGGCGGACGTGAACCGCTTCGAGGGCGCCGGGCACCTGCTGACCGAGGACGTCGACTACTCCTCCGCCGTGCTCACCTGGCTGGGCGACCGTTTCTCGACGCCACCGCCGGTGACGCTCGCGCCGTCGGCGCCCACGTCCGGGCGCCTCTGGAAGTACCTGGACGAGCTGGCCGACAGCCCGGACACCGCCCTGGTCGACATGGCGCCGCCCGGTTCCTCCGTGCCGCGCACCGTCGGATGGCGGCTGCTGGGCCGGCGGGTCCGTCAGCTCGCCTCGGGCCTCGACCGGATCGGGGTCAAGCCGGGCGACCGGGTCTCGCTGCTCGTGCAGCCCGGCGCCGACCTGACCGCCGTGCTCTACGCCTGCCTGCGGATCGGAGCGGTCGTCGTGGTCGCGGATGCCGGGCTCGGGCTCAGGGGGCTCACCAGGGCGGTCCGGGGCGCCTGGCCGGATCACGTCATCGGCGCACCAGCCGGACTCGCCGCGGCCAGGGCGCTCGGCTGGCCGGGGCAGAAGATCTCGACGGCGCGGTACCTGCCCGTCGTCGCCACGGCGCTCGAGGTCTCCTATGCCCTCGCCGACCTCGTCGAGCTCGGCGCCGACGAACTGCTGCCTCCCGCTCCCGCCCCCGAGGCCGTCGCCGCCGTGCTGTTCACCTCCGGCTCCACCGGCCCGGCGAAGGGCGTCGTCTACACCCACGCCCAGCTGGAGGCGGTGCGGGACGCGCTCTCCGCCCAGTACGGCGTCGGGCTGGGCACCGGCCTGGTCGCCGGGTTCGCGCCGTTCGCCCTGCTCGGCCCCGCGCTCGGTGCCCGCTCGGCGACCCCCGACATGAACGTCACCTCCCCGCGGACGCTCACCGCGGCGGCCGTCGCAGCCGCCGCGCGTGCGGTCGACGGCACCGTGGTGTTCCTCTCGCCGGCCGCCGTCGCCAACGTGATCGCGACCTCCGGCGACCTGAGCGCGGATGACCGGACGGCGCTCGCGGGAGTGGAGACCTTCCTCTCGGCGGGGGCGCCGGTCTCGGAGAGGCTGCTCGCGGCGGCCGCCCGACTCATGCCGAACGCGACGGCGCATACCCCCTACGGCATGACCGAGGGACTGCTGATGACGGACATCGAGCTCGGCGAGGTGCGGGAGGTCCGCTCGCGAGAGAGCGGGATCTGTGTCGGCCGGCCAGCCGCGACCACCCGTGTGCGCATCAGCGCCCTCGACGGGGCGGGCGAGGCGACGGGGGAGCTGTCCGAGGCGCCCGGTCTCGTCGGAGAGATAGTCGTCTCCGCCCCGCACGTGGAGAACGGGTACGACCGGCTGTGGCTCACCGATCGCGCCTCCCGACGGGGAGGGGTCCCCGGTGAACGCTGGCATCGCACGGGAGACGTCGGGCACCTCGACGAGGCGGGGCGGCTCTGGGTCGAGGGCCGGATGCCTCACGTGATGGTGACCGCGACCGGTGTGGTGACCCCGGTCGGTCTGGAACAGGCCATCGAGGAACTGGTCGAGGAGGCCGGTCGCTCCGCGGTGGTGGGAATCGGCCCGCGCGGCGATCAGCAGCTCGTCGCGATCGTCGAGATGACCTCGCTCCGTCGTCCGGGACTCGCGCATCCGAAGCTCGCCGCCCGGGTGAGGACGGCCGTCGGGCGACCTCTCGCCGCCGTGCTCGTGGTCCCCGGACTGCCGACGGACGTGCGACACAACTCCAAGATCGATCGCTCGAGGCTCGCCCTGTGGGCGTCCGGCGTGCTCGCCGGCGGCAGGATGACCGCCCCATGAGGGTGCTGGTGACCGGAGCGAGCGGACTGCTCGGCGGCGCCGTCGCGGCGGAGATCCTCGCGGCCGGTCACGACGTGCGGACCTTCCAGCGGCGGCCCTCCGGGATTCCCGGCGCGACGGATGCGCTCGGCTCGATGACCGATGGTCCCGCCGTCGCCCGTGCCGTCGAGGGGATGGAAGCGATCGTCCACCTCGCCGCCAAGGTCTCGTTGGCCGGCGCCCCCTGGCAGTTCCGTGCGGTGAACGTCGAGGGGACGCGTTCCCTGCTCGCCGCGGCGACGGATGCCGGGACGCCGCGTCTCGTCTACGTGTCCTCTCCCTCGGTCGCCCATGCCGGGACATCCATCGTCGGCGATGACGCCCGCCCGGCCGATCCGCTGCTCGCCCGGGGCGACTACGCCCGCACGAAGGCCGAGGCGGAACTGCTTGCGCTCGCGGCCGACACGTCGACGTTCCGCGTGGTGGCGGTCCGCCCGCACCTCGTCTGGGGGCCGGGCGACACGCAGCTCGTCGCACGCATCGTCGAACGGGCGCGCCGGGGGCGCCTGCCCAGGATCGGCAGCGGTGCCGCGCTCATCGACACGACCTACATCGACAACGCGGCATCCGGGATCGCGGCCGCCCTCGCCCAGGTCGACCGCGTCCACGGCGGAAGCTACGTGATCAGCAACGGCGAGCCGCGTCCGGTGGCCGAGCTGATCGCGGGGATCTGCGCCGCCGCGGGCGTGCCCGCGCCGCGGTGGGGCGTCCCTGCCGGGCTGGCGAAGGCGGCGGGGTCGGCGGTCGAGGCCTTGTGGCGCATCCGTCCCGGTGTCGATGAGCCGCCGATGACCCGGTTCCTCGCCGAGCAGCTGTCGACGGCGCACTGGTTCGACCAGCGTCGCACCAGGGAGGACCTGCGCTGGACGCCCGCGGTCACCCTCGACGAGGGGCTGCACCGCCTGGCCCGGTGGTACGACGCGGCCCGCTGATCGCCGCCCGGCCTCGTCCCGCTCTTGTCCCGACAACTGCCCTCATTCTCTTTTTCGTCCTGTCACGTCAGCATGACGTCATGCTGACGTGACACCACAAAACCAAAGGTCATAGCCCCGGGTCCGAGCCCGGGCCCTGCGGGGAGCGGGATGCCGCGAGTCGCGGGAGCGGGGAAGGGGTCGGGGAGACGCGGCGGGGCGGGCGCCGACCTCTTCGGCTATTCGACGATGGTCGCGAAGTCGCTGTCGCGGGTCTCGGCGCTCAGCCGCAGCGCGATGAACGTGATCACCGCCGCGACGGCGAGGTAGACGCCGACCCACACGGTGCTGCCGTGCGCCGCCGTCCACAGGGCGACCGCGATGTAGGGGGCGACCGCCGCCCCGATGATGCTCGACACGTTGTAGCTGATGCCCGACCCGGTGTATCGCACGTTGGTCGCGAACAGCTCCGGCAGCTCCGCCCCCATCGGCCCGAAGGTCAGTCCCATGAGCGAGAAGCCCAGGATGAGCCAGGCCATCACCCCGACGAAGCCGCCGCCGGAGAGCGGGACGAACAGCAGGCCGAAGACCACGATGCCCGCGGTCACCCAGCTGAGCATCCTGCGACGGCCGAAGCGCTCGGCGAGGGGGCCGGCGACCAGGGTGAAGACACCGAAGAACACCACGCCGACGATGAGCATGATGAGGAACTCGTTGCGGTTGTAGCCCAGGCCGGGAACGAAG
>NZ_DASWPB010000218.1:0-2712 GCF_036404185.1 Lacisediminihabitans sp. | reverse complement strand
CAGCCCCCTCGACATTTTGTTGACAGAAGCTATCCTGTGAGTTGGTGGAAGGGCTCGGATGGTGTGGACGCCGAAGTCGTCTCAGAGATGCTGCCCAATACGGCTGCCCGAAAGTTCAGCCTCTAGGTGACGGTCTGGCGTAGTCAGGGTTTTTGTCGGTGTAGCGGGACCAGGGGATGGTTGCTGGGTGTCAAAGGCCTCGTGGATGACGGCGGATACCTGGATTCCGCCTAAAAGCATATTCGTTCATAGATGATCTATTACTTGACATAATGTACATTATCAGCGTTCACGTCAGACTCTGTGGACCGGGCATCCGCCGGCCGGACGGTCACGCTTGTGTCGCCTGAAAAACGCGGCCACGGCGAGCTCTGCGGACGCTGGCGGGCAACACGGCGGCAAAGTTGTTGTGTGCCCGTTCCCGGTGGCGGGAGAAACGAGTGGCCGCGGCGCCAAGATCGCCAGGCGGCGGGGGTTGTCTGTGTGTCCGCGGAACACGATCTCCCGCCGCGAGGTCAAGCGAGCAGGGCCGGGACACATTACTTGACATAATATGCGCCAGCCCGGGATCGCGCCGCGCTAGGCCTGCGGCCCCAGGAACCGCTCGAGTGCCTCGACGACGAGCGCATGGTCGTCCGCCTGGGGAAGGCCCGACACCGTCACGGTGCCGATCGGGCCGGAATCCCTGATGGTGATCGGGAACGATCCACCGTGGGCGGCGTACAGCATGGTGTCGTTCCAGGAGCGCTCCTCGAAGGGCGTCCCCGTCGCGCGGTGGCGCAGGCCAACGAGGAAGGAGCTGTTCCCGAAGCGCCGGACGGTGCGCGCCTTGCGGAGCACCCACTGGTCGTTGTCCGCCGCGGTACCCGGCAACGCGGCGTGGAACAGCTGCTGTTCCCCCCTGGTGATGTCGATCGTGACCGCCAGCGAGCGTTCCGTGGCGATGCCGACCAGCAGGCTGCCGAGCTCCCAGGCATCGGTGAGGCTGAACCTCGTGAAGACCAGGCGCCTTTCCTGCTCTTCGATCTGGGCGATGAGGGTGTCGACGTCTTCGGACATGGGGATGCCTTCCTTGTGGTCTGCTCTGTCGAACGACAACTGACTCCGAACCAGGTCAACCAGTTGCGGTGGGTCGTACGGCTCCGTCGTCGTCGCGAGTTCGTCGAGCGACCACCAGCGGTGCTCGAGCACGTCGACGTGTTCCTCGGGGGTCCAGTTCGCGTCGGAGGGAACGAACGTCGTGGTCCTGGTGACGTAGTACTCGGCGTGGCCGGTGTCGTGATCGCCTCCGCGATAGTCGACGACAAAATCGAGGCTCCAGACCGGATCCCCCAGGTTGTCGAGGTCGAGGCCGGTCTCCTCGAAGAGCTCACGACGGGCGCCCTCCGCGTGGGTCTCCCCCGGCTCCACTCCCCCGCCCGGCGTGATCCACCTGGTCGGTTGGTCGGGGACAGAGCCCTTGGTGAGGAACAGCAGCACTCGATCCTGGTGGTCGAAGACCAGGATGCGCGAGGTCAGCCGGTGGCGGTCCTTCATGCGCGCGGCGTCACCGGAAGGTAGCGGTCCCACCAGTCGAGCACGGCCTCGAACCGCTGGAGCCGGTGACGGGGCCGCCCGCCGCGGCTCAGCTCGTGGTTCTCGCCGGG
The DNA here is from genome assembly GCF_036404185.1 of Lacisediminihabitans sp. GTDB lineage: Bacteria > Actinomycetota > Actinomycetes > Actinomycetales > Microbacteriaceae > Lacisediminihabitans. The sequence continues at coordinate 1,066 of NZ_DASWPB010000218.1, read as the reverse complement.
GAAGATCAGCATCTCCGCGGGGACGCCGCCCCGTTTGAGTGCGGCGTAGTAGCGCTCCCCCTGACCAAGCGGGCAGCGCAGGTCGTCGGCGGAGTGCAGCACGAGAGTGGGCGTTCTCACCTGGTCGACCACCGCCTGCGGGCTCTGCGCCCGCATCTGCTCCGGGTCGGTTCCCGCGTATTCCTCGCTGAAGTAGCTGCCGATGTCGGAGGTCCCGATGAAGTACTCGGGGTCGAGATAGCCTCGCTCGACGATGGCTCCGGCGAAGCGATGATCATGGCCGATGGTCCACGCCGTGAGGTATCCGCCGTAGGAGCCGCCCATGATGCCGAGGCGCCCGGCGTCGAAGGAGTCGTTGGCGGCCAACGCTCCCTCGAGGAAGTCCAGCACATCCGTGTAGTCGACGGTGCCGAGGCGCTTTTGGATCGCGCGCCCGTGGGCCTCTCCGTAGCCGGCGGCGCCGCGCGGGTTGCACATGACGACGGCGTAGCCGGCATCGACGTAGACCTGCGCCTCATCGAAGAAGGAGACCCCGTACTGGGCGAACGGCCCACCGTGGATGTTCAGCAGCACCGGATGCGGACCCTCCCCCCGCGGGGTGAGGACCCAGCCGTGAACCGGGTATCCGTCCCTCGCCTGGACGGTGGTCTCGACCGGTTCGACGAAACCGGCCTCCCGCAATGACGAGGAGAAATCGGTGAGGGTTATCAGGCGCCCGTCGACGATCGTGCCGAGCTCGCCCATCGTCCCTGGGCCGGTGAAGCTCACCACGACGGTGCCGGCGACGGCGTCGTGTCCCGTCACCGCGAGGTCACCGGAGACGACGGTGGTCGTCGCGCCGTCCGCCGCCACCCTCAGCAGCTCGATGCGTCCCCTGGTCCGGTTCTGCACGAGGACCCCGCCGTCGGTGACGGTCAGCCCGGTCGTCTCCCCCAGATCGACCGTCTCGACCGCGGTGAGCCGACGCGAGGATGCGCCGGACCGCTCGATCACGTAGAGCTGGTCGCTCCTGCCGACGAAATCGGTTCCGGTCTCGCCGAGGTCGGTGGCGACGAAGAACAGCTCG
>NZ_DASWPB010000217.1:0-11703 GCF_036404185.1 Lacisediminihabitans sp. | reverse complement strand
ATCCGCCAGCGCTCGGCGCGGCGGATGGACTCCAGGGCCTCGACGGTGTCGTCGAGCGGCACCCCCAGCTCGGAGACGACGGCGACGGCGGCCAGGGCGTTCATGACGTGATGCTCCCCCAGGATCCGCAATCTCACGGTGCGACTCGCCGCTCCGACCGACAGCCGGAAGGAGGTGCCGCTCGCGGTGGCGCGCAGATCGTCGGCGCGGACGTCCGCACGAGGGTCGAGGCCGAACCACACGGGCCTCGCCGCCGTCAGCGCCGCCATCGCGGCGACACGTTCGTCGTCCAGGTTGAGCACGGCGACGGCGTCGCTCGGCAGCTCGGTGACGATCTCGGCCTTCGCGCGCTGCGTGACCTCGATCCCGCCGAACTCGCCGGCATGCGCGAGGCCGACCTTGAGCACGACGGAGATGTCCGGCCTCGCGATCGCCACCGTGCGGGCGATGTCGCCGATGCCGCTCGCACCCATCTCGATGACGAGGAAACGGGTATCGCGATCGACCGACAGCATCGACAGCGGAGCGCCGACCTGGTTGTTGAAGGATCCGGGCGGGGCCACCGTCGGTCCCTGGGCGGACAGGATGACCCGCAGCATGTTCTTGGTGGTGGTCTTGCCGTTGGACCCGGTGATCCCGATGACCGAGAGGGTCCCGGAGGCGCGGACCTCTGCCACGACGAACCTGGCCAGGGAGGCGAGGGCCTCGAGCGTGTCGGAGACGATCACCTGGGGAACGGGCAGGTCGAGCGCATGCTCGACGATCAGCACGGCGGCACCGCCGTCCACCGCGGCGCCGGCGAAGAGATGGCCGTCCGTCACCTCCCCGGTCATCGCGAAGAAGATCGATCCTGGCTGCACGAGACGGGAGTCGGTCTGGGCGGATCCGGCGACCCGGGTCTGCGCCGAGGCTCCGTCCGGCAGTTCGAGGACACCGTCGACGGCGGCCGAGAGCTCGGCCAGTGTGAGGTCTATCACCTAGAGCCAGCCGGTCTCGCGCAGGGCCTCGCGGGCTTCCGCTCGCGCGGAATACGGCGTCCGAACGCCCCTGATGTCGCGGTAGTCCTGATGCCCGGGGCCTGCCCAGAGGATCGAGTCGCCCTCACGGGCGAGGGACACGGCGTGCCTGATTGCCTGCTCCGGCGGGCTGACCTCGAAGAGCTCTGCCTGGTGCTCGGCGAGGTTGGCGCCCTCGATGAGGGTCGCGCGGATCGAGTCGGGGTCTTCGAAGCGCGGGTGGTGATCGGTGATGACGAGGATGTCCGATCCCTCCGAGGCCACGCGACCCATCTCGTGGCGTTTTGTCGCATCGCGATCGCCGTCGGCGCCGAACACCATGATCACCCGGCCTGGCGTGATCGTACGGACGGCGGCGAGGGTGTTGAGGAAGGCATCCGGGCTGTGTCCGAAGTCGACGAAGACCGCCGGCCCCCTGTCGCCGGAGACCCGTTCCGTGCGTCCGGGCAGATAGGCCTCGATGCCGCCCTCGATCGCCTGGCCGATGGCCTCGAGCTCGAAGCCCGCCTCGACGAGCATCACGATCGCGAGCCCGGCGTTGGCGGCCATGTGCCAGCCGATGAGCGGAACCCGCGTCACGAGGGAACGGCCCTCCGGCCCGGTGAGCCGGAACTCGGTGTATGCGGCCTGCTGATCCAGGATCTCGACGTTCCATTCCCCGGGGACGCCGGGAGTGGCGGAGATCGTCGTCACCGGGATGCGCGACCCCTCGACGACCTTCTGGCCCCACGGCGAGTCGAGGGACACCACACCGCGCTTGCCGCGCTCCGGTTCGAAGAAGGCCAGTTTCGAGGCGAAGTAGTGATCCATGTCGGCGTAGTCGTCGAGGTGGTCATGGCTGAGGTTGGTGAAGGCGACGACGTCGAAGAGCAGGCCGTCAACACGATTGCTGCTCAGCGCCTGGGCGCTCACCTCGATCGCGACGGCGCGCACCTCGCTCTCGCGCATCCTGGCCAGGAGGGCGTGCATCTCGCTCGCCTCCGGCGTGGTCAGCCTGCTGACGACTGTGAGGTCGCCGATGTGCCGCTCGGCCGTCGAGCTGAGCCCGGTCACCAGACCAAGCTGCTTGAGGATCGCCTCCACCAGATACGCGGTCGACGTCTTGCCGTTCGTCCCGGTGACGCCGAGCAGCAGCGGCGGATGCTCGTTCGTCCGGTACACCCACGCGGAGACGTCGCCGAGAGCCGCACGCGGCGACTCGACCAGCACGATCGGCAGCCCGCTGTCGGCCGCGATCTCCGCGCCGGCCGGATCGGTGAGCAGGGCCACGGCCCCGCTCTCGGCGGCCTCGGCCGCGAACTGCGCGCCGTGGCTGTTCTTTCCCTGGATGCCGACGTAGAGATCACCCGCCTCGACCTCGGTGCTGCGGAGGGTCACTCCGGTGATCTCGATACCGTCCAGCGAGCCTCGATGGTCGAGCCCGAATTCTGCGACGAGCCCGGCGAGCGGCCTGGCGAGCGGATGTTCCGGTCTGAGGACCGGGGGAATCCGTGCGGTCAACGCGTCCCCTTTCTTAAGGGATTGTGCCGCCTCACCAGGTTGTCGGCGGGGTTGTCGATGGTGTCGTCGACGGCGTGACTCGATACTTCGTGAGTACTTCGCTCATGATCTTTTGGAACGTCGGCGCGGCGGCTGCGGAGGTTTTCATGATAGCGGGCTTGGTGTAGGTCACCAGGACGACATACTGCGGATCCTCGGCGGGAGCCATGCCCGCGAGCGACACGATGCGGTCGCCGGTGTACCCCGCGCCATTCGGACCGGCGACCTCCGCCGTACCACTCTTGGCCGCCACCCGGTACCCGGGGATCTTCAGCGAGGCCGACAGCTCGCCGCCGTCGACGACGCTCTCGAGCATGTTGACCACGGTCTTGGCCGTCTGGTCGGAGACGACCCTGGTCCCGGCGGACGACGGGGTGTCCGTGACGGTCCCGTCGGCCTTGGTGCAGCTCTGCACGAGCTTGAGCGGCAGCTTCACCCCGCCGTTGGCGAGGGTCGCGTACGCGCTCGCGAGCTGTACCGCGGATACCGCGATGCCCTGCCCGTACGCGATGTCGTACTTGGAGATGTCGTTCCAGGGCAGCGCGGTGATGCCACGCGATGACTCGCCCTGGAAGTCGACGGCGCTCGCCTGGCCGAGGCCGAACTTCTTGAGGTACTCGTACCGGGTCGACTGCGGCGCCTTGACCGCGAGCTGGGAGATGCCGACGTTCGAGGACTGCTGCAGCACGCCGGTGAGGGTCAGGTGCTCCGTCGCGTGCGCCGTCGCGTCGTGGATGACGTGGCCCTCCGGCGAGGTCCACGCCGATGGCACCGTCACCGGGGTGGTCGGGGTTGCCGCGCCGCTGTCGATGAGCGTCGCCGCGGTGAGGGCCTTCATGGTCGAGCCCGGCTCGTAGTAGTCGGTGAATGCCTTCGAACCGAGCTGATCCGGGTGCTCCGTCGCGGTCGCGCTGACGTCGTTGGGGTCGACCGACGGCCAGTCCGCGAGGGCCATCACGGCGTTGTCCTTCACGCGGATCACGATCGCCGTCGCCGACTGGGCACCGATGGCCGTCGCCTGCTCGGCGATCGCCTGCGCGCTGAACCAGTCGAGATCGGCGTCGAGGGTCAGTTTGACCGTCCCGCCCGGCTTCGCGGCCTTGGTGACGACCGAGCTGCCGGGGATCTGCACGCCGTCCGCTCCCCGCTCGTAGGTCGAGGTCCCGTCGGTGCTCGCGAGACACGAGTTCTCCATCGTCTCCAGGCCGTTCTGCGGCCCGTCGGTCCCGACGAAGCCGACCAGGTTGCCTGCGACCGACCCGTCGGGGTAGATGCGCTTGGGGTGCGGCTGCGGATAGATCCAGGGGATGTCCAGGGCGCGGATCGCCCGCATCGTCGACGTCTCGACGCTGGAGGCGAGCACGACGTAGTCGGACTTGGGGTCCTTCGTCAGGATCGCCATCACGGCGGCGGGATCCTGCGAGGTCAGTCTCGCCAGATCGTTGACCGCATCCTGAACGCTCACGTCGGTGGTGACCTTGCCCTTCTTCCGCTCGAACGAGTTGGCGTTGCGCGGCGAGGCGGTGATGTCGTAGCGGGTCACGCTGTCGGCGAGCACAACGCCGTTGGCATCGACGATCTGTCCGCGCGGGGCGTAGGTGGTCACCGCGATGGCGCGGTTGCTGAGCGACTCCCGGGTCAGCTGGTCCGCGCGCACGACCTGGATGTCGACCAGGCGCACGGCGAACACGGCGACGATCGCGAAGACCATCACGACGGCGAGAGCGAGGCGCCTGCGGCTTCTGCGCGGATGGTTCACAAGCAGCTCCTCAGTTGCTGGTCGGTCGGTGCGCCGATCCGGGCGACACCACGATTCAGTGGGTGATCGGCGCCGGAAGCGCTCCAGGGTCCGACGCTACCGAGCTGGTCGACGTCGGCGTCTCAGGCGCGCCACCGCCGGCCGCCACGGTGCCGTCCGCCGTCATGTCGGGAGTGAGCAGCGCGTTCGGGATGAGACCGCCGCTGGTCGCGTCCGTCCCGGCACCGGCCGCGCTCGGCGCCTGAAGCACAGCGCCGTCGGAGAGCCGCAGCCAGCCGGCGCTGCTGCTGTTCATGACCATGCCGAGCTGCTGGGCGCGGGTGACGAGGTTCTGCGGCGACTCGAGCACGTGCAACGACTCGGTGAGCGTCTCCTGATCGCGGCTGAGCTCCTTCTGCGTCGACTGCAGCGCGCTGATCTGGTAAGTGCCGTTCGACAGCATGATGCTGAGCAGCAGCTGGACGATGAGGATGACGAACAGTCCGCCGACCGCGATGATCGCATAAACGAGCTTCGGCCTGGCCCGCCGCTGCCTGCGGCTGGCCACGATCTCGATGTGGCGTGGGTGCTCTTCGACCTGCAGCGGCGAGATCGCGGGACGGGCATAGGCGAGGTCGGTGCTCATGCCGCCCTCCTGATCCGGGTCGCGGCGCGGAGGCGCACGGGAGTGGCCCTGGGGTTGACGCCCTTCTCCTCCTCGCCCGCGAGCTCCGCGCCCCGGACGAGCAGCTTCAGCCGGGGCAGGTGCTCAGGCAGCTCGACGGGAAGTCCCGCCGGTGCCGTCGACGACGATGCCGCCGCGAGAGCCCGCTTGACGATCCGGTCCTCGAGCGACTGGTAGGCGAGCACGACGATGCGTCCCCCCACCTCGAGGGCATCGATGGCGGCGGGGATGGCCCGCTCGAGCACCGAGAGCTCCTGGTTGACCTCGATGCGCAGCGCCTGGAAGACGCGCTTGGCCGGATGTCCGTTGCGCTGCACCGCCACCGGGGTGGCCGCGGTGATGAGCTCGACGAGCTGAGCCGAGCGCACCAGGGGCGATGCCGTCCTGCTCTCGACGATGCGCTTGGCGTACCGCTGCGACAGCCGTTCTTCGCCGTACTCCCAGAAGATCCGCCGGAGCTCCTGCTCGCTGTACTCCGCGAGGATCCGCTCCGCCGTGAGGGACGAGGTGGAATCCATCCGCATGTCCAGCGGCGCATCCTTCGAATACGAGAATCCCCGCTCCACCCGGTCCAGCTGCAGCGAGGAGACACCGAGGTCGAAGAGGATGCCGGAGACCTCCGTTATCCCGAGCGTCTCGAGAGACTCGGCGAACCGGTCGTACACCGTGTGCACGAGATGGACGCGGTCGCCGAAAACGGCCAGCCGCTCCCCCGCGATCGCGAGCGCATCGGGATCGCGGTCGAAGCCGATCAGCACGAGCTCGGGAAAGCGCCGGAGGAAGGCCTCCGCGTGGCCGGCCATTCCGAGGGTGGCATCGACGAGCACCGCGCCGGGACGCTCGAGAGCGGGGCTCAGCAGCTCGACGGTGCGCTCGAGCAGGACGGGGGTGTGGATCTGGCTGTCGACCATGGAAACCGGGCGGAGCCCCTTTCCTCTGATCCCCATCCGGTCCGACCTGCCACCGGGGAAGTGTGGCAGGGCGCATGAACGGCTGGGAGTCAGGGGCAAGGCGCTAGAAGAGCCCGGGGATCACCTCCTCCGTCGTCTCGGCGAACGCGCTTTCCTGTTCGGCGTAGTAGGCCTCCCAGGCGGCGGTGTCCCAGATCTCGGCCCGATTGCCCGCGCCGATGACCGTGAGCTCACGGCCGAGGCCCGCGTAGGTCCTGAGGCCCACCGGGATCGTCACCCGGTGCTGGGCGTCGGGGACTTCGGCGTTCGCCCCCGAGAGGAACAGACGCAGATAGTCACGGGCCTGCTTGCTGGTCACCGGGGCCTGGCGGATGCGGTCGTGCAGCTCCTCGAATTCCCGGGTGCTGAACACGTAGAGACAGCGCTCTTGACCCCTGGTGATCACGACACCGGACTCGAGCTCTGCCCAGAACTTCGCGGGGAGGATGATGCGCCCCTTGTCGTCGAGCTTGGGGGCATAGGTGCCGAGGAACATCGGCGGCTCCCCTCATTCTCCGGCCTGGATGCAGGTGCTCTCCACTTTACTCCACTTCCCACCACAAAACAATGAAATTCGCCAATAGCGTGGCTCGAGTGGCCCTCTCTTCCCCGTAATTACGGGGCAGAGAGGAGTGGAGGGAATTGGAGGGACCCGCGCCGATTCCGGGCAAAAAAAAGGACCGACCCGAAGGTCGGTCCTCTGTCGAAACCCGTGCTATTCGTCGTGGTCGTTCTGACGCTTGTCCCAGCGCTCGTTCATGCGATCCATGAACCGCGGTTTGCGCGCCGCGGGCTGAGCGGTCACGTCCTCCGGCTCGATGCCGCGTTTCGGCGAGGAGAACGCCATCAGCACGCCGACGAACATCACGACGAAACCGGCGATGCCGATGATCGGCTGGTGCAGCACGACCCCGGTGACGATGACGGCCACACCGACGACCCCCAAGAGAATGCCCACCACGACGGAACGGTAGCTGGGACGTCCCCGTCGACTCCCCACGGTCGCCACGAAGTCAGCGTCGTTGTGATAGAGACTGCGCTCCATCTCTTCCAGAAGTCGTTGTTCCTGTTCCGACAGCGGCATGGTGACTCCTCTCAGGCTCGAGACCCACACATGGTAATGCCCAATTGTATGCACCCGCGGCGTAGCTAGGCTAGGACCGTGGCTGAGAGTACGCGGTTAGTTGACCTTGTCCAGGCAGACATCGATGCCTTTCTCGACGATAGGGCGCCGCTTCTTCTCTCCATCGGGGAAGACCTGGCGCCCTTCGTCGACTACTCCAGGGACCTCCTCCGGGGCGGCAAGCGGTTCCGCGCGCTCTTCTGCTACTGGGGCTGGCAGGCCGTCACCGGGCGCTCCACCGGCTTCGACCCGCTGCCGGAGGAGCACGGCTCGCCGGACCTGCACGCCGTGGTCCACGCCGCCGGCGCCCTCGAGCTCTTCCACGCGGCCGCGCTCGTCCACGATGACATCATCGACAACTCCGACCTGCGCCGCGGCATCATGGCGGCGCACAAACGATTCGAATCGCTGCACTCCGACGGGGCCTGGACGGGTTCGGCCGGCGACTTCGGGCGATCGGCCGGAATGTTGCTCGGCGACCTGCTGCTGGTCTGGAGCGATGAGCTGTTCGACGGCGGCCTGCGCGCGCTCTCGTCCGTCGCGGCGGGAGAGGCCGCCCGCCTGGAGTTCAATCGCATGCGCACCGAGGTCACCATGGGGCAGTACCTCGACCTGCTCGAGGAGCGCGCCTGGCGCAGTTACCCGGAGGCCGACCTGCTCGGGCGCGCCCACCGGGTCATCGTCTACAAGTCGGCGAAGTACAGCATCCAGGCACCGCTGGCCATCGGTGCCGCCCTCGGCGGCGGAAGCCAGGAGCAGCTGTCCGTTCTCCGGGACTTCGGCCTGCCCCTCGGCATCGCCTATCAGCTCCGGGACGACCTCCTCGGCGTGTTCGGCGACCCGGAGACCACCGGCAAACCCTCAGGGGACGACCTGCGCGAGGGCAAGCGCACGGTGCTCATCGCGCTCGCGAGGACCAAGCTGCCCGGAAACGCCAGGAGCCTGCTCGACGAGCTGCTCGGCGATCCGGAGCTGACGGCCCAGCAGATCTCCGTTCTGCAGGCATCCATCAGGGACAGCGGAGCGGTCGACCAGGTCGAACGGATCATCGATCACAACGTCAAGCTGGCGATCGCGGCGATCGCGGATGCTCCGCTCAGCGCTGCCTCCAGGCAGCAGCTGGTGCGGCTGGCGGACACCGTCAGCAAACGGTCGGCCTGAACACCCCTTAGAACCCGAGCGCCTGGGCGATCCTGCGCACCTCGGCCTTGCGACCGGAACGAAGCGCATCGATGGGGGCCGCACCGAGGCTCTCCTCCTCGGTGAACAGCCAGCGCATGGCCTCTTCGTCGCTGAATCCGCTGTCGTGAAGCACGAGGAGCGTTCCGCGCAGCTCGCCGAGCGGCTCACCGTCGCGGAGGAACAGCTCCGGGACCTTCCAGACGCCGTCGATCTTCGCCGCCAGCAGATGGCGGTCCTCGATCAACCGGCGCACCTTGCTGACGCCGATCCCGAGGATGTCGACGAGTTCGGGAATGGTGAGCCAACGGATGTCGGGGGCAGTAGTCACGCAGTCAAGCCTGCCAGAAGCGGACGCAGGCGCAAACCCGGCCAATTATTTCCGTCAGGTTAACTGAAACCTCAGAAGTGAGCTCAAACACCGTAGGCCACAATAATTGACAGAAACCTCCTTCTGTGCCAGCGTTGGTTGGGCGCATCTATGCCTGCTCGGGCGGGGATTGAACAGGGGTTTTCACATGACGGACATTGCAGATCACGGAACACGACACACGACGCCGAAGGCGCGTGGCCGTCTGAGCAGAGGGCTTCTCAGCACCGTGCCCATCGTGATCGTCGGTTCGATGGCCATGAGCATGAACGTCACCGGTCCGATCCAGACGACCGAGGCCAAGCGCATCGACAAGCCCAAGACCACGCCATCGGAGCTGGGGAAGAGCATCCGTGACGCCTTCTCGGCGGCCAAGCGCGTCGCCGTCAACCCGAATGCAGCCGCCGTCACGCCCGGCGCGGCGACGGTCGCCGCATCCGCTCCCGCCACCTATCGGGTCGCAGCGGGAGACACGGTCAGCAGCATCGCGGGGCGGTACGGACTGGCGACCGCCTCGGTGCTCGCGCTGAACGGCCTGAGCTGGAAATCGGTCATCTTCCCCGGCCAGGTGCTCAAGCTCGCCGGCGGCGGGGCGACGCCGATCGTCTCGACCCCGGCATCCAGCAGCAGCTCCCGCTACACCATCCAGCGGGGCGACACCATCGGGGGCATCGCCGCCAAGTTCGGTCTGGCCACGCAGACCCTGCTCAGCGCGAACGGCCTGGGCTGGGGCAGCATCATCTACCCCGGCCAGACGATCGGCATCCCCGCGACCACGGCAGCCGCCGCTTCCTCGACCCCGGCCCCCGTCGCCGCCGCGGCCAAGCCGGTCACGGTATCGACCGGGTCATACGTCGTCCAGTCCGGTGACACGGTCAGCAAGATCGCGAGCAAATTCGGCGTCAGCGTGCAGGACCTGCTCACCGCCAACGGTCTCGGCTGGTCGAGCATCATCTACACCGGCCACAGCCTGAAGATCCCCGGCGCCACTGCGGTGCTCGCCTCCTCGATCACCCCCATCGTCAGCAGCAGCGCCCCCTCGTCATCGTCGCCGCAGACGGCGCTCACGGCGGAGATGACCACCAACGCGAAGACCATCATCCGCATCGGCAAATCGCTCGGGGTGCCGGACTACGGGCTCGTCATCGCGCTCTCCGCGGCGGCCCAGGAATCCGGACTGCGCAATCTCACCTACGGCGACCGCGACTCCATCGGCCTGTTCCAGCAGCGGCCGAGCGCCGGCTGGGGAACCCGCACCCAGCTCCTGGACACCACCTACGCGACTCGCCTGTTCTTCGGCGGCAAGACCAACCCGAACAAGGCCAACACCCGTGGGCTGCTGGACATCCCGGGCTGGCAGTCGAAGACCGTCACCCAGGCGGCTCAGGCCGTGCAGCTCTCCGCCTATCCGACGGCGTACGCGAAATGGGAGACGGCCGCCCGCTCCTGGCTCGCCCAGCTGGGCTAAAGTCCGCTTCACGGTGTTTTAGCGGGATGGTTCGGTCCGCCAACTTTAGACTCGTGGAGTGAGCACCAACAGCACGGACCCACTGATCGGTCGTCTCATCGACGGCCGATACCAGGTTCGCTCACGCATCGCCAGGGGCGGCATGGCCACCGTCTATCTCGCGACCGATCTTCGCCTCGAGCGGCGGGTCGCCATCAAGGTCATGCACGGCCACCTGGCGGATGACTCGCAGTACCGCGCGCGCTTCATCCAGGAGGCCCGCTCCGCCGCCCGCCTCGCGCATCCGAACGTCGTCAACGTGTACGACCAGGGACAGGACGGCGAGACGGCCTACCTCGTCATGGAGTACCTGCCCGGTATCACGTTGCGCGACCTGCTGCAGGAGCACAAGGTGCTCACCACGATGCAGACGATGGACATCATGGAGGCGATCCTCTCCGGCCTCGCGGCGGCGCACAAGAGCGGCATCGTGCACAGGGACCTGAAGCCGGAGAACGTGCTGCTCGCGGACGACGGCCGCATCAAGATCGGCGACTTCGGCCTGGCCAGGGCGGCAAGCGCCAACACCGCGACGGGCAACGCCCTGCTCGGCACCATCGCCTACCTGTCCCCCGAACTGGTGACCCGCGGCATCGCCGACACGAGAAGCGACATCTACGCCGTCGGCATCATGCTGTACGAGATGCTCGCGGGCGAGCAGCCGTTCAAGGGCGAGCAGGCGTTCCAGATCGCCCACCAGCACGCCAACGACACGGTGCCGACGCCGAGCAGCAAGAACCCCAGGGTGCCAGCCGAGCTCGACGAACTCGTGCTGTGGGCGACAGCCAGGGACCCCGATCAACGGCCTCGCGACGCCAAGACGATGCTCGACCAGCTGCACGAGACCGAGGCACTGCTTCGATTGGACGAATCGGCGACCGGGGCGACCGTCGCTCAGCGCACGGTGGTCATGCCCTCCGCCGTCGCGCCGTCGGGGACGGACGCCCAGACTCAGGTGCTCACCCCCAAGGGCAGACACCGCACCGGCCCCGTCCTGACCCAGTCGACGGCGACACTGTCCGAGAAGAGCGACCGCCGCAGGGCGAAGGGATTCTGGCTTTTCGGCCTGGTCATCCTGCTCGCCGCCCTTGCTGGAGGAACCGGCTGGTACTTCGGGGCCGGGCCAGGCGCGCACGTCACCATCCCGAGCGTGTCCGGCAAGTCGGTCGCCCAGGCAACCAGCGTCCTCACGGGGCTCGGCCTCGAGGTGAACCCGAAGAACGGGACGACGCCCTCGCTGACGGTGCCGGCGGGAGCGGTGGCGAAGACCACTCCCCCCGTCGGGCGGTCGGTCGTGAAGGACAGCACGGTCACCCTGCTCGTCTCGACCGGCCCCAAGATGCTGCCGATCCCGAAGCTGGTCGGTCTGGACCAGAAGGCGGCGATCAGCACGATCTCGGATGCCGGCTTCCGCTACGACGCCAAGGGGCTCCAACAGCAGTTCGACGACAAGGTCCCGCTCGGCACGGTCATCTCGGCCTTCGCCGCCGGGGGCACCGATCTGTCCACCCTGACCCAGTACGGGCAGAAGCAGCCGATCTCCCTGCTCGTGTCGGCGGGCCCGCTGCCGGATGTGGCCGGCAAGAGCTTCGCCGA
>NZ_DASWPB010000216.1:0-5691 GCF_036404185.1 Lacisediminihabitans sp. | reverse complement strand
GTCTCACGCGCCCTTGGCTGACCACCGTTTTCTAGGAGACCGCACAGTATGAGCACCACAGAATCAGCCGTACCCGCTTCGCCCCGGCACCGCACCGGCGGACCCAAGACGCTGGCGGAGAAGGTGTGGGAAGACCACCTCGTCGTCAAGGGCGAGGACGGCAATCCCGACCTCATCTACATCGACCTGCACCTCGTCCACGAGGTCACCAGCCCACAGGCCTTCGACGGGCTGCGCCTCGCCGGCCGGCCGGTCCGGCGTCCCGATCTCACGATCGCGACGGAGGACCACAACACGCCGACCCTCGCCATCGACAGGCCGATCGCCGACCTCACCAGCCGCACCCAGATCGAGACGCTGCGCAGGAACGCCGCGGAGTTCGGCATCCGCCTGCACTCCCTCGGCGACGTCGAGCAGGGCATCGTGCACGTCGTCGGCCCGCAGCTCGGGCTCACCATGCCGGGGATCACCGTCGTCTGCGGCGACAGCCATACCTCCACCCACGGCGCATTCGGCGCGATGGCCTTCGGCATCGGTACGAGCGAGGTCGAGCACGTCATGGCGACGCAGACCCTGCCGCTCAAGCCGTTCAAGACCATGGAGATCACGGTGGAGGGAACGCTGCGACCCGGCGTCACCGCGAAGGACATCATCCTCGCCGTCATCGCCAAGATCGGCACCGGCGGCGGCCAGGGGTACGTGCTCGAATACCGGGGAAGCGCCATCCGCTCCCTGTCCATGGACGGCCGGATGACGATCTGCAACATGTCCATCGAGGCGGGTGCCAGGGCGGGCATGGTCGCCCCCGATCAGACGACCTACGACTACCTTCGGGGCCGCCCGCACGCGCCGCGGGGAGCCGACTGGGACGCCGCGGTCGAGTACTGGGACACGCTCGCCACCGACGAGGACGCGGTCTTCGACGCCGAGGTATTCCTCGACGCGAATGAACTGGAGCCCTTCGTGACCTGGGGAACGAATCCCGGTCAGGGGGTCTCGCTGAGCGAGAGCGTTCCCGACCCGTCGACCATCGTCGACCCGAACGAGCGGGCCTCGGCGGAGCGCGCCCTCGAGTACATGGATCTGGCGGCGGGCACCCCGCTCAAGGACATCCAGGTGGACGCCGTGTTCATGGGCTCGTGCACGAACAGCCGCATCGAGGACCTGCGGGCCTTCGCCTCCATCATCAAGGGCAGGAAGAAGGCCGACGGTGTGCGGGTCATGGTCGTCCCCGGTTCCGCGCGGGTCCGTCTCGAGGCCGAGGCCGAGGGGATCGACAAGATCGTCGAGGAGTTCGGCGCCGAATGGCGTTTCGCCGGCTGTTCGATGTGCCTGGGGATGAATCCCGACCAGCTCGCGCCCGGCGAGAGATGCGCATCCACCTCCAACCGCAACTTCGAGGGTAGACAGGGCAAGGGAGGTCGCACGCACCTGGTGTCCCCGCTGGTCGCGGCGGCGACCGCGATCAGGGGCACGCTGTCAAGTCCCTGGGATCTCGAGTCTGCGGGTCTACTCTCGCACGAGGAGGTGAACGCGTAATGGACAAGATCACTGTGGTCACCGGCGTCGCGATGCCGCTCGAGCGCTCCAACGTCGACACCGATCAGATCATCCCCGCGGTGTTCCTCAAGCGGGTGACCAAGACCGGTTTCGACGACGCGCTGTTCTTCGCCTGGCGACAGGACCCGGACTTCGTGCTCAACCGGCCCGAATATCACGGTGCGCGCATCCTGTTCGCCGGTCCAGACTTCGGCACGGGGTCGAGCCGCGAGCACGCCGTGTGGGCGCTGCGCGACTACGGTTTCGACGCCGTCCTGAGCCCGCGGTTCGGCGACATCTTCCGCGGCAACTCCGGCAAACAGGGTCTGCTCACCGGGCAGATCACCGAGGAGGATCTCGAGCGGGCCTGGGCGGCGATCCATGCCCAGCCGGGCATAGAGGCCACCGTCGATCTCGTTGCGAAGACCGTGAGTCTGGCGGGCCTCAGCATTCCCTTCGAGATCGACGATTACACTAGATGGCGGCTGCTCGAAGGCCTGGACGACATCGGACTGACCCTGCGCAACGAGGCGGAGATCACCCAGTTCGAGGCTCGCCGGGAATCCTGGCGACCACGAACGCTTCCGGAACAACACGTAGTGACGAACGGCGCAGTGCAGGTGGATACAGTGCAGGTGAATGAATGAACTCCCTTGTGAAGGATGCCCGCAGCGTCGATTCAGAGAACGCTGGTGAACGAGTGGGACTCAAGTCGGACGAGATCACCATCACGGGTGGCAATCCTCTCAGGGGACGCATCCCGGTGCGGGGCGCGAAGAATCTCGCGACCAAGGCGATGGTGGCCGCTCTCCTGGGGGAGACACCGAGTCTGCTTCGCGACGTGCCGGACATCAGCGATGTCGAGGTCGTCCGCGGCCTGCTCGAGGTGTACGGGGTCATCGTCTCGACCCCCGTTCCCGGGGAGATGCTCTTCGACACGAGCAACGTCGAGAAGGCGCACTTCGCGGAGATCGACGCGCACGCCGGCTCCAGCCGGATCCCCATCCTGTTCTGCGGCCCGCTGTTGCACCGCCTCGGCGAGGCGCGCATCCCGGACCTCGGGGGCTGCCGCATCGGCGACCGGCCCATCGACTTCCACCTCGACGCCCTGCGCGCCATGGGTGCGATCGTCGACAAGAGCTACGAGGGCATCTACATCACCGCCCCCGACGGCCTGCACGGCGCGGACATCACGCTGCCCTATCCGAGCGTCGGCGCGACGGAGCAGGTGCTGCTCTCCGCGGTCCGCGCGAAGGGAACCACGGAGCTGACCAACGCGGCCATCGAGCCGGAGATCATGGATCTCATCGCCATCCTGCAGAAGATGGGGGCGATCATCTCGGTCGAGCCGAACCGGGTCATCCTCATCGAGGGTGTCGACCGCCTCGAGGGATACAAGCACCGTTCGCTCTTCGACCGCAACGAGGTCGCCAGCTGGGCCGCCGCGGCGCTCGCCACCAAGGGCGACGTCTTCGTCGAGGGTGCCAGGCAGAACGAGCTGATGACCTTCCTCAACGTCTTCCGCAAGGTCGGCGGCGCGTTCGACGTCGAGGAGGACGGCATCCGCTTCTACCACCCGGGTGGCGAGCTCAAGCCGGTCACCATCGAGACGGATGTGCATCCGGGCTTCATGACGGACTGGCAGCAGCCGCTCATCGTCGCCCTCACCCAGGCGACCGGGACCTCGATCGTGCACGAGACGGTGTACGAGGACCGGTTCGGGTTCACGGAGGCGCTCAACGAGATGGGTGCCGACATCGTCGTCCACAAGGACGGCCTGCCCGGGTACCCCCGCAGGGTGGCCCGCCGCGACTTCGAGCAGGCGGCCGTGATCACCGGCCCGACCAAGCTGCACGGGGCGAACGTGCGGGTCCCCGACCTGCGCGGCGGCTTCAGCTATCTCATCGCCGCGCTCACCGCGGAGGGCGTCTCGACCATCAGCAACGTCGGGATCATCAGCCGCGGGTACGAGCATTTCATCGAGAAGCTCAGGATCCTCGGGGCCGATTTCGTCTTCGAGGGATAACCGCGGTGCCTCGCAGACCCCGGTCGGAGAAGACCCCCGCCTTCCGGCTCCTCGCCGGGCTACTCATCCCGGCGATGGACCTGCTGGCCAGGTACGAGGTCATCGACGGCGACAAGCTCCCGCGCCAGGGCGCCTACGTGATCGCGCCCAACCACTACAGCGAGATCGATCCGGTCGTCATCGGGCGGGTGGTGTGGAAGCTGGGCCGTCCGCCGCGCTATCTCGCGAAGGCCTCGCTGTTCCGGGTTCCGGTTCTCGGCTGGCTGCTCAGGGCGACCGGGCAGATCCCGGTGGAGCGCGCGGGTGCCGCACGGGGCAGCGATCCGCTCGGCTCCGCAGCCAAGCTCGTGAACGAGGGCTTCGCCGTGATCATCTACCCGGAGGGCTCCCTGACCCGCGACCCCGACCTCTGGCCCATGCGCGGCAAGACCGGGGCGGTGCGGATGGCCCTCCTGGCCGGGATCCCGCTCATCCCCGTCGCGCACTGGGGCACCCAGCTGGTCATGCCGAGGTACGGCAAGAGGATCAGCCTGTTCCCGCGCAAGACCATCAGGGTGAAGATCGGCGACCCCGTCGATCTCTCCGCGTTCGCCGGCCACGGACTCGACCCGAAGACGCTCCACGACGCCACCGCTCTCCTCATGGCCGCGATCACCGATCTCGTCGCCGAGCTCCGCGAGGAGACACCTCCCCTGGAGCCCTGGGATCCTGCCCAGCACAGCCAGACCGAAACGGGACGCTTTGAATAACAACACCATGCCCATCCGGATCACCCGTCCCGGCGTCCACCGGGTCGCGGTCCTCGGAGCGGGCAGCTGGGGCACCACCTTCGCCAAGGTGCTCGCCGACGGGGGCGCGGATGTCGCACTCTGGGCGCGCAGGACGGAGCTGGCCCGCGAGATCTCCGAGTCGAAGCGCAACAGCGACTACCTGCCCGGCATCAACCTCCCGCGCGGCCTGTGGGCGAGCCCGCTCCTGACCGACGTGCTCGACGGCGCCGAGATGGTCTTCCTGTCGGTTCCGAGCCAGTCGTTGCGCGAGAACCTCCGGGTGGTGCGGGACCAGATCCCGGACGGGGCCATCGTGGTGAGCCTCATGAAGGGTGTGGAGAAGGACACCCGCTTCCGGATGAGCGAGGTGATCGCCCAGGAGCTGGACATCGACGTCGACCTGATCGCCGTCGCATCCGGTCCCAACCTCGCACTCGAGATCGCCAAGGAGCAGCCGACCGCGGCCGTCATCTCCTCGACCAGCCTGGACAGCGCGACGGCCGTCGCCGCCGTGGCCACCAACTCCTACTTCCGCTCCTTCGTCAACACCGATGTCATCGGCACCGAGTTCGGCGGGGTGCTGAAGAACCTCATCGCCGTGGCGATCGGCATCGTGGATGGCGTCGGCTACGGGGAGAACACCAAGGCCTCCATCATCACCAGGGGGCTGGTTGAGATGACCGACTTCGCGGTCGCCTACGGCGGCCTCCCGCAGACGCTCGCCGGCCTCGCCGGTCTCGGCGACCTCATCGCCACCTGCTCCTCGCCGCTCTCGCGGAACAGCACCGCCGGCCGCTTCCTCGGTCAGGGTCTGACGATCACGGAGATCGCGGAGCGGATGAACCAGACCGCCGAGGGGCTCAGCTCCATCGCGCCGATCCTGGCGCTCGCCGAGGCGCGCGGCGTCGACATGCCGATCGCACGCCAGGTCGCCGCGGTCGTCGCCGGGAGGATGAACCCTCGGGACGTCGCGCCGCACCTCACCACCGACGATGTCCCGACGCTCGAGTAGGGGAGGCACGACGTGACGAAGACCCGCGTCGCCCTCGTCTTCGGGGGCCGCTCCTCGGAGCACGAGATCTCCTGCTCGACCGCGGCGGGCGTGCTCTCGGCGATCGATCGCTCCCGCTACGACGTGATCCCGATCGGGATCACGAAGGACGGCGCCTTCACGCTCCAGCCCGACGACGCGGAGGCCCTCCGCATGGACCCCTCGGCGATGCCGGTCGTCCCGGACAACGGGACACGCGTGCTGTGGCCGGAGTCGGTCTCCTCGCGAGAGCTGCGGGTGCTGCACGCGGGCGGCGTGATCGAGTCGCTCGGCGCCGTCGACCTCGCATTCCCGATCCTGCATGG
>NZ_DASWPB010000215.1:0-4879 GCF_036404185.1 Lacisediminihabitans sp. | reverse complement strand
CGTGCTGGACGAGTCTCCGAGGATGGAGATCGCGTTGCCGCCGACCTGGATCGGGGCGGCGATGTCGCCGACCACCTGGCTGCCGGAGACGATCCCATCGTCCCCGCCGCTGCCGGCCTCGTTCGCCGCGGTGGCGCCGAGGACCATCATGCCACCGACTGCGAGAGTGCCGTACAGCGCTCCCCACAGAATTGTTCTGTTCATGGTTCTACTGCTCCTTGACTGATTGATCGTTGATGTCCGCGGATGCGCGGGGGTCCGTATGCCGTCATAACGACGACGAGAGGACCCGATCAGTCAGGAGAGGAACCGGGATCGAGGGTGAGGGAAGTCGGAAGGGTCGAGCCCTCGAGGGACAGACCGGAGGTCAGCACCAGCGGAACCGGGAAGACCCGGGAGAATAGGGCCGCCGCGGCCTGAGGGCTGGTGCCCTCTGTAGACGACAGCGAGCCGGAGACGAGGCTGTCCTGGCCCGGCTGGAGCGGCGGTCGGGGCGTGGCCGGGCTCTCGGACGAGCTGGCGGAGCCCAGGGCTGGAATCGCCGCGGACGAGGCGGGGACGACCTCCCCCGCGTGCATGACTGCGGGAGGCAGAGCGGCCGTGGAGGAGCCGATGACGGAAGCACCACGGGAAGCGACCGTGGGAAGATCCGGCAGGGGGCCGGGCAGGGAGGATGTCGGCGGAAGAGCGCCGGCGACACCGCCCACCGCGTCACCGATGGTGCCCACCGTGCCGGTGAGCACCGCGTCGACGGGCGTGACGACCGAGGAGACCGGTGCCGGGCCGAGGCTGGTTCCCACCAGCGGAACGCCGGTGACCACCGGGTCGAGCCGGGCCGCCACGGTCGACACGGTCCCGGTGACGGTGGCCGTCAACGCGGTGGCGGTGTCGTCGATCCGGCTGAGCGTGTGAACGACCGGGGCGGCGGACGGCGCGGCCACGGCGCCACCGGGGAGGGGGACGGCCGGTGGGGAGGGTGCGGCCAGAGTCGGGGTGCGGTCCGGCGCGGGCTCCGCGGCCGATGCCGACGAGACCGCCCCGAGAACGAACCAGGCGAGGCCGAGGAACACCGCCAGGAGGAGCAGCTTCACCAGCCGGGGAATACGAGACTCCTCCGTCGCCGGCTGCACCGAATCGAGCTGCGCCGCTTCTCCCATGTCGTTCACCCCCTCGGGTTGCTCACGATGGGTGTCACGCTAGGCGCCTTCGAGGCGACTGTCTACCCCCGTACAGGGGACATCCAGCCGCCCGCTCGGCGGAATTCGGTCGGCCGCCTCCGCGGCGCCCGCTCAGCCGACGAGGGCGAGGGTCTGGCGGGCGATCTCCAGTTCCTCGTTGGTCGGCACGACCAGCACGGCGACGGGGGATCCCTCCGGGGAGATGTACCTTGCCTGCTTCGACCGCGGCTGGTTGCGCTCGTCGTCGATGTTGAGGCCGAGGAACTCCAGGCCGGCGAGGGTCTCGCGACGCAGGTCGGGGTCGTTCTCACCGACACCCGCTGTGAAGACGAGTGCGTCGAGACCGCCGAGGTGGGCGATGTAGGCGCCGATGTACTTGCGCAGACGGTGACGGTAGACGGCCATCGCGGCCACGGCCGCCTCTTCGCCGCGCTCCGCGGCCTCGGAGACGAACCGCATGTCGCCGTTGCCGGTGAGTCCAAGCATCCCGCTCTTGCGGTTGAGCAGCACGTCGATCTCGTCGAAGCCGAGCCCGGCCTGCCGGTGCAGGTGCACGAGGACGGCGGGGTCGATGTCACCCGACCGGGTGCCCATGACCAGGCCCTCGAGCGGGGTGAGTCCCATGCTCGTCTCGATCGAGCGACCGCCGTCGATGGCCGCGGCGGATGCGCCGTTGCCGAGGTGGAGCACGATGATCTTCAAGGACTCGAGCGGGCGTCCGAGGAACAGGGCCGCCTGCTCCGACACGTACTTGTGCGAGGTACCATGGGCGCCGTAACGACGAATCTGGTGCTTCTCGGCGAGCGCGGTGGGGATGGCGTAGGTGTATGCCTCGGGCGGCATGGTCTGGTGGAAGGCCGTGTCGAAGACGACGACATGGGGCACGTCCGGCAGGGCGGCCTTCGCCGCACGGATGCCGAGCAGATTGGCGGGGTTGTGCAGCGGGGCGAGGGCGCCCAGCTCCTCGATCTGCTTCTCGACCTCGTCGGTGACGAGCGTCGCCTTGTCGAACAGGGCGCCACCCTGGACCACGCGGTGGCCGACCGCGACGATGCTGTGGTCGTTGCCGAGGGCCTCGAGGACGTGACGGAGACCGGTCTCGTGGTCCGGGACATCCGATCCCTCTTCACCGATGCGCTCGACGAGGCCGCTCAGGACGGCGGTCTCTGTCTCGATGTCGATGAGCTGGTACTTGATGGAGGACGAGCCGGAGTTGACGATGAAGATCTGGGTCATGAAGGAACGCTTTCTGATGCGAGGTCGAGGGTCTGGGCCTGGATGGCTGTGATGGCGACCGTGTTGACGATGTCCTGGACGAGGGCACCGCGGGACAGGTCGTTGATCGGCTTGCGGAGACCCTGAAGAACTGGTCCGATCGCGATCGCGCCCGCGCTGCGCTGCACGGCCTTGTAGGTGTTGTTGCCCGTGTTGAGATCGGGGAAGACGAACACCGTCGCCCGCCCGGCAACCTCGGAACCCGGCATCTTCGTCTTGCCGACCGAGGCATCCACCGCGGCGTCGTACTGGATCGGGCCGTCGACCTTGAGGTCGGGGCGGCGCTCGTGCACGAGCTCCGTCGCGGCACGCACCTTGTCGACATCCGCACCGGCACCGGATGCCCCCGTGGAGTAGGAGAGCATGGCGACCCGCTGCTCGATCCGGAACTGAGCGGCCGTCGTCGCCGAGGAGATGGCGATGTCGGCGAGCTGCTCGGCGTTCGGATCGGGGTTCACGGCGCAGTCGCCGTAGACCAGCACGCGGTCCTCGAGGCACATGAGGAACACGCTGGAGACGACGGAGACGCCGGGATTCGTCTTGATGATCTCGAAGCTCGGCCGGATGGTGTGCGCGGTCGTGTGCGTCGCGCCGGAGACCATGCCGTCGGCAAGTCCCAGGTGCACCATCATCGTCCCGAAGTAGGAGACGTCGGCGACGCGCTCGCGCGCCTCCTCGAGCTGCACGCCCTTGTGGGAGCGCAGACGGACGTACTCCTGGGCGAAACGCTCGAGGAGCTCGGGATCGCGGGGGCTCAGGATGGCCGCCGCCCCGATGTCGAGACCGAGCTCGGTGGCGCGCGAACGGATCTCGCCCTCGTCGCCGAGGATGGTCAACCGGGCGACACCGCGGCGCAGCAGGGTACTCGCGGCACGCAGGATGCGGTCGTCCTCCCCCTCCGGCAGCACGATGTGCTGCGGCTTCGAGCGGGCCCGGTCGAGCAGGTCGTACTCGAACATGAGCGGCGTCACGACGTCGGAACGGCTCACGTCGAGCAGCTTGAGGAGAACGGCGGAGTCCACGTACTGCTCGAACAGGGCGAGCGCGGTGTCGTACTTGCGCTGCGAGTCCGCGGCGAGGCGGCCCCTGGTCTGGGTGATGCGCAGTGCGGTCTCGTAGGTGGTCAGCGAGTTGCGGATGATCGGCAGCGAGTTGTCGAAGCCGTCGATGAGGCGGGCGATCTGCGGCAGCAGGTCGAATCCTCCGTTGAGGATGATGCCGGCGAGCGAGGGGAAGGTCTCCGAGGCGTTCGCCATGAGGACGGCGAGCAGAACGTCGGCCCTGTCACCCGGCATCACGACGACGGTGCCCTCGACCAGACGGGTGAGGACGTTCTCCATCGACATGGCGGCGACGACGACACCGAGGGACTCGCGGTCCAGCATGGCCGGATCGCCCTTGATGAGGGTGCCCTCCACTGCCTCCATGATCGAGGCGACGGTTGGGGCGATGAGGAAGGGGTCCTCGGGGATGGCCCAGACCGGGACCCCGCCGCTGTCGGCGGAAAGGGCGGCGACGGCCTCGCCGAGAAGTGCCGGGTCGGTGCGGTTGATCACGACACCGATGACGGTGGCGTGGGCATTCTCCAGCTCCGGCTTGGCCAGGCTGAGCATCTGGCGCATGTCCTCCGCGGTGCGGCTGCCATGCTCGTCCGGCTGCTGGCCGCCGAGCACGAGCAGCACGGGGGCGCCGAGGTTGGCGGCGATGCGGGCGTTGTAGCCGAGCTCGGTGGGGCTGCCGACGTCCGTGTAGTCGGAGCCGACGATGACGACGGCGTCGCAACGACGCTCGACCGCCTTGTAGCGGGACACGATCTCGCTGAGCGCGGCATCCGGGTTCTCGTGCACGTCCTCGTAGCTGACGCCGATGCACTCCTCGTAGCCGAGGTCGACACCGTCGTGGGCGAGCAGCATCTCGAGGACGTAGTCACGTTCGTCGCTCGATCGAGCGACGGGGCGGAACACCCCCACTCGTTTCGCCTCGTGGCTGAGGGTATCGAGTACCCCGAGCGCTACCGTCGATTTGCCAGTATTTCCCTCAACAGAGGTGATGTAGATGCTTCGAGCCACCCGTACAGCCTAGGTGGACGGAATGAACGGCAGGTGGGTACAAAGGCCTGAAAAGAAAGACCCCTCGCGCACCCGCCAGAGCCCGGTTACCCTTGCTACGTTTCCGTCCTGGGGGAGTTGGCCTGGATGGCGCCACGCGAGGAGCCGCATCCAGTTTAGCCGGGGACGGGCCCCTCCGCAGCCCGGCCCAGAGGGACCGCAACGGAAGGCCCGCTTCTTCCCGTATGATTCTTGATGGTCGTTGCCCGTTTCGCCGGGAGCGGCCGGCCAGGAGAATTCGCCTAGTGGCCTATGGCGCACGCTTGGAAAGCGTGTTGGGTGAAAGCCCTCGGGGGTTCGAATCCCCCATTCTCCGCC
>NZ_DASWPB010000214.1:0-16531 GCF_036404185.1 Lacisediminihabitans sp. | reverse complement strand
CCTGCCGGATCGCTGCACCGAGCGCGAGCTCGATGGGCTCATCCGCCGGACGGCCGCGCAGGGCACCCGCGACCGCGTCGACCTTGGTGAACGGGTCGAGCAGGATGAGGTCCTTGCTCGGGAAATAGCGATAGAGCGTCGTCGTGCCCACCTCGGCGCGCTCGGCGATCTCCTCCATCGTGGTCGCCTCGTATCCCCGGTCCGCGAAGAGCGCGATGGCGACCGCGATGATCTGCGCTCGCGTTCGCGCGGCCTTCGTCTCGCGGAGCCCCATAGGACCGATCTTATCGGGCTTGACATTCGTATGGTTGTGTATTCATAGTGGGAGTCACAACCAGATGGGATTAACACCCGCAATGCGGTGCAGTCCCACCCCCAAAAACACAAAGGAGTGTTCGATGACCGACGACCCCTCACCCGCGGCCTCCGATCCGCTGCCCGCGCTCGTGGCCTCGAACGCCGCGACCCCGCTGCCCCGCCTCATCGGGGCGATGATGACCTCGATCATGGGCGCGTACATCGCCCTGCTCACGCCCCTCCAGCTGCTGCTCACCCTGCAGCTGACGCGCATCTCTGGCGACGGCGCGGCCGCCTCGTTCAGTGTCGTGACCGGGATCGGCGCCCTGCTCGCCCTGGTGGCGAATCCACTGGGCGGCCGGATCAGCGACCGCACGGCCGCCCGCTTCGGCCGGCGCCGCACCTGGATCCTCACCGGCGCGCTCTCCGGCTCCCTCGTCCTCGCGACGATGAGCTTCACCACGCAGGTCTGGCAGGTCGCGCTGATCTGGTGCGTCGTCCAGACGCTGCTCAATTTCCAGCAGGCCGCGACGAGCGCGCTGCTGTCCGACCAGGTGCCGCCGGACCGGCGCGGCTCCGTCTCCGGACTGCTCGGGCTGGCCACCGCGCTCGGCCCGCTGATCGGACTCGCGGCGGTCAGTCTGCTCCAGAATGCGGCGCTCCAGTGGTCCATTGCCGCGACGGGAGGCCTCCTCGGCGGAGTGATCTCGGTGCTGCTGCTGCGCGACCCGCAGCATCCGCGTGCCTCGGGCGAGCCCCGGCTCGGCCTCGCGGAGCTCGCGAAGTCGTTCTGGCTGAACCCGGCCAGGCACCCGGCGTTCGGATGGGCCTGGGCGATCCGCTTCCTGATCACCTGCGCATACGCCAGCAGCACGTACAACGCCTTCTTCCTCCTCGATCGGTTCAAGGTCGGCAGTGCGCGGGTCGGCGGGATCGTGCTCCTGCTCTCGCTGCTGTCGGTGGGACTGCTGGCGATCACCAGCGCCGTCATGGGGTTCGTCTCCGATCGCCTGCACCGACAGAAGCCGTTTGTGATCGCCTCCGGCTTTCTGGCGGCCGGTGGCCTCGTGCTCATGGCGACGGCCCCGTCGGTCGCCGTCGTCTTCGTCGCGACCGCCGTCTCCGGCGTCGCGACGGGACTGTTCTTCGCCGTCGACAGCGCCATGTGCGTGCGGGTTCTGCCGAGTTCGGCGAACGCCGGGAAGGACCTCGCCGTCATCAACATGGCCAACACCCTCCCGCAGTCGATCGTGCCGTTCATCGCGCCCGCGCTGCTGGCCGTCGGCGGATTCGGCGCCCTCTATCTCTTCCTCGCGGCCCTCGGCGTGATCGGCGGGCTCTTCGTCCTCCGGCTTCCCGAGATCGGCCGCGAAGGCGACCCGCGCTTCGCCCTCATCACGAAGCCGAAGGCCGTCACCACTGCCGTGAGCTCCCACTGACAACCCGCATCACCCGACAAAGGATCACCGAACCATGTCCAGCACCGCCTCTCTCACCCTCACCGGCTTCGAGCTCCTCGACACACCGATCGGCGGGGGTGACCCGTCCCTTCTCGGCTCCGATTCCGGCTCCGCCTGGCTGAGCGCCGTCGTGCCGGGCGGCGTCCACGAATCGCTTCTCGCCGCGGGCCGGATCGAGCATCCGTTCTTCGGGGACAACGAACGCGCATCCGCCTGGGTCGAGGAGCGCGACTGGTGGTTCAGGACGAGCTTCGCGCGACCGGCGCAGGAGCCGGGAGACCGGGTGCGCCTGCTCTTCCAGGGCCTGGACACGGTGGCGGACGTCTGGCTCAACGGGGTGTTCCTCGGTCACCACGAGAACCAGTTCCGTCCGGCGGAGTTCGACGTCACCGCAGACCTCCACGACGACAACGTCCTCCTCGTCCGGTTCTCGCCGCCGCTGCTCGGCCGGGAGGTCCCGCCGACCGTGGCGGAGATGATGGGGCGCCTGGCGACGGTGTTCGGAGCGGTGGCGGGCGAGGAACCCGCCGAGGCCGGCGGCATGATGGCCACACTGCCGCTGGCCACCACCGTCCGCAAGGCGGCGTTCTCCTGGGGATGGGACTTCGGGCCGAACATCCCCTCCATCGGCATCTGGCGGCCGGTGCAGCTCACGGTCGAGCGAGGCGCCGTCATCACCGGCCACCACGTCGCGCTCTCCCGGCTGTCCGCCGCCCGCGATCGGGCGACGGCCGTTGTCGTCGTGGAGGCCGAGGCGCTGGCGGAGCTGTCCCTCAGCGCGGCGGTGAGGCTGGTCTCCCCCGCCGGCCGGGAGTTCACCACGACCGTCCCGATCCGGTCGGGCAGGGGCGAGGCACAGGTGCTCATCGACGATCCCGAGCTCTGGTGGACCCACGACCTCGGGACGCCGGCGCTGCACGACGTGACGATCGAGCTGATGCACGACGGGACCGTCCTCGACACGGTGACCGATCGGATCGGCCTCCGGACGATCGTGCTCGATCGCGGGGACGACGCCGGGCGGCGCTTCCGGTTCGTGCTCAACGGGATGCCCCTGTTCGCCAGGGGCGCGTCCTGGCTGCCGGCGAGCATGTTCGTCGGCTCCGTCGACGCCGACACCTACCGGGACAGGGTGCTGCGGGCACGCGAGGGCAACTTCACCATGCTCAGGGTCTGGGGCGGCGGCATCTACGAGCACGACGCCTTCTACACGGTGTGCGACGAGCTGGGTGTGCTCGTCTGGCAGGACTTCATGTTCGCCTGCATCGACTATCCCGACGCCGATCCGGTCCTGCGCCGCGAGGTCACCCTCGAGGCGGCCTACCAGGTCAGGCGCCTGCGCAACCGGGCGAGCCTGGCGCTGTGGTGCGGCAACAACGAGGTGCACATCATGCACCTCGCCGCCTACGGAAACGTGGACGAGGGCGACTGGGGATGGCACTTCTTCCACGACATCCTGCCCGCGGCGGTCGCCACCCACGACGGGCTCACACCGTACTGGCCGGGAAGCCCGTACGGAGAGGGCGGCCCGTTCGCGATCAACGGCACGGAGGACGGCGACCGGCACACCTGGGAGGTCTGGCACGGCCTGGTCATTCCCGGCATGACGATCGGCGGCACCGAGTTCCCGACCGTCGGGGACGCCAGGCACTACCGCAGATACGCCGACGACACCGGCCGGTTCGTCTCGGAGTTCGGCATCCACGCCTCCCCGGAGCTCGCCACGCTCCGGCGCTGGATCCCGGACGAGCACCTGCACGTGCACTCGGCCACCTTCGACCGGCACAACAAGGACACCCCGAAGAACAAGGGCGATGAGCTCCTCGCGGTCACCACGGGCCTGCCGGAGACCCTCGAGGAATACGTCGACTACACCCAGGCCGTTCAGGCGGAGGGGATGGCCTTCGGCCTCGAGCACTATCGCCGCCGCCAGCCGGAGACGAGCGGCGCTCTCATGTGGCAGTACAACGACGTGTGGCCGGGGTTCAGCTGGTCCGTCGTCGACTTCGACGGCGTGCCCAAGGCGTCGTATTTCGCCGCCCGGCGCGCCTGCGCGCCCGTCGCCGTCAGCTTCCGCGACCGCGAGGACGGCGGGCTGGAGCTCTGGCTCGTCAACAACGGACCCTCCCCCGTGAACCTCGAGATCGACGTCGAGTTCGGCGCCTTCGACGGTTCCGGCCGGAGGGGCGAACGCGTGCGGGCCGCGGCCGAGACTGCCTCCTCCGTGCTCGTCCGGTCGTTCGCCGCCGACCGGGTGCCCAGGGATGCGGCGCACTATGCCTGGGCATCCAGTCCGGTCGAGACCTTCCCGGCGGCCCGCAAGCACTTCGACGAGATTGGGCACCTCCGCTTCGGGGCCAGCAGGCTCGAGGTGGCGGTCGAAGGCTCCTCGCTGCGGATCCGCTCGATCGGCTACGCGTACTCGGTGAGGATCGAGCAGCCCGTGCCGGCGATGCGACTGAGTGACAACTGCTTCGACCTGCGGGACGGCGACGAGGTCGTGATCTCCGTCACCGGAGCCGATCCCCGCCTGCTCGGCGTCTCGACGTTTCCGGTCCGGACGCTGCCGGCGTGACGCTCGCGAGGGAGGGGGTCGGCCTCAGCGGCCGGCCCTCTCCGCGGGCGCAACGACGGGGATCCTGCGGTCGAGCACGGTGAGCAGCGCGGAGGCTGCCCCGATCCCGATGATCACCCAGCCCAGCCGGTGGAATCCGGCGTCGGTCACCGTGGATCCGAAGACGATGCCGATCAGGCTCGAGGAGAAGATCGCGCCGATGTAGGCGAACGTCCGATAGAGACCCGCGGCGACGGCGATCTCCTTCGCGGGGGCCTGCAGATAGAGCGCCGCCTGGTTGGCGAAACCGGAGAATCCGTTTGTCACGCCGAACATCAGCGACATGGCAATCAGCGCGAGGACGAGGATGCCCGACGAGTGCGTGATCAGCAGGATCACACCGCCGGTCAGGACGAGGGCGACCGCACCGGCGATCAGCGGCCAGCGGATCCAGCCCCTGTTCGAGTTGAGCCGGGCGAGGACGATGCTCGCCCCGGACAGGGGCAGCAGGATCAGCCCGACCGCGAGCGGGGACAGGCCGGCGCTCTGCTCCATCCACTGGCTTGAGCCGTAGAGGGCGGTGTAGATGCCGAGACCGATGAGGGTCTGGCGAAGGTAGGTTCGCTGCAACGGCGCGTTCCGCGCGAGCATGCGGACGTCGATCAGCGGCTGGGCCGTCCGCCGCTCCCACAGGACGAGCGCGGCGATCAGCACGAGCGAGACCGCGAGCAGCCACCAGACCGGGGTGGTCAGGTCCGAGAGGAACAGCAGCAAGCTGACGATGGCGACGCCGAACAGAGCGATCCCCGGCAGGTCGATCGCCGCGAGGATCCCGCCCCGTCTGCCGGGCGACCTCGGATCCTTCGCGACGCCCCAGAACGCGAACACGAAGGTGACGATGGCCAGCGGAACGTTGACCAGGAACAGCGCCCGCCAGCCGAAGGAACCGGCCAGCACCCCGCCGATGGGCAGGCCGAAGACCGTGGTGATCTGCGAGGCGATGGAGAAGTTGCCGAGGACCCGGCTCGGCACGCCGATGCCCCTCTCGTCCGCACGCCGTCTGACCAGGGCCATCGCGGTCGGATAGGCGGCCGAGGTGCCAACGCCGATCAGGGCACGCGACAGGAGCAGGAACCCGAAGGTCGGCGCCGCCGCACCGACCACCCCGGCCACGAACAGGATGAAGACCCCGATGAGGAAGATCCGTCGCGGACCGAACAGCGTCGACAGCTTCCCCATCGTCGGCTGCATGACCGCGCTGCACAGGTACAGCACGGAGACCAACGTGGCGGTCTGTCCCGGCCCGGTATGGAAGTCCGCGGCGATCCCGACGAGACCGGTGGCGATCATCGAGCTGTTGATCGGGTTGAGGGTCGATCCGAGAAGAAGCGGGAAGGTGAATCGCCACCCGAACGGCTTCTGGGCGGCTCGCTCTTCCGCTGTGTCCGTCATCCGGTCCATCCTTCATTAGTAATACTAACTAGCTACTTTGTTATACTAACGACCCATGAGCGACACCACAACCGGCACGGGAACGGATGACGGCTCGCTGGGCGCCGAGCTCCGCACGGCCGTCGGCCGCATGTACCGCCGGTTCCGTTCGGAGCGGACCGCCGGCGAGCTCGGCGATGCCGCGATCAGCGTGCTCAATCGCCTCCAGAAGCACGGCCCGCAGAGCCTCAAGGCGCTCAGCGACCACGCCCACGTCACGCCCGGCTCGATGAGCCAGACCGTGAACCGGCTCACCGGCGCGGGCTACGCCGTGCGCATCCCCGATCCGACGGACGGCCGCAGGGTGCTCTTCGAGACGACGCAGGAGGGCAGCCGGATCGCCATGGCGACCCTCGCGCGCAGCATCGCCTGGCTCGACACCCAGCTGGACAGCCTCACCCCGTCCGAGCGCGAGACACTCGCCGGCGCGGCCTCGCTTCTGCGGCGCATCGCGGACTCGTAGGGAGCGCACCGGATGATGCGAGGGCACCGACTCGCGGAAAGAGGCCATCCGCACCCAGAATGGTCGGATAGTCGTAAGTCTCGACGATCACGACGAAGGAGTGGCATGAACGGCACAACCGGCGCGGGATGGAGACGGACCGCGGTCATCGGAGGCGGAGTCCTCGCGGCCACGGCAGCGGGGCTCGCTGTCCTGAACCGCGTCATCGACGGATACGTCGACCCGTGGAAGGCCAGGGTCGCCGATGCCGGGTTCTCCCTGAAGACCACCCGGGTCGGCGACGTGGAACTCAGCTATGCGGAGGGCCCGGACAACGGTCCGGCCCTGGTGCTGCTGCACGCCCAGCACATGGACTGGTTCAGCTACAGCCGGGTGCTGCCCGCGTTGTCCCGGCGGTTCCACGTGTTCGACATCGACTACCCCGGCCACGGCACGACGGTCGTGCCCGCCGACTACCCGATGACGGCGAACCGGATCGGCAGCGACCTCGCGACGTTCATCGAGACGACGATCGGCGAACCGGCCTTCGTCACCGGCAACTCGTCCGGCGGCCTGCTCACCACCTGGTTGGCCGCGAATCGCCCCGATCTGGTGAGGGCGGTCGTCTTGGAGGATCCTCCCCTGTTCTCCGGCGAATACCCCCGCATCATGACGACGATCGCCGACAGGTCGTTCGCCACCTGCTCCGACGCCGTTCGGGAGGGTGTTGACGACTTCCTCCTCTACTGGATCGACAGCAACAAAGCGTTCTTCACGAAGAACATGGCGCCCGGCTCGGCCTTTCTGCTGACCCAGGCGGTCAAGGCCTATCGCCGGGCCCACCCGGGGGAACCGGTCGAGATCGGTCTGCTGCCGGACGACACCGTTCGGCTGTTCCTCCGCGGCATGGATCAGTTCGACCCCCGCTTCGGCGCCGCCTTCCACGAAGGCACCTGGAACGCGGGTTTCGATCATGCCGAGGCCCTCGCGAAGGTCGCCTGCCCGGCCCTGCTCGTCCAGGCCGAGTTCTCGATCCTCCCCGACGGCACGCTCAACGGCGCGATGAGCCAGGAGGATGCCGACCGGGCCATGTCCCTGCTGCCGGATGGTAGCTACCGCAGGGTCGAGGCCACCCATGTCGTCCACCTCGCCGAACCCGAGCTCTACACTGACCTGCTCGAAGAGTTCTTCCTCACCCGGTAGCCTCGGGGCTCAGACCGCCGCCCTGCCGGACGGGCCACGGCGGCGCAGCGACGGGTCCAGGGTGGCCGGCGGGGTGTAGGCCATGTCGAGACGACCGACGTCGGTACCGGGCGCGACGATCGTGTCGAGCTGATCGAGCACGTCGTCGCCGAGCACGGTGTCCACCCCGGCGAGGAGGTCGTCGAGATGGTCCATCGTCCGCGGGCCGATGATGGCCGAGGTGACGCCGGGGTGGGCGATCGCGAAGGCGATGGCCATATGGGTGAGCTTCAGGCCCGCCTGCTCCGCGATCGGAATGATCTGCTCGACGACGTCGAGACGCCGCTCGTCGCGCATGTGCCGGAACATCCCGGTCCGACGCAGGTCGGTCTCCTGCCCCTTGCGGACGCGACCGGTGAGCAGCCCCTGGGCGAGCGGACTCCAGACGAGGACGCCCATGCCGTATCTCTCGGCGACCGGAAGGATCTCCCGCTCGATGCCACGGTCGAGGATGGAGTACGGGGGCTGCTCGGAACGCAACGGCTCGTAGCCCCGACGGTCGGCGATCCACTGCGCCTCGACGATGCCGGAGGCCGGCAGCCTGGAGTCCCCGAAGGCGCGGATCTTGCCGGAGCGGACCAGATCGGTGAGTGCCGAGATCGTCTCCTCGAGATCCGTGGTGGGATCCAGGGTGTGCATCTGGTACAGGTCGATGTAGTCGGTGCCGAGTCGCCGGAGCGAGTCCTCCACCGCCCTGATGATCCAGCGACGGGATGCGCCGCGCCGGTTCGGATCGTCGGGATCCATCGGCAGCCCGAACTTGGTCGCGAGCACGACGCTGTCCCGACGCCCCGCGATCGCCTCGCCGACGATCTCCTCCGACTCACCGTGCGAGTAGGCGTCGGCGGTGTCGATGACGTTGATCCCGGCGTCGAGCGCCTTGTGGATGATCCGGATCGAATCCTCATGGTCCGGATTGCCGACCGCGCCGAACATCATCGCGCCGAGCGCGTAGGGGCTGACCGCGATGCCGGTCCTGCCGAAGGTGCGGTAGTGCATGAGACGTCCTTTTCCGGCGTGGTCGGCGCCATGAGATGATATAAACGGGACGATGTCCCGATATGGCTCCCACTATATGGAACCGTGTCCCACCTAGTCAAGGAGACGATGGATGCCACGTGCCGACGCGCAGCGGAACGTCGATGCCCTCCTCTCCGCCGCCAAGGAGGAATTCGTGGCCAATGGTGTCGATGTCAATGTGCGCGCCATCGCCGCTCGGGCGGGTGTCGGCACCGCGACCTTGTACCGGCACTTCCCGTTGCGCTCCGACCTCATCGCGGCGGTCTTCCGCCGCGAGATCGACGGCGTCGTGGCCGCGGCGGACGAACTCTCCACTGAGCTTCCGCCCTTCGCGGCACTCGAGCGCTGGACCGAGCGATACATCGAGCTCGTCGCCACCAAGCAGGGTCTCGCCGCCGCGCTGCACTCCGGGGACCCCGCCTTCGCGGGATTACGGGGCTACTTCGAAGAGCACGCCGGGCCCGCGCTCCAGACGCTCCTCGACAACGCCGAGCACAGCGGCGCGATCGGCAACGGAACCAGCCCCCTCGACCTGCTCGGCGCCATCGCGAATCTCTGCGTGCCACCGCCGGGAAGCACCGACACCTCCCGCGCCTACCGCATGGTCGGGCTGCTGCTCAACGGGTTGCGCTACGACGCGGGGCACACGGTCGACTAGCGCGGGAGCCCAGTCCTCGGCGTGAACGCGAACGATCGTCGGAAACTCCGCACGGGCGGCTGAGTCCGGGCGGTAGGGGGTCGCCACCCTGCACTGCCCGCCCCGGTTCAGCGGAGGGCGGCGGCGGCCGAGCGGAGTTCCGCGAAGGCGGCTCGGGTATAGGTGACGAGCTCGCCGGGAACGTCACCACGGCCGGGATCCGCCCAGCGGCGGTAGCCGAGACCGAACGCGAGCACACCGAGTTCTGCCGCCACCTGGGCGGCCGCCTCGGGGACGCCACGACGGCGGAGCGCATCCGTCATCGCCGCCGCCATGCCGATGCTCTTCATCGCGTTGCGACTGCGGAGTTCCTCGTTGGCCTCGATCGCCGCGTGGAGGCGGGGGCCGAGTTCTCGATTGAAGTCGGTCATGGCGCCGGAGGCACGATCGAGGCCCATGGCGACCGCATCCAGAGGGGTCGCATCCTCGTCCGCAGCGGCGATGCCCTCGGCCAGTAGCCGGCTGAGCATCTCCTGGCCCGCCGTGAGGATCTCGCGTTTGTCGCCGAAGTGGCGAAAGAAGGTGCTGCGGGTGAGGCCGGCACGCTCGGCGATCTGGGCGACGGTGGTCTCGTCATAGCCCTGCTCGGTGAAGAGGTCGAGAGCGGCCACGGCCAGCCGCTGTCGCGCATCCGGTTTCCATCGGGGCATGCAATCATCCTAGCTGATGCGACATGTGTCTCATCATCGTGTTAGTCTCATGGGACACCAGTCGCATCACTTCGTGGAGGTTACCCATGCGCGTCTTCATCACCGGAGCAACAGGTCTCATCGGGTCGGCGGTCACCGCCGAGCTGCTCGCCGCCGGCCACTCCGTCAC
This sequence comes from Lacisediminihabitans sp., assembly GCF_036404185.1. Taxonomy (GTDB): domain Bacteria; phylum Actinomycetota; class Actinomycetes; order Actinomycetales; family Microbacteriaceae; genus Lacisediminihabitans. Next base: position 6,509 of record NZ_DASWPB010000214.1, on the reverse strand, counting down.
CGCCCTCACCCGCTCCGACGCCTCGACCGCGAAGGCCGAAGCAGCCGGCGCCGACACCGTTCGAGGAGAGCTCACCGACCTCGACGTCCTTCGTGTCGAGGCACAGAAAGCCGACGGGGTGATCCACCTCGCCTTCGGCAACGATTTCAGCTCCCCCGAGGCACTCAACCTGAATGTCGCAGACGAATCCGCCGCTCTCGAAACGCTCGGCCAGGCACTCGTCGGCACTGGCAAACCGCTCGTGACGGTGTCGGGGACCCCCTTCGCGGCCGGCCGCCCATCGACCGAGCTCGACCCCCTGCCGACCGAGGGGCCGGTCGGCGGCCGCAGCGTGTCCGTCAACCGCGCCCTCGCCCTCGCCGATCGCGGGGTGCGCGCGTCCGCCATCCGCCTCCCCCGCACGGTGCACAACGAGGGAGACGGCGGATTCGCCGGACTCCTCACCCAGATCGCCCGGCAGACCGGTGTGGCCGGCTACCCGGGCGACGGTACGCAGCGTTGGCCGGCCGTGCATGCGCTCGACGCCGCCACGCTCTTCAGACTCGCACTCGAGCGGGCACCGGGCGGTACCGCCTGGCACGCCGTCGCGGATGAGGGCGATGCGGTGCGCGACATCGTGGCCGTGATCGGGCGGCGGCTCGGGCTGCCCGTCGAGTCGCTGCCGACCGAGGCCTTCGGCCCGCTCGGCGCCATCTTCGTGGTTGACCAGCCGTCGTCGAGCGCCCGTACTCGCGCCGAACTCGGCTGGGAGCCGACCCACCCAGACCTGCTCGAGGATCTGGAGAAGATCCAGCCCTGAGGCGACGACCGAGCGGAGGGGCAACGGCGGTGGACGACCGCGACGCCTCGTTCCCGGCCTACTGGGATCGCTCCCCTGCGGCCGCCTTCGTCCGTCGTCGTGGTGCCGCCGACCGTGGCGGAGTCTGGCGCATGTGGTCCCGGACGCGACCGAGGATGTCGGCGAGCGTCTCGATGTCGGAGCGGGACAGCCGGGCGAAGAGCAGGTCGCCCAGGATGGCGACGTGACCGGGGAATACCCCGGCGAGCACGGCACGCCCCTCCTCGGTGATGGTGACCGTGATGCTGCGCTCGTCGTCGGACGACGGCGTGCGGACCACGAGGCCGCGCTTCTCCAGCACCTGAGCCTGGTAGGTCATTCCGCTGCGACTGTAGACGACACCATCGGCCAGGTCGGTCATCCGCCGGCTTCCCAGCGGGGCGTCGCCGAGGGTGGCCAGGAGTTGGAACTGCACATAACTGAGATCTCCCGCCTCCTGCAGCTGCTGTTCGACGGCGTGCTTCAGCAGGCTGCTCGCCTCGATGAGGGAGAAGTATGCGCGGGTCAGGGTCGGAAATACTCGGATCGGTCGAGATCGGTGAGCAGCATCGGTCCGTCGGGCCGCCAGTCGAGCTGCTCGCGGGTGATGGCGCTCGATGCGGGCCGGTCGCCCTCCGCATAGGCGGCGTAGAGGCCGAAGTGCTTGCGTGCGGCACGCGGCGACAGGCTGACGGACGGGACGCCCAGTCGTCTCCCTATCACTTCGGCGATGCCCTTGAACAGCACGCCTTCCTCAGCGACCGCGTGGTAGCGCGATCGCGGGACCGCGCGTTCGATCGCGAGTCGGAAAACGCGGGCGGCATCGACGTTGTGTACCGCGGGCAGGCGGTTGCTCCCGTCCCCGACGTACCCGGATTCGCCGTTCTTACGGGCCGATTCGATAAAGCGCGGGATGGTGAAGTGGTCACCATCGCCGTGGACGACCGGCATGCGCACGATCGACGCGTTCACCCCATCATCGGCGAGTTTCATCATGGTCCGTTCAACGTTGCGCCCCATGGGACCAGCGCCCGGCGACGCCACATCGAGCTCCGTCAACACCGGTCCGGATGCGACGACCGGAGGAAAGCCGCCCGCGATGACGATCGGTCGATCGGTTCCGGCGAGCACATCACCGATGGCGTGGAGCGCTGCCCGCTCGATGCGGCTGTTGCGGGGGAATCGGATGAGGCTGGAGTTGTCGAACGCCGTGTGGATCACGGCATCGGCACGGACTACGGCGTCCCGAAGACTGCCGATGTCCTCGAGAGACCCGGCGATCGGTTCGGCGCCGAAGGTCTCCAAAGCGGCTGCGGATGAGGCGGACCGAGCGAGCGCGAGGACCGAATGGCCGGAGCCGATGAGGTCCTGGACGACAGCCGAGCCGACAAATCCGGTGCCTCCCGTGACGAATACCTGCATCAGCGTTCCTCGGCGACAGGGCGGCGCGGACCCATGTAGTCCTGCAGCCGAGTCACCAGCCCATCCCGGCGGGTGATGATCCATAGATAGCGCAGATCGAACGGATCCCCGGTCACCGCGTCGAAGTGGTGTCCTTCCGCCTCGATGATCACCTCGTCGCCGAACTCGCGGATATGCACGTCGTCCAGGCTGCCGAACTGGACGCTGCCGCCCATCGCCTCCATGTATGCACGGATGGCGTCCTTACCCTCGAGCCGCCGCGTGGCCCCCGGCGCCGCGAACGGGAACTCGTGGACGGCGTCGTCGGTATACATCTCCATCCACACGTCCACGTCTCCGGACGCGAGCCCGATCGCCGCCTCCGCCAACCATTCCGGGAACACCGGTTCATCTGACATGACTTCCTCCACTAGAATTACGGACCATGAGTCCTAAAGAGGATAGCAGCTTTTCGGACCGGCCGTCCGAAACTCCCCGGCGGGGCAGGCCCCCCGTGCCGCGCGAGCTGGTTCTGCACGCCGCGGAGGCCCTGTTCGCCGATGCCTCCACCCCGACCGCCGTTTCGATGGACGACATTGCAGCGGCAGCCGGTGTAGGAAAGGGCACGCTCTTCCGGGCATTCGGCAGCCGGGACGGCCTGCTCGACGCCGTGTTCGCGGCACGTCTCAACCCCCTCCGAGCAGAGATCGCGCGGGTGGGATCACCGATCGGTCCGCAAATCCCGCCCGCGGATCGGGTCGTCGGGCTCCTCGAGCTGCTGCTGGTCTTCAAGCTCGACAACCCGCGGCTTATCGCTGCACGGGAGCTCAGCGGGTCGAGCCTGCTGCGAGCGCCGCACTACCGATGGGTGCACGAGTTCCTCCGGGCTCTGATCGAAGAGACCGGGACCCCGTCGACCTCCGCCGACTATGCAGCTCACCTCTTGCTCAATGGACTCCGCGCCGACCTCATCAGCGAACTCCTCGCATCCGGCACGACCCGGGAGCAGTTGCTCCGCGAACTGACCAGGACGTCGCTGCGGCTGCTCGAATGACAACGCCGCAGAGAATCGATCGAGCAGACAGGTAGGCTCCCCGCCGATCGCTGACCACGCTCGCGATCTGACGGGTGAGCGACGGCGGCGCGCTCAACCTGCTGTGCACCTTCGTAGAGAGTTTGAGAACTTTTCCCCGGCTCTGAAAACCGTGGTTTCTCGCCTGTCTCGGGGTGCCTACCAACGTAGCGAGCGGCCCTCTGAGCCCTCGGTCACCGACGATCGGGGGCGGATCGTCCGCTCGGTTGGGAAGACTCAAACTTTTCTGAGCGCGGCCCAGGTGGACGAACTCGTGGCGTTGTACTGCGAGGGACTGAGCATCGCCGAGGTCAGCAGGAGGTTCGGCATCTACACCAGGACGGCGGCCGCGCACCTGGTTCGTCGCTCCGTTCCGCTGCGGCAGCGAGGGCTCTCAGCGGAGGACAAGCCCGAGGCCGTCCAGCTCTACGAAAGCGGCCTGACGCTCGTGGAAGTCGGGCTGCGCTTCGGCGTCAGTCAGCACGTAGTGAGAAGGGCGGTCGCCGCGGAAGTCGTTGAAATTCGCCCCCGCGGCCGCCGACCGCGACTCACCACCTGAACTGCCTGCCTGCCTACCTACCTATCCCGGTGTGGCCGGCCACACTCGGGTGCCCAGCATTGCCGGATTGTGAAGCTTCACTGTGCCGATCGCGATGATGGCGAGCTTCGGTCAGGCCTACCCGGTGGGAGCAGATCGGCGGATGCCGAAGCTGGGAGTCGAAGGCAGTCGCGCCGGCAGTCGGTACGAGAGGATCATCGTGGCGGTCGTTCTACTCCGCCGTGCTGAGATGGACCATCGCGTCGTAGAGCTGTTTTTCCGTCATCGGCGGCACGGGGATCGGGTGTGCCCGCTCGGCTCGGTAGGCGTCGAGCATGAGGTAGAGGCTGCGCCGCCACGCGCCCGGCGCGGCGGCGGTGGTGGCGTCGATCATCCGGCCGTTGGACCAGATGAGGTTGACGATGTCGGCCAGCGTGATGTCGGGGCGCACCTGTCCGGCGCCTTGAGCTCGGGTAAGCACGTCGTCGATCTGTTGACACATCTGGTCGTGGAAGCGCTCGGTGTCGGCACTACCGGGGAATCGGCGAGAAAGGAAGTCGTTGAACCCTCGGTCACCGGCCTGCACGCGGAACAAGTTCTCCAGGTAGGAGACGAATCCGTCCCACGGATCATCGATCTCCAGGGCCTTCTTTGACCCGTCGGCGAACTCCCGAAGTCGAGGCTCAAGGGCAGCAAGCAGCAGGTCCAGGCGCGTAGGAAAATGGCGATACAGGGTTCCGATGGCGACGCCCGCGTCGCGCGCGATCCCCTCCAAGGAAGCATCCACACCCCTGGCGGCGAACTCTCGTCGTGCCGCGGCGATGAGCCGGTCATGGCGCTCTTGCGCATCGCGGCGCCAGGGTCCCCGCGTCCGCTCGACGTCACTGATGCTCACCTGGCCCACTTTACCCCCCAAGCTGAGGGTGTCCTCCGCTTCTGGCACAGGAGCACCGGCCCGGCGTCAGGGACCGAAGATCCGCCGCAAATTCCTCCCCACTGTCCGGGAATACGTGAGGCACCCCTCCGGTTGACTCCAATAACCGGAGGGGTGCCTCACCTGAGGCTCCCACCGAGCACGCAACGAGGGCCCCCCGGCCAACCGATACAGACACCACGAAGGAGCAGATATGAGCAGCATCAGCATCATCGGAGCGGGGAACATGGCCAGCGCCATCGGCGCCCTGGCCGTCAAGGGCGGCAACACCGTCGAGGTCATCGGCCGAGATCCGGCGAAGACGGCAGCCCTGGCCCGAGCCCTCGGCGGCGCCACGGTCGGCACCTGGGGCGCCACTCCCGCCGGGGACATCGTCATCCTCGCGGTGCTGTTCGAGAGTGCCGTGGAGGTCGTCCGCGAGTTCGGGGACGCACTGACAGGCAAGATCGTCGTCGACATCACGAACCCCTTCAGCCCCGTCGGCAGCGGGCTGGCGGTCCCTCACGACACCTCCGTCGCACAGCTGGTGGCCGAAGCGGCCCCCGCGAGCACCCACGTCGTCAAAGCATTCAACACCCTTTTCCGTGACGTGCTGGCCTCGGGCGGCCCGCGGGACGTGTTCATGGCCGGTGATGACGCGCAGGCGAAGGCGAGCTTGTCGGAGTTCATCACGAGCCTCGGGCATCGCCCGCGGGACGTCGGCGAGCTGAGCATGGCGCACTGGCTGGAGGGAGCGAGCCTGCTGGAGATGGGACTCGCCCAGAACGGCCTGGGATTCAGCCTCTCTCTCGGCGTCAACCTCGGAGAAATGGAGTAATCATGGGAAAGCTCGATGGCAAGGTCGCGGTCATCACTGGCGCGACAAGTGGCATGGCGCTGGCCGGCGCCAAACTGTTCGTCGACGAGGGAGCTCACGTGTTCATCACGGGCCGCCGCAAGGACGCCCTGGACGAAGCCGTGAAGTCGATCGGCCGGAACGTGACCGGCGTGCAAGCCGATGCCGCCAACCTCGATGACCTCGACCGTCTCTTCGACACGGTCAAGCAAGAGAAGGGCAGGATCGACGTGCTGTGGGCAAGTGCTGGGGGCGGCGAGCAGAGCGGGCTCGGTGAGATCACCGAGGAGCAGTTCGATGCCGCCTTCGACCTCAACGCGAAGGGCACGCTGTTCACGGTCCAGAAGGCTCTGCCACTGTTCAACGACGGCGGCTCGATCCTCATGACCGGCTCGAACGCCTCGCTCCGGGGCTACCCCGCCTGGAGCGTGTATGCGGGAAGCAAGGCCGTGCTCGCCGCCTACGCGCGGGTGTGGGTGGCCGAGCTGAGAGACCGGAAGATCCGTGTGAACGTGCTGACCCCCGGCTCAGTCGCCACACCGATGATGGGCGACGTGCTCAGCCCGGAAATGAAGACGATGTTCGAATCCGTGATCCCACGGCGAGAGATGGGCCGCCCCGAAGAGATCGCATCGGCCGCACTGTTCCTCGCCTCCGACGACTCGAGCTACGTCAACGGCATGGAACTGGTCGCCGACGGCGGCACCACCGTGATCTGAGCGCGAGAGCGCCGGTGATGCTCACCACCCGCATCCGCGCAGTGAGCATCACCGGCCACGACGTGCTGAAACGAGACTGCTTTCCCCCGCTCCGACACGGGCCAAGCGAAACGACGGCTGGCAACGCTCTACGGCGAGGTTTGAGAACCAACCCGCCAGGTCGAGCCCGCGCACAAGGCTCAAACCGCCGTGC
>NZ_DASWPB010000213.1:0-1500 GCF_036404185.1 Lacisediminihabitans sp. | reverse complement strand
TGTAAGCGTTCAGTCGCCCGGCTCAGGCCAGCGCGGGAGCGGGCCGCCCGCTCGTCGTCGCCTGGGCCACCTCGGCGAGGTAGGCGAAGAGCGAGCGCCCCTGCAGCCGGCAGCTGATCGCCGCCGAGAGCAGTCGCTCGGTGGCGATCGCGCCCTGTGTCGAGTGAGAGCCCTGGGAGAGCTTCCGATAGATGACCGCGTGGCGAAGACCACGCTCGGCGCGGTTGTTGGTCGGCTCGACCCCTTCGTGGTCGACGAAGGTCCAGAGCGCCGGCCAGACCTTGATCAGGTTGCGGGCCAGGCCGCGGTGGTAGCGGGTCTTCACCGACTTGCGCCTCCCCGCCTCGCAGAGCGAGCGCAGCTCCCGTTCCAGTGGCGAGATCTCCCGGCGCATACGAACGCGGTCGCCATCCGCCTGGAAGCCGCGCCATGCCTCGAACACGCTCTCGGCTACCCCCAGGCAGGCCTCGCCGAACTCGCCCTGATGAGGGAGTGGGCTCTCGGCGTGGAAGCGGAAGTCACGCAGCAGGTGCGACCAGCAGACCTGGCGCCGCGCGGGGTCGAGATGGTCATATGCCCACCAGCGGTCCGAGGAGACGATCGCCTCCGTCTCGCCCAACAGCTCCTCGGCCTCCTCGCGGTGGCGGGAGGGGGCGACGCGCAGGACGGCGACCTCGTCGGTGAAGGCGCCCCAGAGAAACCGCCGCTCTCCCGTCTGCCTCCAGCCGGTCTCGTCGGCGCAGATGACCGGCGAGCCGCGGACCGCATCGCGTAGCCGTTCCTGGGGCTCGCGCAGGGCGACGCCCTGACGCCCGATGATCGCGTCGACGGTGCCGACCGCGATCTTCATGCCGAAGAGCTCGCCACACAGGTCGACGACCTGGCGGCGGGAGAGCCGGAAGCCGGCGGCGAGGGTGGCGACGGCCCCCTGAAGGCGCGGCCCGAAGCGCCCGCGCCCGATCTCGGACGGCAGCTCGGCCCGGGTGATCGCGCCGCAGCCGGGGCAGCGGGCCCGGTGCAGGCGGTGCTCGGTGACCCGGACCGCGGTCTCGGGCAGCTCGGCCACCTGGTGGCGGCAGACGGGGCCTCGCGTCGGCAGCCCGGTGAGCGGATGCCCGCATCGATCGCAGCTCCCCGGCAGATGCTCGATCACCTCGTCCACATACTCGATCGGCAGGAGCCCGCGGCCCGACCCGGGATGGCCCGGCTGGGCGCCGGGCTTGCGATCGGAGCGTCTTCCCTTTCGTCGTCCCTTGCCGGCACCGGGATCGGCAGAAGGTGGCAGCGAGGAGTTGCCGGAGTCGCGGCGCAGCTCGCGGACCTCTCCTTCCAGTCGCTCGACGCGGCCTTCGAGTCGCTCGACCTGGTTGGCCAGGGCCAGCAGCACCTTGACGCAGGCATCGCGCCCGGAGTCGTAGATCGCCTCGGCCTCGGAGCGGTCCATGCCGAGGAGTTCGCCGGCCGGCGGTTATGTCCCCCCGCCCGACTGAACGCTTACCC
>NZ_DASWPB010000212.1:0-10635 GCF_036404185.1 Lacisediminihabitans sp. | reverse complement strand
CCCGCGCATCCGCGGACATCAACGATCAATCAGTCAAGGAGCAGTAGAACCATGAACAGAAGAATTCTGTGGGGAGCGCTGTACGGCACTCTCGCAGTCGGGGGCATGATGGTCCTCGGCGCCACCGCGGCGAACGCGGCGGAAACCGGCGGGGACGATGGGATCGCCTCCGGCAGCCAGGTGGTCGGCGACATCGCCGCCCCCATCCAGGTCGGCGGCAACGCGATCTCCATCCTCGGAGACTCGTCCAGCACGGGTTCGGCGGCGGCGGGAACGCCGGCCCCATCGGCTCCGTCCACCACGGGTGGCGACGACTCGCTGCTCGGCGGAACCCAGGCGTTGATCACCGCGATCGCCCCGGTCACGGTCGGCGGCAACGCGATCTCGGTCGCGGGGGACAGCTCGTCGAGCGGTCCCGGAGCGGCTGCGGCACCGGCATCCACCGATCCGGCTCCCGCGACGACCGCCGCGGCACCGTCCACGAGCGGTCTCGACGGCATCGCCGGTGGAACCCAGGTTGTCCCGGATGTGACCGTCCCGGTCACGGTCGGCGGCAACGCGATCAGCGTGATCGGTGACACCGAGTCGGCACCGAGCTCGGCGGCCGTGGCCCCCGCGATGGTGAGCAGCGACGGCACCGGCTCGACGACCTCCGGCGCGAACGGCATCGCCGGCGGCAGCCAGATCACTCCCGACATCGCCATCCCGCTCGCCCTCGGTGGCAACGCGATTAGCGGCATCGGCGACTCCTCGTCTCGGGGCGCGAGCTCCGGGACGGGACAGACCTCGACGTCAGACGGCTCCGCCGACCCGACCACTTCTGCCGGATCGACGACCTCGGGTGAGGACGGTATCGCCGGCGGTACCCAGGTGGTCCCCGACGTCGCGGTTCCCGTGACGGTTGCCGGCAACGCGATCAGCGTGGCGGGCGACTCCTCCTCGGCGGGTTCGTCCGGCTCCGGCTCGACTACCACTCCGGTGACGGTCGGCGGCACCCCGGCAACGACCGACGGTGACGGTTCGGCCGTCGGCGGCACCCAGATCGCCCCGACGGTGTCCCTTCCCGTGACGGTGGGCGGCAATGCCGTTTCCGTCATTGGCGACAGCGGCACCGGCGGCACCGGTGGTACCGGCACGACGCCGACGGACCCGACCGGCCCGACCGGCCCCACGACGCCGACCACCCCGTCGACGCCGTCGACTCCGTCCGTTCCCGCCACGGGCGGAGTGATCACCACGGCCGGCTTGACCGCCTCGGCGCTCGCCTCGACGGGCGCGGAGGGCACCGGTCTCGCCGGTCTGCTGGCCGCGCTGGCCCTGCTGATCGGCCTCGGCTCGATGTTCGTCGCTCGCCGGCGCACCGCGCGGGCCTAGATCTGCGAGGTGGTTTGGCGCCGGCTCCGCCGAGCCGGCGCCAAATTGCCGCGCCCGGGAACGGCCGACTCGCCGGCCGCGACTCTAGAGCGAACCGAGGGCGGCCTCGATCGGGGTGTCCCCGCCGGTGAGCTCGAACTGCCGGCGGATCGCACCGTCGCCGTCGAGCAGGCCCGCGATCACCGCGGCGACATCGGCTCGCGGGATGCTGCCGCGCACGACCCGGTCTCCGACCGTCACGTGCCCGGTCGGCGGGTCATCGGTGAGGGCGACCGGGCGCACGATCGTCCAGTCGAGGTCGCGTTCGCGCACCGCGGCATCCGCCTCGCCCTTGGCCCGCAGATAGACCTGAAAGGTGTCGTCCGAGGTCGGGTCGCCCTCGTCCGCGCCGACACTCGACACGACGACCATTCGCCGCACGCCCGCGGCCACCGCCGCATCGGCGAGCAGGATCGCCCCGTCCCTGTCGAGGCTGAGTTTGCGGGCGTTGCCGCCGCCCGGCCCCGCGCCCGCCGCGAAGACCACCGCATCCACCCGTTCGAGCACGGTCCGGAGCTCGCCGACATCGGTCTGCTCGAGGTCGAGCACAACGGGAGTCGCTCCCGCGGCGAGAACCTCGTCGGCCTGGGCCGGATCGCGGATCAGCCCGATCGGCTCGTGTCCCGCGTGCGTGAGGAGCCGGGAGAGGAGGAGGGCGATCTTGCCGTGACCTCCGGCGATGACGATGCGCATCCTTCGACGATAAACGCTTCGGCGGTCGTCGTCACGCCCTCGTTTCCGCCGTCCCGCCGCCCTCCGTGTGCATAACTCCTGCAGATCGGGCGCCGGCGCCCGGCGTGGCCCGCAAATCCGGGAGAATCACGTCGTCCGGCGGAGAAGTGCAGGAGTTATGCGCGGGGCGGGATGCCGGTCCGGGGTGGCGCGGGAGAGCGGATCGATCGCGGGTAACCGGTGGCCGAGCGTCGCACGGATCGCACGGAGCGCACGGGCCGCGCGGTCAGCGGACGATGGCCCGCGGCGGCGCCGTGCTCGACCGCAGCACGAGGGTGGTGGGCACGATGCTCGTTCCGGAGCCGGGCTCGTGATCCTCGATCTCCCGCAGCAGCATCTCGATGCAGCGCCTGCCCACCTCGGCGAAGTCCTGATGCACGGTGGTCAGCGGCGGCCAGAACGCGCCCGCCTCCTCCATGTCGTCGAAGCCGACGACACTCACGTCGCGGGGCACGTCGAGCCCGCGTTCGTGCAGGGCACGCATGACACCGAGCGCCATCTGGTCGTTCGAGGCGAATACGGCAGTCAGCTCCGGTCGGTCGGCGAGCTCGAGCCCCCGCCGGTAGCCGGATTCGACGGTCCAGTCCCCGATGAGCGGCTCGGGGACCGGGGCCCCGGCCTCCTCGAGGGTGGCCCGCCAGGAGGCGGTGCGGCGGGACGCCGAGAACGAGGACGTGGGGCCGGCGATGTGGAAGACGGTGGTGTGGCCGAGCCCGAGCAGGTGCTCCGTGGCGAGCCGGGCGCCCTGTGCCTGGTCCGCGTCGACGACGGAATACTGCTCGCCCGCATCGGAGTCGACGATCACGACGGGGATGCCGGTCGGCAGCACGATGTGCGCCCGGTCGAGGATGTGCGCCTCGATGATGATGACGATGCCGTCGACGGCCTGCTGGGTGAGTCGGCCGAACGCCCCGGCGACCTCGCCCTGGGTGGGGACGGCGATCGGCATGAGCGTGATGGAGTACCCCGCCTCGGCGGAGGCCGTGGCGATCGCATCGAGGGTGCGCATGTTGCCGAAGGTCGACAGGGTGAACATGATCACGCCGATGGATCGGAACCGGCCGGTCTTGAGGGCCCTCGCCGCGCTGTTCGGCTGGTACCCCAGCTCGCCCATGGCGACCAGCACCCGGTCCCGGGTCGAGGCGTCGACGTTGGTGAGCCCGTTGGCCACCCGAGACACGGTCTGCGACGACACCCCCGCGGCCGCGGCGACGTCGGCCATCGACGGGCCCCGCCTGCCGCTTCGCAGATTCGTCATCGGATTCCATTCCCCATGTTTGCGTAAACATGCTAGCGTGTTCCCACATCATGTTTACGCAAACATGAGCATCGTGAAGGATGTTTTCCGACGCGGTGGGTTGGACAGCCAATGTAGGCCGAAAAATGACGGGAAATCGAAGATGACGACGACGTCTATCCCCCTCGGTGCGACCGATAAACCGCGACGGCGAAAGCCCAAACTGAACTGGAACGGCTGGAAGTTCGTCGGCCCGTTCATGGTGATCTTCGCCTTCGTGCTGATCGCCCCTGTCGTCTACTCGATCTACCTGAGCCTCTTCAAGGAGCAGCTCATCGGCGGCAACTCCTTCGTGGGGCTCGCCAACTACGGGCAGGCCTTCACCGACCCGAAGCTCTGGAACTCGCTCGGCAGGGTCAGCCTGTTCCTCGTGGTGCAGGTGCCGATCATGCTGGCGCTGTCGCTCATCGCCGCGCTCGCGCTCGACAGCGCGCGGCTCTACCTCTCCTCGTTCTTCCGGATCGCGATCTTCCTCCCGTATGCCGTCCCCGCCGTCGTCGCGACGCTCATGTGGGGCTTCATGTACGGCACCCAGTTCGGCCTCGTGAAGAACATCAACGACTGGCTCGGCACGGCCCTCGCGCCGCTCTCGAACAACTGGGTGCTCACCTCCGTCGGCAACATCGTGACCTGGGAGTTTGTCGGCTACAACATGCTGCTCTTCTACGCCGCGCTCCGGGTGATCCCCGTGGACCTCTACGAGGCTGCCGAGCTCGACGGAGCCGGAGCCTTCCGCATCATCCGCAGCATCAAGTTCCCGGCGCTGCGGCCGGCGATCGTGATCGGCACGATCTTCTCGATCATCGGAAGCTTCCAGCTGTTCAACGAACCGAACATCCTGCAGTCCCTCGCCCCCAACTCGATCAGCACCTACTTCACCCCCAACATGTACGCGTACAACCTGTCGTTCTCCGGCCAGCAGTACAACTACTCGGCGACCATCGCGATCATCGTCGGTGTCGCCACGGCCATCATCGCCTACGTCGTGCAACTCACCGCTTCCAGAAGGGAGGCCTGAGATGTCGGCCTCGACCACCATCGCGACCCCGGCCACCAGACGCCAGGCGGCCAGGCGCACGCGCCACGCCCACGGCAGCGGCGGCGTGGGCCTGCAGAAGCGCAGGTCCATCCCGCTGACCGTCGTCATGGCGCTGCTCGTGATCTACAGCCTGCTTCCGCTGTTCTGGCTCTTCGTGAGCTCGACGAAGACGCAGGCCCAGCTGCTCAGCTCCTTCGGGCTCTGGTTCAGCGGGCCGTTCGCGCTCTTTGACAACATCGGTCAGACCCTCACCTACGACAACGGCGTCTTCGTGCGCTGGCTGCTCAACACCCTGCTCTATGTCGTCGTCGGGGCCGGGGGAGCCACCTTCCTCGCCCTCATCGGCGGCTACGGCCTGGCGAAGTTCAACTTCCCCGGCAAGCGGGCCGTCTTCGCCATCGTGCTCGGCGCGGTCGCCATCCCCGGCACGGCGCTCGCGGTGCCGACCTTCCTGATGTTCAGCCAGATGCACCTCACCAACACCCCGTGGGCGATCATTCTCCCGTCCCTCATCAGTCCGTTCGGCCTGTACCTGATCTGGACCTATGCGGCGGATGCGATACCCACGGAGCTGCTGGAGGCGGCGCGGATGGACGGGGCGGGCGAATTCCGCACCTTCTTCACCATCTCGATCAGGCTGCTGACTCCCGGCCTCGTGACCGTCCTGCTGTTCACGATCGTGGCGACCTGGAACAACTACTTCCTGCCCTTGATCATGCTGAGCGAGCCGACCTGGTATCCCCTCACGGTCGGTCTCAACCAATGGAATGCGCAGTCCCAGACCGTCGGCGGGCAGGCCATCTACAACCTCGTGATCACCGGGTCGCTGCTCGCGATCGTGCCGATCATCGTGGCCTTCCTGTTCCTTCAGCGGTACTGGCAGTCGGGGCTCTCCGCCGGGAGCGTCAAGGCATGAGACGGGCCGCCGGATGTCGGGCCACCCGATGTCGGATCACCAGATGTCGTGCGATCACGGAGAGCGATCGCATGCAGTTCCACCCCAGCAACTCTCCACAGCGCGGCCTTCAAGGCCGGATTCATCGCAACACCTTTACGACGAAGTGAAAGGCAGAAAATGAGAACACCACACAGCACCGGCGCGCGCGTGCGCCGGGTCGCATCCATCCTCGCGACGGGAATGGCCCTGACGGTCGCCCTGGCCGCCTGCTCGTCATCGGGCGGATCGGCCGACTCCGGCAGCGCGAGCGACATCTCCGCCGCCCTGCAGAAGAAGTCGACCATCACCGTCTGGGCCTGGGCCCCCGCGGTCAAGGCGATCGGGCAGGCCTTCGAGAAGAAGTATCCGAACGTGACGGTCAAGGTCGTCAACGCCGGAACCGGGAACGACCAGTACGTCAAGCTGCAGAACGCGATCAAGGCGGGATCCGGCGCTCCGGACGTTGCCCAGATCGAGTACTACGCCCTGCCGCAGTTCGCGCTCTCCGACTCCCTCGCCGACCTCAGCGACTTCGGCCTCGACAGCCTGAAGGCCAAGTACACCGCGAGCACCTGGGGTTCCGTCAACCTCGACGGCAAGGTCTACGCCCTTCCGCAGGACTCCGGCCCCATGGCCCTGTTCTACAACAAGAAGGTCTTCGACCAGTACGGCCTCGACGTGCCGACCACCTGGGACCAGTACATCGCCGACGCGAAGAAGCTGCACGCGGCCAACCCGGCCGAGTACATCACCAACGACACCGGGGACGCCGGCTTCACCACGAGCATGATCTGGCAGGCGGGCGGCCAGCCGTACACCACCAGCGACGGCGGCAAGAAGGTGACGATCAACCTGCAGGATGCCGGTTCCAAGAAGTTCGCGAACACCTGGAACCAGCTCGTCGACGGCGGCCTCGTCTCGCCCGTCTCCTCGTGGAGCGACGAGTGGTACAAGGGCCTGGGCGACGGCACCATCGCGACCCTCGCGATCGGGGCCTGGATGCCGGGCAACCTCGAGACCGGCGTCACCGACGCCTCCGGAGACTGGCGCGTCGCTCCGCTGCCGACCTACACGGCCGGTGAGACCGCCAGTGCCGAGAACGGCGGCGGTGGGGATGCGATCCTCAAGCAGAGCAAGAACAAGCTCGTCGCCGCGGCGTTCCTCAAGTACATGAACGCGGGCGAGGGCACGCAGATCTCGCTCAAGGCCGGCGGCTTCCCGTCGACCGTGGCCGACCTGAACTCGAGCTCGTTCCTGGACGCGAAGATCGACTACTTCGGCGGTCAGCAGATCAACAAGGTGCTCGCCCAGTCGGCGAAGGACGTTGTGAAGGGCTGGAGCTACCTGCCGTTCCAGGTCTACTCGAACAGCATCTTCGGCGACACCGTCGGCCAGGCCTACGCCAACAAGTCGGACCTCAACGAGGGTCTGAAGGCGTGGCAGAAGGCGACGGCCAGCTACGGCAACGACCAGGGCTTCACGGTCACCAGCAAGTAAGCACCACCGGTGGCCCCCTCCGGTTTCGGCGGGGGCCACCCTCTTCTCCTCATCTCTTCCTCTCTCACCAAGGAGTGCCACAGTGGCGCACGCGCATCCGATGAGCCACAGCTTCGCCATCGGCGAGACCGACTTCCTGCTCGATGGCCGGCCGTTCCGGGTGATCTCCGGCGCCCTGCACTACTTCCGCGTGCATCCGGATCTCTGGGCCGATCGGATCCACAAGGCGCGCCTCATGGGTCTCAACACCATCGAGACCTATGTCCCCTGGAACGAGCACTCCCCGCGGCCAGGCGTTTTCGAGACCGGCGGCGGCCTCGATCTCGGTCGTTTCCTCGATCTGATCGCCGCGGAGGGCTTGCACGCGATCGTCCGCCCCGGCCCCTTCATCTGCGCCGAGTGGGACAACGGCGGGCTGCCCGCCTGGATCTTCGAGGATGCCGGGGTGGGCATCCGTCGCAACGAGCCGCGCTACATGGCCGCGGTCTCCGACTACCTCGCGGCGCTGCTGCCCATCGTCGCCTGTCGCCAGGTCGACCGTGGCGGTCCGGTCATCCTGGTCCAGGTGGAGAACGAGTACGGCGCGTACGCGGACGACAAGGACTACCTCCGGGCGCTCGTCGAGCTGAACCGCGCGGCGGGCATCACGGTTCCGCTGACGACCATCGATCAGCCGACCGATCAGATGCTCGAGGACGGCGGTCTTCCGGAGCTGCACCGGACGGCATCCTTCGGCTCCCGGTCCGGCGAGCGCCTGGCGACGCTGCGACGCCATCAGCCGACAGGCCCGCTCATGTGCGGGGAGTTCTGGGACGGCTGGTTCGACCACTGGGGCGCCCATCACCACACGACGGCGGTCGCGGCGGCGGCGGCGGAGCTCGACGAGCTGCTCGCGTCCGGGGCGTCCGTGAATCTCTACATGTTCCACGGCGGAACGAACTTCGCCTTCACCAACGGCGCCAACGACAAGGGTGTCTACCAGGCGACCACGACCTCGTACGACTACGACGCCCCGCTGACCGAGGCGGGAGAGCCTGGCCCGAAGTTCTGGGCCTTCCGCGAGGTCATCGCGAGGTACGCCCCGGTTCCCGACGAGCTGCCCGCCGCGTCGGCTCCGGCGCCGGTCTTCGAGATGGACCTGGACCGCTTCGTCTCGCTGTCGGATGCGCTTCCCGCCCTGGGCGCCTGGACCTCGTACGACCACCTGCCGACCCTCGACGAGCTCGGCCACTACCGCGGCTTCGCCCTGTATCGCACGACGCTCGAGCACGGGGGAGTGCTCAGCGTCGACGAGGTGCGCGATCGGGCGCAGTTCTTCCTCGACGGGGATCCTGTTGGCGTGCTCAGTCGCGACCAGCACGACCGTGCGCTGGTCGTGCCCCGCGGCGGTGTCCTCGACGTCCTCGTGGAGGACCAGGGGAGGGTCAACTACGGCGAGCGGATCGGCGAGCGCAAGGGCCTCATCGGCGGCGCGGTGCTGGACGGTGCGCCGCTCGAACGGTGGTCGGTGCTGCCGCTCGCGCTGTCGGTGCTGCCCGATCGGCTGTTCGAGGGGGACGCCGCGGTCACCGGGTCCGTCGCCGGACCGGCGTTCGTCTGCGGCGGTTTCGAGGTGGAGGAGCCTGTCGACCTGTTCCTCAGCACCGCGGGCTGGGGGAAGGGGGTCGCCTTCGTGAACGGCTTCAACCTCGGTCGCTATTGGAGCCGCGGTCCCCAGTCGACGCTGTACGTGCCCGCGCCGCTGGTGCGAGCGGGTCTCAACGAGGTCGTCCTGTTCGAGCTGCAGGGGCTGTCGACCCCGACCGCCCGCTTCGTCTCCGCTCACGAGCTCGGACACCTCGAGTTCTAGCCGGTGCGCCGCGGTCGAAGCGGCGGGAGCGCGGCGACGACCTCGCCGGACAGATCGTTACGTTACATTTCTGAGTGTGGGAAGCTTCGGGGGACGACACGTGTGGTCTGTTCTCCGGCGCCTGACGATCGCGACGCTGGCCGTGCTTGCGCATCCTGTGCGGCGGGGACGGGCGAGTTCCCGACCGTCCGGGATCGTCCCACCGGGGTATCCCGCGGGAGTGCGCCCCCGAAGCAGCGCACTGCCCGGTGCACCGCGGATGCCCGGCTGGTACGAGGAGCCCGGTGATCCCTGGAACGTCCGCTGGTGGAATGGTGCGGAGTGGACGGGGCAGCTGGTGCCGGTGACGGTCCAGATGCTGACCACGCCGCCCTCCAGGAAGCGGCCGTCGACGAAGCCCTGAGCCACGCGTGGCGGGTTCTGGGTCGCCGATCCGCGTCCGAGGACGCCTGTCGAGTCCGAACCCCGTTCACAACTCCGGCAATTCTCTGCCAGAGCCCCGGAGAAGCCCGGCAAAATCCCCGGATTTCTCGGGTTTTCGTGGGGCCGAGGTGGGGTTCGGATCCGAGTTGCAGGAGTTGTGAACGGGGAAACGGGGGATGTCCGCCGGGTGGCGAAATTGTTTCGGTCAAGTAAACAAGTTGGTAAGAGGGTTCAACTCGCCGTGCGGGTTGTTTTAGGCTCCCCGTCAAGCTCATGGATGGAGCGGACGCCCAGCGTTCGTCCCATCCGGCGGCGCTTACCCTGATTGTTTCCCGACGATCATCTATCTGATATCTGAATATTCTCAACAGAAGGAACCCGATCCTTATGTTTGCTTTGTCGACCCTGCACGCCCTTTCCGCGGACGTCCAGTTGAATCTTCCCCAGATTCAGGCGTTTCTCGGCGACTCGTTGCGCTATTTCCCCCTTGGCGTCGCGGGGATCATCGTTTGGGCCCTCTGGCTCTATCGAGTGATCCTCTCCGGAATGGCCAAGCCCATCGAGTCCGACTTCCGGACGACGACCTCGGTCATCGTGCCGTCGTATCACGAGGATCCGGACATCCTGATGCGGTGTCTGGAGAGCTGGCGCGCGCAGGATCCGACCGAGATCATCATCGTGCTCGACGTCGCGGACCTGGAGGCCTACCACCGCATCCAGGCGCTGGAGGATTCGCGGATTCGTCCGATCCTCTTCCACCACGTCGGCAAGCGATCGGCCCTGGGGGCGGGCATCCGCCTGGCACGATTCGAGATCCTCGTGCTGACGGACTCCGACACCTCCTGGGAGCCCGGGCTCCTTGCCAACGTGCAAAAGCCGTTCGTCGACTCCTCCGTCGGCGGCGTCGGCACTCAGCAGAACGTCTATCAGCGCAATTCCAGTGTGTGGCGCAAGATCGCGGACTGGCTCGTCAACCTGCGGTACTACAACTACGTACCGGCCATGGGCCGAGCCGGCGCGGTCCCCTGTCTCTCCGGTCGCACGGCCGCCTATCGTCGTGCGGCGGTGCTTCCCGTGCTCGACAACCTCGAGAACGAGTTCTTCCTCGGTCGCCGCTGCATCTCCGGCGACGACGGCCGGCTCACCTGGCTCGTGCTCGCCTCCAACTACAAGACGGTGCACCAGTCGTCCGCACGAGCCCTGTCGATGTTCCCGGCGGGCTTCGCCGCCTTCATCAAGCAGCGGGTCCGCTGGAGCCGCAACTCGTACCGCTGCTACATCACGGCGATTGCCAAGGGATGGGTATGGCGTGTGCCGTTCGTGACGAAGATCACGGTGCTGCAGATCCTCCTCACCCCGCTGACGATGGGACTGAGCATCTGGTATCTCATCTTCGCCCGGCTGGACTTCACGGTGCTCGGGGTCGCCTTCACCGTCGCATGGCTGCT
>NZ_DASWPB010000211.1:0-7987 GCF_036404185.1 Lacisediminihabitans sp. | reverse complement strand
CGGCCTCTTCGACGTCTCCTTCCTGAAGTCGTACAGCAAACCGCTGCTGGCCACGTCCACGGACGGCGTCGGCACCAAGGTCGCCATCGCCCAGGCCATCGACAAGCACGACACCATCGGGTTCGACCTCGTCGGCATGGTCGTCGACGACATCGTCGTCGTCGGGGCGAAGCCGCTCTTCATGACCGACTACATCGCCTGCGGCAGGGTCGTCCCCACCCGCATCGCCGACATCGTCGCGGGCATCGCTCGCGCCTGCTCGGAGACCCGCACCGCGCTGGTCGGCGGCGAGACGGCCGAGCATCCGGGGCTGCTCGGTCCCGACGACTACGACGTGGCCGGCGCGGCCGTCGGCGCGGTGGAATCGGATGCCCTGCTCGGAGCCCATCTCGTCGGCGACGGTGACGTGGTTGTCGCCCTCGGTTCGTCCGGTCTCCACTCCAACGGGTACTCGCTGGTCCGGCACGTCCTCGCGGAGCGGAAGATCTCCTACACGGAGCGGTCTGAGGAGCTCGGCGGCCAGGTCGGCGAGGTGCTGCTCGAGCCGACCAGGCTGTACACGGCTCCCCTGCTCCGGCTGATCTCCGATCCGCGCCTCGGCTCCTCGGTGCACGCCCTCAGCCACGTCACCGGCGGCGGCATCGCCGCCAACCTCGCCCGCGTGCTGCCGGTCTCCAGCTGGGTGGAGGTCGACCGGTCGACCTGGACGCCGCAGCCGGTGTTCCAGGTGCTGTCCTCCTGGGGAGGGATGCGCCTCGAGGAGACCGAGGGCACCTGGAACCTCGGGATCGGCATGATCGCGGTCGTCGCGGCCCATGCCGTCGACGGCATCATCGAGAGACTCGCGGTGGACGGCATTCCCGCCTGGGCGGTCGGGACGGTCTCGACCTCGGCGCGCGATCTCGACGGATTCGAGCAGGGGGCGAAGGGCGTCAACGGCGGGGCCGTGCGCCTGGTGGGCGGCTACCGCTCCTGAGAGTAGACGGGACGGTCAGGCGGTCTTGTTCTGCCCGGCCTCGAACTCGTCTTCGGTGTCGTAGTCGTCGGCGTAGGGGTCGACCGGGGCGCTGAATTCGGGCCATTTCTCCAGATCGGCCTCGAGTTTGGGGTCGACGCTGGCACCGGTCACAGGATGCGTGAGTTCACGCTCGAGCGCGTTGTAATTGGTGTCCGGGCTGAAGTACTTCAGCTCCCGGGCGACCTTGGTGTGCTTTGCTTTTTGACGGCCGCGCCCCATGGCTTGACCCCCTCACGATTCCTGCCCGAGCGATCGATGGAGTTGTAGGTAACAACTGCTCGGGATTGACCAACAAGGAACTACAAAAACTAAAGCCCAACTTTAGCATGCGAGGTTGCACGGCCATTGTGCTCTTCCCGGGAAGAGTGGCCACGAGCACAGAAACGACGGCTAACGTTGAGCCGTGACATCCTCGACGACGCATCCTTCGGTCGTGGTGATCGGTGCCGGCCAGGCTGGGCTATCGGTGTCCTTCTATCTCAAGCGGCTCGGCCTCGAACCGGGCCAGGACTTCGTGGTGCTGGATCGCGGTCCGGGAACCGGCGGAGCCTGGCAGGGCCGCTGGGAGGCCCTGCGTGTCGGTTCCGCTCACCGGATCAACGATCTGCCGGGCATGGACGCCCTCGGCATCAGCTTCGAGACGGCCGACCGCACCCTGCCGGCCAAGGACGTCGTCGCGGACTACTACCGGCGCTACGAGGAGCACTACGACCTCCGGGTGCAGCGCCCCGTCGAGGTCAAACGCGTCTTCAACCGCGGCACCGGTCTCGTCGTCGCCTCCGCCGACGGTCGCGAGGTGACCACGGAGGTCGTCGTCAACGCGACGGGGACCTGGGGGTCGCCGTTCATCCCCTGGTACCCGGGGATGAACGAGTTCCGCGGCCGGCATCTGCACACCACCGACTACCGGTCGGCGGAGGAGTTCGAGGGCCAGAGTCTCGTCGTGGTGGGCGGGGGTACCTCGGCGATCGGCTTCCTGCTGGAGCTCGAGGGCGTTGCCGCCGAGCTCACCTGGGTCAGCCGGCGCCCGGTCGAGTTCCTCGACGAGGGCGAGTTGAACCTCGAGGCGGGGGCGGCCGCCGTCGCCAAGCAGGACGAGGCGGCCAGGGCTGGCCGCGCCCTGCCCAGCATCGTCAGCGGCACGGGCGTTCCGCGCACCCGCCGCATGCAGTCCGCGATCGACCGGGGGCTGCTGGTCGCAAGGCCCATGTTCTCCTCGATCGAGCCGGACGGCGTCCGCTGGTCGGATGGCGGCTTCCAGCGCGCGGATGCGATCCTCTGGGCCACCGGCTTCCGCCCGGAGCTGCGCCACCTCGCCCCGCTCAAGCTACGGGAGAAGGAGGGCGGCGTCTCTGTCGGTGCCGGCGCCTCCTGGAAGGACCCGCGAATATTCTTCGCGGGGTATGGGCCCCAGGCGAGCACCATCGGCGCCAATCGCGCCGGCAGTCAGATCGCGCGCCAGGTCGTGGCGATGCTGTCCCACCTCTAGCGGAGGCCAGACTCCCGACCGATCGGGCTATCCGACCTGGACGGGAGCGCCGGAGGCGTCGGTGACCTCGCCGTCGGCGTTCACCGAGATCGAGACATCCGCCCCGGCGAAGCGCAACCCGTGCACCGAGAGCGATCCGAGCAGACCGCTCGGGCTGACCCCGAGCGCCCCCGCCTGCGCGTCCGGCTTCAGGCCGAGCAGGCTGCCGAGGACCGAGACCGATGCCGCCGCCGACCAGGCCTGGGGGCGGCAGGCGGCGGGGTAGGGGACGGGCATCGCGAAGTCCGTCGCCGGATCGCCGGAGTGGAGTTCCGGCATCCGGTAGTCGAACGCGGATGCC
This sequence comes from Lacisediminihabitans sp., assembly GCF_036404185.1. GTDB lineage: Bacteria > Actinomycetota > Actinomycetes > Actinomycetales > Microbacteriaceae > Lacisediminihabitans. The sequence continues at coordinate 5,140 of NZ_DASWPB010000211.1, read as the reverse complement.
GCCGTCAGCAGGCCGGAGATGAGCGAGGCCGCCTCCTCGGCGAAGCCCTCGCGGACGAGCCCGGAGATCGCGATCGCGGTGTCGTGGGTCCAGACGCTTCCGCCGTGGTAGCTGAGCGGCCAGTAACCGGCCGAGTCGGTCGACATGGTGCGCAGCCCGAATCCGGAGTCGAGCTGCGGGGAGGCGAGCCTGCGCGCGACGAGCGCCGCCTGTCGGCGGTCGAGCAGCCCGGTCCCCAGCAGGTGGCCGAGGTTGCTCGTCACGGTGTCGACCGGTTGTTTCCGCGCGTCGAGGGCGATCGCGGGATAGGCGCCGGACGCATCCTCGATCCAGAAGCTCTCCTGGAACCTCTCCCGCAGAGCGGCCGCCCAGGAGCGCCAGTCCTCTGCGCCGTCCTCGCCGAAATGCTCGAGCAGGTCCGCACCGTGGACCGCCGCCTCATAGGCGTACGCCTGCACCTCGCACAGGGCGATCGGGCCGTCCGCGAGCCGTCCGTCGCGCCACTGGACCGAGTCGCCGGAGTCCTTCCAGCCCTGATTGGCGAGGCCGTGTCCGGTGGAGTCGATGTACTCCAGCAGACCGTCGCCGTCCGCGTCGCCGAAGTCGCGCATCCATTCCAGCGCGGCGACGGCGTGAGGGAGCAGAGCCGCCACCTCGTCGTCGGGAAGTCCCCAGCGCCAGGCGTCGTGCAGCAGGCACACCCAGAGCGGCGTCGCGTCGACCGTCCCGTAGTACAGCGGCGGCAGCGAGATCTCCTCGCCGGGGATCTCGAGTGTCGCCCGCCTGAGCTCGTGCATGATCTTGCCCGGCTGCTCGGCGGTCTCCGCCACCGACCGTCTGCCCTGCAGGCCGGCGAGGGTCCGCAGCGTGTCCGCCGCGAGCGCGGTGCCCAGGGGGAGCATGAAGCGGGCCGCCCAGATCGAGTCCCTGCCGAAGAGGGTGAAGAACCACGGCGCGCCCGCGGCGAGGAACTGGGACTCCGGGTCGGCGGACGTCGTGAGCCGGAGGGCATCGAGGTCGTCGAGGGCGGTGGCCATCCAGCGGGAGAGCCGGTCGTCCGCCGCCGACAGCACGGGCACCGACCAGCCGGCGTCGCCGGTCGCCCCTCGGACGACCGCGGCTCGATCGACGGCGTCCAGCGCCCATCCGACGGCGACGGAGCCCTTCGCCGGAACGGTGACCTCCCAGGCGATCTCGAGCCGGTCGTCGGTGGTCAGGCCGAGCGTGGCACCCGGCGCGGACAGGGTCGCGGAGACGGAGTCGTTTCCCCAACTGGCGGACTCGCCGTCGACGGCGATCGCGACGGGAGCGACGGGGAGGCCGGCCTTCACGGCGTCCATGCCGGCGAGGTCGGCCTGCAGGCGGAGCACGACCCTGAGGTCGACCTCCTCTCCCAGGGCCGATTCCAGCCGCAGGAGCTCGATCGCGCCGCTCGTCGTCACGGTCCGCCGGCGCACCACCCGGATCCGCGGGTCGGCGATCCCGTCGTCCAGGTGCCGCAGCAGGGCGACGAAGGTGACGGCGTCGGCCCCATGGGGGATCGTCGCGATGTGCTCGCCCGCGCCGCCCCCGTAGTCGGCCTCGAGCGCGGAGACGAGCCGGACATCCGAGAGGTAGATGCCGTGGACCGCTCCCCCGATCGAGCCCGTCGGAGACGACCAGACCTGTGCCGGTGCGCGCAGGATGACGGTCTCGTCGTGCAGGAGAGGCTGGTGCATGGGAAGGACTCCTCGTGGGGGCGGTGTGCCGCTATTCCTTGACGGCGCCATCGCTGGTGTTCATGATGCGTCGCTGGAAGATGAAGAACATGACGGCGACGGGGATCGTCATGATCGCCGCGGCCGCGAGCTTGATTGGATACTGCGTCCCCTGGCTGAGCTGGCCGGAGGCGAGGGAGGCGACGCCCTTCGTCAGGGTCGTGAGCCCCGCCGACTGCGTCGACACGATGAAATGGCTCAGCTCGTTCCACGACCCCTGGAACGAGAGGATGACGATGGTCACCAGTGCCGGCCTGGCCATCGGCAGCACGACCGACCAGAACACCCGGAAGGTGCCGGCGCCGTCGATCCGGGCCTGCTCCTCGACGCTCGGCGGAATGGATTCGAAGAAGTTCTTCATGATGAAGATGCCGGCCGCGTCCGTGAGCAGCGGCACGATCATCCCGGCGTAGGAGTCGTAGATGCCGAGCTGGTTGATGACCAGGAACTTCGGGATGAGCAGGACCACGTTCGGGACCGACATGACGGCGACGAGCCCCGCGAAGATGACGGTGCGGCCGCGGAAGTGTAGGCGGGCGAGGGCGTAGCCGGCGAGCGAGTTGAAGAACACGCGCCCGAGGGTGACGACGACGGTCACGATGGCGGAATTCTTGAACCAGATCGGGAAGTCCGAGTTGAGGAACAGTTTCTGATAGGCGGCCGTGGTGAAGGTGGCCGGAATCAGGGAGAGGGGGTCGATCGCGGCATCGGATTCGGTCTTGAACGAGGTCGCGATGTCGATCAGGAACGGGAAGATGTAGACGATCGCGAGGACGACCAGCAGGGCGTAGAGGACCGACCGGGAGACCACCTGGCCGGCGGACGGCCTGGCGCGGCGGCGAAAGGTCCGGATCTCGGCCGGTTTCATGGCGACACTCACGGGTCAGTCCCTTCTCGTCGGTGTGGCGGCGACGACCGTCGCGCCCGGTCCCGCGCCCGTGGGCGGCGGGACCTGATAGAGCCGCATCCGCCGCCTCGACACCGCGCGCTCGGCGAGGATCCAGCGCTGGAGCAGGGTGAGGACGACGATGATGACGAAGAGCAGGAACGCGATCGCCGCGCCCTGTCCCCATTGCTGGTTGTTGAACGCCGCCTGATAGGAGAGGTAGGCGGGTGTCAGGGTGGTCTTGCCCGGTGCGCCCCTCGTGCCCGTGTAGATCTGGTCGAAGACCTGCCAGCAGCCGATCAGGCCGAGCGTCAGCACGGTGAACAGCGTCGGCCGCAGCTGGGGAAGGGTCACCCGCCAGAAGCGTTGCCAGCCGTTCGCGCCATCCATCATCGCCGCCTCGGTGATCTCCCCGCCGAGGTTCTGCAGCGCCGCGATGAACAGCAGCATGAAGGTTCCGCTGGTCGTGAAGATGGCCAGGAGGACGAAGGCGAACATGGCGACTGAGGGGCCGCCGAGCCAATCCCACCAGGAAACACCGAGGGCCGTATGACCGGTCAGCAGGCCAGGGCCGGTCGCGACTCCGAAGTGGAAGATGCCGTTCGGATCGTTGAACCAGTTCGGACCGTCGAGACCGACGTAGGAGAGCAGCTTGTTGACCGCACCGGTCGAGTTGAACAGGAACAGCCAGAGCACGGTGATCGCGACAGAGCTGGTCACCGAGGGGAAGTAGAAGGCGGTGCGGAAGAAGCCCCGGCCCCTGAGGATCTGCCGGTTGACGAGCACGGCCAGGACCAGGGCGAGTGCGGTCTGCAGCGGGACGACGAGCACGACGTACCAGGCGTTGTTCTTGAGGGAGGTGCCGAAGTCCTGTTCGGCGAGGCCGCCTCCGCTCAGCAGCGCCGAGTAGTTCTTGAGACCGACGAAGTTGACGCCACCCGAGAACGGGCTTCCCCGGCCGCTCCAGTCGGAGAAGCTTACCCAGAGCGCCATGAGCACCGGAATGACCAGGAACAGGCCGAGCAGGATGAGCATCGGAGCGGTGAAGAGCCACCCCGAGGCAGCCTCGCCCGTGCGGATGCCCGAGGCCCGCCGGCCGCGTGCCGTTCCGGGCCGGAGGGTGGGCTGTCTCGAGGTGGTCGACATGATCTTCTACTTCAGCAGCGCTTCGAGGTTCTTCTGCGTCGCCTCGAGGATCGTCTTCGGGTCGCTCGTCGCCAGGCTCTCGATCTTCGAGTTGAAGTCGGTCACCACATCGGCGGCTCCCTTCGCGGTCGGGACGCCCTTGGCATAGTCCGCTGCGTTCAGGAACGGCACCAGCGCGGGGTTGGCCTTCTTCCATTCCGTGGCGGCCGACTGGATGGACGGCATCGGGCCGAAGGCCTTCGAGAAGGCGAGCTGGTCGTCCGCGCTGGTCAGCTTCTCCACGAGCTTGAGGGCGGCCGTCTGATTGGGGCTGTCGGCGGCGATGCCCCAGCAGTTGGTGAACTGCAGGGTTCCCTTGCCCGCCGGGCCGGCCGGCAGTTCGGCGATCGTGTACTTGACGTTCGGGTAATCGGCCTGCATGCCCCCCGTGATCCAGTTGCCCTCGATGGTCATCGCTGCGAGGCCCTTGCCGAACGCCTCGCCGCCCCAGCCGGCACCGACGTCCTTGGCGAACTTGAGGGTGCCCTCGTTCTCCATCTTCTTCACCTCGGTGAGCGCGGTGACGTTGGCGTCGCTGTCCGCCGTCGCTGTGGTGCTGTCGGCGTTCATGAGGTTGCCGCCGGCCTGGGTCATGAATGCGCCGATGCGGGCGTACTCCCCGCCGATCGACAGGCCGACGTGCTCTGGGGTGGTGAGCTTCTTGCTCACCGATTCGAGCTGGTCCCAGGTGGTGGGGATGTCGGAGTCGGTAAGGCCGGCCGCCTTCCACATGTCGGTGTTGATCTCGAGGGCGAGGGTCGAGAAGTCCTTCGGCGCGCAGTAGAACTTGCCGTCGTAGGTGAAGGACTTGACGAGGCTCGGATAGAAGTCGCTCTTGTTGGAGAGCTGATCCCCGTAGGCGAGGAGCGAGCCGTTCGAGGCGTATCCGGCCAGCGCATCCGTCGACAGGTAGAAGACATCCGCCGGCTTGCCGGAGGAGAAGCCCTGGGCAAGCTGCTGGTTGAGGTCGCTCGCGACGTTCACGGTGGCCTTGGTGCCGGACGACTTCGTCCAGTCGGCGACCGCGCTGTTCACGGCCTTCGTCTCCGCGTCTCCGCTGGAGCCGATCAGCACCGTGAGGGCCTTCTTCGACGTGGTGAGACCGCCGCTCGAGTCGTCGCTGCCGCTGCTGAAACCGGAACCGCACGCGCTCAGCGTGAGCGCTCCGATTGCAGCCACGGCACCGGCGGTCAGCCAGCGGGTTCTGCTTCGTTGCATGGTCTTTCTCCTTGGGTGAGGGTGCCGCGGATGGCGCGGCGAGGGATCAGTCGGATCGGGAAAACACGTCGGGACGTCTCGAAGCGCGCGGACG
>NZ_DASWPB010000210.1:0-17373 GCF_036404185.1 Lacisediminihabitans sp. | reverse complement strand
GACGCACCATCCCCGGCGTCTACTCCCGCGTCGCCGGACGCCTACTCGCCCTCGCAGCCGGAATCTGGCACAACTGGCTCATCGGAGCCACCCACAAACGCTCCCTCATCGCCTACGACCATTAGGACTCACTCATCTAGGCTTAGTCCATGAGCTATGTCGCTGCCCCCAGCCGTTACGAATCCATCGAATACACGAGAACGGGACGGAGCGGACTCAAACTGCCCGCCATCTCCCTCGGACTCTGGAACAACTTCGGATCCGACCGCCCGATCGACACGCAGCGGGCCATCCTCCGTCGCGCCTTCGACCTCGGCGTGACCCACTTCGACCTTGCCAACAACTACGGCCCGCCCGCCGGCAGCGCCGAGACCAACTTAGGCCGGATCTTCGCCGACGACTTCCGCCCCTACCGCGACGAACTGATCATCTCGACGAAGGCCGGTTACGACATGTGGGACGGCCCGTACGGGGAGTGGGGCTCGCGCAAGTACCTGCTCTCCTCGCTCGACCAGAGCCTCGGCCGGATGGGACTCGACTACGTCGATATCTTCTACTCGCACCGTCCGGATCCCGAGACGCCGATCGAGGAGACGATGGGCGCGCTGGCCACCGCGGTGACCTCGGGGAAGGCGCTCTACGCGGGCATCTCCAACTACAACACCGAGCAGACGATCGCCGCCCACAAGGCGCTCGCCGCCCACGGCATCCCGGTGCTCATCCACCAGCCCAGATACAACATGTTCGACCGCCACATCGAGACGGAGGGACTGCTCCCGGTGCTCGACGAGCTCGGCATGGGGAGCATCGTCTTCTCCCCGCTCGCCCAGGGCCTGCTGACCGACCGCTATCTCGCGGGCATCCCGGCGGACTCCAGGGCCGCGGAGGGCCGCTGGATCACCGCGGACAACATCAGCGAGACCTATCTCGAACGGGCGAGGGCACTCAATGAGATCGCGAAGGGCCGCGGGCAGAGCCTCGCGCAGCTCGCCCTGTCCTGGGTGCTCCGCCAGCCGCAGATCACCTCCGCGCTCATCGGGGCGTCGAGCGTCCGCCAGTTGGAGAACAACATCGCCGCGCTGGAGAGCGCTCCCCTCACCGACGAGGAGATCGCCGCGATCGAGCCACTCGCCGTGGACGGCACCGGCCTGCGCTAACGGGCACGGATGTCGGTGGCCGCCCGTAACCTGGCGGCCACCGACCATTCGACACCCGAGGAGCAGACATGACCACGCTCGCCTTCGCCGGAGACCTCCCGCTCGTCCGTCCCGGCATCACACTCGTCCGAGTGCACGACCAGTTGTGGCGGGTCACCAGGCCCGACGGCGAGGTGCTCGGCTATGTCGAGCAGTTCGGCGTTGCCGGCGGCCTCCGCTTCCGGGCGAAGCGCTTCATGTCCAGCCGGGGCCGGTTTCTGCCGATAGGAGAGTTCTGGAGCATCGACGACGCGATCGACTGCTTCTGAGCCCGTCCGGCTTTGTCGAGACTCGCCACGTGTGCTGGCCATCCCACCGGCCACCCCGGGTTAAGGTTCGGGCATGGAATGGTGGAACAACTTCGTGAACTGGTTCGATTCCGATGAGGGATGGCGCATCGTTTCCGGCGTGATCCTTCCGTTTGTCGCGATCGTCGTCGCGGGCGTGATCGCCGCCCTGATCGGTCGTGGCTCCGCCAAGCGTGTCATCGCCCTGAGCGATCGAGAGGTGAGGGCCTCCGCCGTCACCGCGCTCATCGGTGCCGCCCGCAAGGCATCCGTCTGGAACACCCTGCCAGCCCCGGAGCAGGTGCACATCGACCACCTCATCGAGGAGGCGGACATCAGGCTCCGGATGCTCCCTGTGGCCGGGACGACCCTCGCCGCCGAGTGGGCGGCACACGAGATCGCCGACATGAAGAAGAACGCCGTGTCGTTCAGCTTCCAGGCCGAGCAGTCGCTCATCGTCTTCAGGGACCGCCTGGTCGACTGGCAGGCGAGGCCGGCCCGCGCCAAGAGGCTGTTCAAGAATGACCTCGACGCGTGGGCGTACGACTCCTCGTTGAGCGAACAGGACCTCGTGCACCAACAGCAGGCCTGGGCCGCGCAGCAGGCGGCGGCGGAGACCGTCACGGTCGAGGCCATCCCGCCCGCCCTGTACGCCCGGCCGGCCGTCCCGGAGCCGGTCGCGAGTTCGGCACCGGTCGCGAGTGCAGCACCGGCCGCGAGTCCGGCACCGGTCCCGGCCGTCGATGACTCCATCTTCTCCGCCGCCTCCACCGGCTCGACCGGCACGAATACCGATTCGACCGAGACCGACTGATCCAGCTCAGCGACCGGACGCTCAGCCGATCGCCGGGCTCGCCTCCGGCGCGCTGTCCGTGGCGCGGACGGAAACCCCGAGGTCGTCGCCCAGGTTCACCCTGGTCGCGCCGTCGATCTCGAGGGTCTCCGCGACGATGTCGCGTTCGATGGTCGTCGCCAGCGGCTTCTCCGTGACGAAGCAGAGCAGGACGACGGCGACGACCATGAGCGGCACCATGTAGAGGAACACCGGGGTGAGCGCGTCGTTGTAAGCGCCGACGATGACGTCCCTGATGACGGCCGGCAGCTTCTGCACCGCCTCCGGCGTGAAGGAGTTGCTGCCGCCGGCGATGCCGGACCCGCCGCCGGGCATCCGCTGACCGAGGAGGTCGGCCAGCTTGGCCACGAACAGGCTCCCGACGACGGCGGAGCCGACCGAGGCCCCGATCTGGCGGAAGTAGTTGTTCGAGGCCGTCGCCGTCCCCACCTCGGAGTTGGGGAACGAGTTCTGCACGATGAGGATGAGGATCTGCATGCTCATGCCGAGCCCCAGCCCCATGATCGCGAGGTAGACGCAGAGGATCCAGACGGGAAGGGTCGGGGTCATCGTCGAGAGCAGCGCGAGCGAGATCGCGACGACGACCGTTCCGACGATCGGCAGCCACTTGTACCTGCCGGTCTTGCTGACGAGCTGGCCGGACACGATGGAGGTGATCAGCAGCGCGGCCATCAGCGGGATCAGCAGCAGGCCGGCCTGGGTGGCGTTGACACCCGTGACCATCTGCAGATAGGTGGGCAGGTAGGCCAGCGCGCCGAACATCGCGATTCCGATGATGAGGCCGGCCGCGGTGGTCAGGTTGAAGTTGCGGTCCTTGAACAGGTGCAACGGCATGATCGGCTCCGGGGCGCGACGCTCGACGAGCACGAAGGCCACCCCGGCGACCACGGTGCCGGCGATGAGGCCGACGATGGTGGGCGAATCCCAGTCGTAGGTGGTGCCGCCCCAGGTGGTGACCAGGACGAGGCAGGTCGAGGCGATCGCGAGCAATCCCATCCCCGACCAGTCGATGCGCGGCCTGCCCTTGGTGTTCTTCGGCAGACGCAGGAAGAACAGCGCGGAGGCGATCGCCAGGATGCCGAGCGGGATGTTCATCCAGAGTCCCCAGCGCCAGCCGGGACCGTCGGTGAACCAGCCGCCGAGCAGGGGGCCGGCGACGGAGGAGAGGGCGAAGACGCCGCCCATGATCCCCATGTACCTGCCGCGCTCTCGAGCGGGCACGACATCGGCGATGATCGCCTGCGACAGCAGCATGAGGCCGCCGCCGCCGAGTCCCTGAACGGCACGCCCGACGATGAGCATCGTCATGTCCTGAGCGAGACCGCCGATGATGGAGCCGACGATGAAGATCGCGATCGCCCCGATGAAGAGGCCCTTGCGGCCGATCAGGTCGCCGAGCTTGCCGTAGACCGGCAGCATGATCGTCGAGGCGAGGATGTATGCCGTGGTCACCCACAGCATCTCGTCGACGCCGTGCAGCTGGCCGACGATGGTCGGCAGCGCCGTGCTGAAGATCGTCTGGTCGAGGGACGCGAGAAGCATGGTGACCATGAGGCCGGCGAAGACGAGCAGGATGCCGCGCTTCGAGGCGGCCTCGGCCGTCGGAGCCGGGCGGGCCGCGGCCGGATGAGTCGTTTGTGACATTGGTGATCCTTTGGAAATCAGGAGGAGGGGGTGTTGTCGGTGATGCGGCGGATCAGATCGATCGAGCCGCCGAGGAGTTCGCGGACGGTGCCGCTGAAGTCGGCGCTGAACCAATTGTGCATGGCGAAGCGCATGACGCCGGTGGTGAGATCGACGACCATCCGCGCCTCGTCCTCGAGATCGGGGCTGGTCGCGGTGGACCTGCCCTGGGCCCGGAACCGGGTCAGGACGATGCGGACGAACTGCTCCTCGAGGTCGCCCATCCGCGCCAGCTCCTTGCTGTGCAGCTCCGGGGTGCGCTGGATGAGCAGGCGGCGGGCGCGGAACAGGTCGGCGTCGAGCTCCTTCTCGACGAAGGAGGCGGTGATCATCGCGACGAAATCACCGAGGACGTTCGACCCGGTGCGACCGGCGAAGTCGTCGATCTCCTCCTGGGAGGGCATCGGCGGCGTCGCGCCGAGGATCACGCCCTCCTTGGAGCCGAAGTAGTTGAAGAAGGTGCGCTGCGAGATCATGCCGGCCTCGCAGATCATGTCGATCGTCGTGTTCTCATACCCGTGCTCAAGGGCGAGGTCGATCGCCGTTCGCTCGATCGAGGCGTAGAGGGCGGCGCGCTTGCGCTCGCGCAGCCCCCCGTCGGATGTCGGGTCACTCATAACGAAGCGCATCGATCGGGTTCTGCCTCGCCGCGCGCCTGGCGGGAAGCGTCCCGGCGAGGAAGGCGATGGCCATGACAACGAGGATGATCGTGACGATCGACGCGGGCGCGAACTGCATGACCTGCAGGCCGGGCAGCCCGGACAGGGCCGTTCGGGCGAGCACGTCGCTGATGACCGAGCCCACCCCGATGGCGACGCCGGCGCCGATCGCGCTCCCGAGGAATCCGATGAAGACGGCCTCCATGCTGAACAGGGTGTAGACCTTGCCTCCGCTCATTCCCATCGCCTTCATGAGGCCGATCTCCCTCGTGCGCTCCTGCACGCTCATCAGCAGGGTGTTGATGATGCCGAAGCCCGCGGCCACGAGGGCGATCACCGCGAAGGCGTTGAGCACGCCGATGATGCCGCTGATGACGGTCTGGAACGAGCCGATCTGATCGGCGACGGTCTGGGCGGTGAAGCCCTCCGCCTTGAGGTCCTTCTTGATCGAATCGATGCCGGCCTGGCTCGCGTGCGGGTCGAAGTGAGCGGTGGCGGTGAGATAGCTCTCGCCGAGGTTCGCCGGCCGGCCCGTCGACTGGATCGTGTTCAGCTCGTCGGTCAGGCTCTGGCTCAGACCCACCCCGCCGCCGATGAGCGTCTTGTTCTGCACGCCGGCGATCGTGGCGGTCACGGTGTGCGCGGTGCCGAGATAGTCGTCGATGCCGATCGTCACCGTCTTCCCGATCGCGGATTCCGCGCTGCCGAGGCCCATGTTCTTGAGATAGGAGTCCGGCAGCAGGATGTCGTCGGCCTTGTCGCTGAGCTGTCTGCCCGCGGCGAGATCCGCCTTCGTGAGCGCGGCGGCGGCGTTCAGCGTCAGCTGGTACTTCCCTTCGCTGCCGTACTCGATGTACGTCGGCGTCACCCGGACCATGGGGTTCACGGTCCGGATGCCGGTCGTGTCCCTGATCGTGGTGAGATCGACCTTCGTCAGCGGCTTGATCGACAGCGCGGCCGCCGCACCGCCGAAGCCGCCGCCGGCCGCCGTCTGGGCGGGGTCGTACTTCGTCGGTCCGTCGTCCGTCCCGGTCGGGGCATCCGGCGTCTTGGTCACGCTGAGCACGTCGGTCGAGCCGATGGAGGCGACCTGGGTGTTGATGTAGCTGGAGATACCGGTGCCGATGGCGCTCGTGATGGTGAGCGTGAAGGCGCCGATGAAGATGGCCACGACGGTGAGTGTGGTGCGCAGCTTGCTGCGGAAGGTGTTGCCGATGGCCGTCCCGACGATGTCGACGAACTTCATGAGGCCACCTCCGTCGAGGTCGTGTCTTCCAGCCCGTCTCGGATGAAGATCTGTCTATCGCAGCGGGCCGCGAGCTCCACGTCGTGAGTGACGATCACCAGGGTGATGCCCTTGTCCCGATTCAGCGAGAACAGGATGTCCTCGACCAGTCGCCCCGTGGCCGTGTCCAGGTTGCCGGTCGGCTCGTCGGCGAAGATGACCTTCGGATTGTTGACCAGCGCCCTGGCGATGACGACCCGCTGCTTCTGCCCGCCGGAGAGGTTGATCGCCTTGTTCTTCGCCTTGTCGGCGAGCTCGAGCTGCTCGAGGGCCGCCATCCCGCGTGCCCTCCGCTCCCTGGGGCCGACCCCGGCGATCTTCAGGGGGAGCACGACGTTGTCGAGCACGGAGGCGTTCGGGGTGAGGAAGAACTGCTGGAAGACGAAACCGAAGTCGCGGTTGCGCAGGACGTTCATCGCCGTGCTCTTCAGCTGCCGGGCATCCACGCCGCCGACCAGGAGCACTCCCCCGTCCGGATCGTCGAGCAGGGCGAGCAGGTGCATGAGGGTGGACTTGCCGGAGCCGCTCTTACCGACGATCGCGACGGTCTCCCCCTCGCGGATGTCGAGGGAGACGCCCTTGAGCGCCTCGAAGCGGCTCGCACCGCTGCCGTACGACTTGACGATGTTCTGCGCGGTCAGTACCGAGGCGCTCATGCGGGATCCGTTCGACGAGAGATGAGGTGCGCGATCTCGCCGTCGAGGCCATGCAGTGCGACTATAAATGCATCAGATGCAAAAATATAGTAACTGCATGAAACTGCGTATTGGCCGTGAGAAAGACCGTCCCGGCTCGGCTGACGGCGCGCATACGGCATCGCGCGAAGCGCTTCGACGAGCGCTGTCCCGGTGTCAGGATGGCCTTCGAATGATAGTCGTTCGTTATCGCCGGATCGATGCGGGCTATCCACGTAACACCGGGTTAATGCGGGGGAAACGGTCGATTCACACGGAGCTGATTGAGTGTCCCTGTCTATATCTGGATGACACAAATCTATATAAAAGTCGCGTTGACTTTGGTTTTCCCCTCTCATAGCGTGACCGAATCAACGTTCGACAGGTCGGCGAAATCGCCAACGAGAGAGGCACAGCATGAGAACCCACTTTCGGACGGCGCGGACGATCGCAGCGGTGGCCGCAGCGATTGGTCTCTTCGCCGTGGCCGGCTGTTCGTCGTCGCCTGGACCCACGACGTCGACGTCAACGGGATCCAGCTCCCTCGTGGTCGGGATGACCTATGCACCGAAGGCACTCAACCCCGACTACGTCTATGACCCGGCCGACTACTACATCATGGACAACATCTACAGCCGCCTCGTCAACTACGGGTACGACTACCAGGTGCACGGCGATCTGGCCACGAAGTGGACGACGAGCACCGATGGGCTCGTCTACACCTTCAGCCTCGTCAAGGGCGTGACATGGTCCGACGGCAAGGCGCTCACCTCCGCCGACGTCAAGTGGACGATCGATTCGATCATCGCTGAGAAGGGCTACGGCGCCGCCGCCCTCGCCGGAATCACGGACGTCACCACCCCCGATCCGACGACGGTCGTACTCACCCTGGGGAGCCCGAACAGCTCCTTTCTCGATCAACTTGCCCAGCGCTACGGCTGGGTCGTGCTCCCCAAACACGTATTCGACGGAACGGACGTCACCACCAACCCGGCGAACACCGCCCCCATCGGCAGCGGTCCTTTCGTCGTCACCTCCTTCCAACCGGGACAGTCGGTGCAGCTGAAGGCGAATCCGCACTACTTCGGGGGCGCACCGAAGCTCGACAACCTCAGCTTTCGCTTCTTCTCCTCGTCGGACGCCGCGGTGAGCGCCCTGCAGACCGGAGAGATCCAGTTCATGGCCAATGCGCCGTCGTACTCGTCGATCCCCACGCTCCAGCAGACAAAGGGCATCACCGTCGAGACGGCCAACGCCGCGCCTCCCACCGATGTCTGGCTCGGCTTCAATCTCGCGCGTAAACCCCTCAGCGACCTGAGCGTTCGCACGGCGATCAGCAGCGCGATCAATCCGGACCAGATCAACAAGCTTGTCTACGGCGGGACGAAGAAGGTCACCCACACCGTGTACGACCCCTCATCGCGCAGCTACGACAAGGCGGCCATGCAGCCGGCCTTCAATGTCAAGAAGGCGAACAAACTTCTCGACGACGCCGGCTATCCGAAGAATGCTTCCGGCATTCGTTTCTCGCTCACCTACACAGGTTTCACCGCCTCCCTGGGCGGGGCCGACAAGATCGGCGAGGTCCTCAAGCAGCAGCTCGCGGCCATAGGCGTCGACCTCACCCTGGAGAACGACGACTTCTCGGTCTTCGCCGACAAGATCATGACCAAGCACGACTTCGACATCACCTGGTCGGGCGGCCCCCATGGACCCGATCCGCAGACCCTCGCGAACTACGTTGCCACCACGGGCAACCGCAACGCGATGCAGTACTCGAATCCGACCGTCGACGAGCTGTTCGCCAAGGCCAAGGCGACGACGGACGCGGCGGCTCAGAACCGCTATTACACGCAGATCCAGAAGATCATCGCCGCGGACATGCCTCGTTACACGCTCTTCCAGTGGAACTACCAGTTCCCGTTCGCCTCGAAGTACAGCGGATTCTGGTGGCAGAAGGCCGCGGGAGGAACGGTACCGGCCGACGACTACCGACTGGTCACCGTGACCGGGTAAGAGCCGGGACGAATCCCCGATCCGACAAGAACCGAACAGAAACAGAGGAAATCAGCTGTGAGCATTGCATCGACCCAGGACATCGAGACCACCACCGCATACGGCGACATGATCGTGGTCGACGGATGCACGCCGCGGATCGGCTCGGACGGCTTCTTCGAGGCGATCAGGACGGCGGGCGTCACGGCGGTCTGCGTCTCGCTGTCCGCCCAGGTTGGGGCCGCACAGGTCGGCGGGTTCTTCGAGGCGGTGCAGGAGATGAACGTCTACTTCAACCTCGCGGAGATCTATTCCGACCGCTGTCTCATCGCCACGACCACCGACGATATCCGCCGCGCCAAGGCCGAGTCCAAGCTCGCGATCATCTTCGCGTTCCAGAACGGGATGCCCATCGAAGCCGACCCGGTCAACCTCGTCCCCTTCTTCTATCGCAACGGCGTGCGCATCATCCAGCTCACCTATAACGAACGCAACCGCCTCGGTGACGGCTGTTTCGAGCCGGAGAACCTCGGGCTGACGACCATGGGACAGCAGACCGTGACGGAGATGGACCGCTTGGGGATCCTCATCGACCTCTCGCATGTCGGACATCGGACGGGGATGGATGCGATCGAGTACTCCGAGAACCCCGCCGTGTTCTCCCACACCGGCTGCCTCGCGCTCACCGACTCGGTGCGCAACAAATCCGATGACGAGATCAGGCTCATCGCCGCCAAGGGCGGCCTCGTCGGCATCTCCCCGTACGCACCGTTCATCGAGCCGAGGTCGGGCGAGCGGCCGACACTCAGCGACTTCATCGATCACATCGACCACGCCGTGCAGCTCGTCGGGCCGGATCACGTCGCGATCGGCACTGATATCGCCGAGCACTGGTCCGTGCGCTGGGCGAGCAACTCCGGACGCCGATTCCCCAAGCTGGTGGAGAAGTACAGCTGGGACACGGTCTACGCGGAGGGATTCGAATCGCTGGCCCGGTTCCCGGAGGTCGCGCAGGCGCTCGACCGGCGCGGGTACGCGAGCGCCGAGGTGGCGGGGATCCTCGGCGGCAACTGGATGCGCGTCTTCGACACGGTGTGGGCGTGATTTCCTTCCGCCGCGTCGATCTGGGCTGATCCGTGGCCAGGTACATCCTGCTGCGGATCGCCCAGGCGATCCCCACGCTCGCCTTCCTCGTGATCCTGACCTTCGTCGTCGTCAGGATCACGCCGGGCGACCCCGCCTACGCGATAGCGGGAGACAACGCCAGCGCCGACTACATCGCCCACGTACGGGTCGCCTACGGCCTCGACAAACCCGTCCTCGAGCAGCTCTGGCTCTACGTCTCGCACCTGATTGTCGGAGACCTCGGCACCTCGTACACCTATCACTCTCCGGTGCTCGGGGTCGTCATGGGGCGGCTCGGCGCATCCCTGCTGCTCGTGGCCTGCGGTCTCGTCCTCGGCATCGTGGGAGGCACCTACCTCGGCGCCTACGCGAGCAGAATCAAGGGAACGCTGCGGGAGGCGATCCTGAACTTCGCAAGCCTCACGCTGTATTCGGTCCCGATCTTCTGGCTGGGACTCCTCCTGATCTATGTCTTCGCGATCAAGGCGAACCTGGTCCCCGCCGGAGGCATCCATTCCCTTCCTCCCCCCACCGGATTCGCGGCGACACTCGATCTTCTCGACCACCTGGCCCTGCCGACGCTGACGCTGGCCCTCTACACGTTCCCGGTCTACTACCGGTTGACCCGGAGCCGGATGTCCGCCGTGATGAACGACGAGTACATCCGCACGGCTCGCGCCATTGGTTTCGCGGAACGGCGGGTATTCTTCCGCCACGGTCTTCGCAACGCGATTCTGCCCTCGCTCACCATGGCGGGCCTCACCATCGGTCAGTCCATCGGCGGGGCATTGCTGACGGAGGCGGTGTTCGCGTGGCCCGGTGTCGGAACCCTCATGCAAGAGGCGATAGGGCAGCGTGACCTGCCGCTGATCATGGGCGTTTTCATCGTGGTGGCAATATCGGTTCTCGTCGCAACCATCGTCACCGATGTGCTCTACGTCGTCGCAGATCCCCGGGTCAGGCTCTCATGACGAACAGCGAAGCAGCGGAGATCCACGGAGCCTTCGCGGGTATCCGGCGGCGCCTCGCCACCTCGAGGAACGCCAGGCGGGTGCCGGTCGTCGCGGCGTTTGTGATTCTCGGCGTCGTGCTGGCCATCGCGGTCTTCGGCACGTCGCTGTCACCCCACGATCCGACGGTGTCGCTCACGGTGCCCAATCGGCAGCCGGGCGGCTCCTTCCCTCTGGGTACGGACTCGCTCGGACGGGACGTTCTGAGCCGCATCATGGCCGGCACTCGATACACCGTCGCGCTCGCGTTCGGGGCCACCCTGTTCGCCCTTCTGATCGGGATCGTCCTTGGATCGGTCGCAGGCTATTTCGGCGGGTGGATCGACATCGTCGTGTCACGGGTGATCGAGATGTTCCTCACGGTGCCGCACCTCATCTTCGCCATCCTCCTCGTGGCGTTCCTCGGCAACGCCTGGTGGGTCGTCATCGTCGTGCTCGGCCTCACCATGTGGCCGGCGACCGCCCGGCTCGCGAGGTCCGAGGCCCTTCGCCTACGGGACAGGGAGTTCGTGGAGGCCTCTCGCATAGCCGGAGTCGGCAGCGCCGGGGTCATCGCGCGCCATGTGCTGCCGAACGGCCTGGGACCCGTGATCGCGAACGCAAGCCTCCAGGTCGCCGAGGCCGTTCTGCTCTCGGCCGGACTGAGCTTCATCGGGCTCGGCGATCCGTCGGCGATCAGCTGGGGCAAGATGATCCAGGAGGCGCAGGGTGCCTTCCAGACGGCCTGGTGGGCGGTCGTCTATCCGGGACTCGCGCTCACCATCCTGCTGTTGTCCCTCCACACGATCGGCGACTGGGTCGGTCGGGTCCTCGGAAAGGAGGACGAGGGTGTCATCGCCTGAACGCGCATCCGCCGTCGAGGTCAGGGGCCTCTCCGTGGATTATTCCGGCACCCGGGCCCTGCACGAGATCAGTCTGAGCGTCGCCACGGGCGGCAGCCTCGGAATCATCGGAGAGTCCGGCTCCGGCAAGACCACCCTGCTCTACAGCATCGCCCGCCTGCTTCCGGCGAACGCGAACATCGTCTCCGGTAGCGTCCTGTTCGGAGGTGAGGACCTCCTGGCGATGTCGGAGGAGCGGATGAGACAGCTGCGCTGGAGGGAGATCTCGATCGTCTTCCAGGGGGCGATGCACGCGCTCAACCCGGTCATCCGAGTGGGGTCCCTCCTGCGCGAGGTCCTCGTTCAGCGCTCCCACCTGGGATCGAGAGCCGAAATCGACCGTCGCATCGACGAGGCGCTCGCGATGGTCGACGTCCCCCGGCGCGTGATTCGCGCCTATCCCCATGAGCTGAGCGGCGGCATGCGTCAAAGGGTGATCATCGCCATGAGCCTACTGTGTGAGCCGACGCTGCTGCTCGCCGACGAGCCGACGACGTCTCTGGACGTCATCGTGCAGGCCGAGATACTCGGACGTCTGGCTGAGCTGCGACGACGACTGGGTTTCACCTTCGTGTTCGTGTCGCACGATCTCGGGGTCGTGTCGCAGTACTGCGATGACGTCGCCGTCATGTACGACGGCCGGATCGTGGAGTTCGGCCCCGTCCGCGAGGTGCTGACGGCGCCACAGCATCCGCACACCAGGCGCCTGATCCGCTCCTATCCCTCGATCGACGCCACCTTGGACCTGCGGGCGCTCGCGGCCACGGACGTCGATGAGGCCGTCATCGCCAACGAGGAGGACCATGGTTGACCCGATCGAGCCCTCGCTGTCCCTCCGTGAGGTGAGCAGGCGGTTCCGCGCTCGCGGACACCGCGCCTGGATCGACGCCGTCTCCGAGGTGTCGATCGACGTCATACCCGGCTCCATCCTCGCGATCGTCGGAGCGAGCGGCGCCGGGAAATCGACGGTCGGCAGGATTCTCTCCCTGCTGGATGCGCCGACCAGCGGTCAGGTCCTCATGCACGGCAAGGACGTGAAGGACTTCGGCCGCGAGGAGCGCAAGAGCGCTCGCCGAGGCATCCAGGTCGTGCATCAGGATCCATTCGAGGCGCTGGATCCGCGCTTCACCGTCGGTCAGTCCGTCTCCGAGGGACTGCAGGGCTCAGAGATCGACCGGACAGAGCGAAGAGAGCGGGCGCGGATCGCGCTCGATCAGGTCGAACTCGATCCGGACCGGTTCTGGAAGAGCACCCCTGGACGGCTCAGCGGCGGTCAGAGGCAGCGCGTCGCCCTGGCCAGAGCCATCGTCGGCCGACCGTCGGTCATCGTCGCCGACGAACCCGTCTCCGCGCTCGACGTGTCGATTCGTGCCGGGGTGCTGAGCCTGTTCGCCAGAGTCCGAGACGAGCTGGGCACCTCGATCGTGCTGATCACCCACGATCTCGGTACGGCTCGCGCCGTCGTGGACGACATTGTCGTCATGCAGGGGGGTCGGATCGTCGAGCGCGGGAGGACGAATCAAATCCTCGACGCGCCCCGGCATCCGTACACCCGCAAGCTCATCGACAGCGCGCCGCGACTCATGACAACGCAGCCGCCGACCGATTAGGCGGGATCCTTCGCGGCACGTTGTGCGGCGTAGTGCAGGAGTGCGACGAAGGCGCGGGTCCCGGCCGACATCGTGCTCGTGCTCGTGCGGATGATGTGGAAGTACAACGAGGTATGGGTACCGGTTATGGGCCGGAAAACCAGCGTGCCGCGTTCGAAGTAGGGATCCTCATCGAGAGCCTGGGCCGACAGCACCGTGATGCCGAGTCCGGAGGCGACCATCCATTTCGCCGATTCGATGCTGTCGGTCAAATGCCCCGCGCGCTCTATTGCGCTGCCGAAGGCGCTCTTCATGAAATCGTGAACGAGATAGCCCTCCCGGTAGAAAATGATGCGCTCCCGCGTCACCTGCTCGACCGAGACCGACTCGAAGCGGGCGAGGGGGTGGTCCTTGCCCAGACACAGGACGAATGCCGTCGTCAGGAGGCGTTCGGAGGTCAGCCCGGAGGCGACGGGCAGATCCTCCGAGCGGGACGACACGATGCCGAAATCGATCTCGCCGTTGATGAGCATGTCTGTGACCTCATGCGATCCCCCCTCGCGGATGGTGATCTCGGTATCGGGGTACGAGCGTCGCAACCCCGTGAGCGCCGGACGCACGATCGATCGGGAGGCGACTGGGATGGTGCCGATGGCGATGCGCCCCTGTTCCCGGTGAGCCGCGCGGTCGCGCTTGTCGTAGATGTCGTCGACGAAGTCGAGGACCTTCTGCACGTCGGGCAGGATGAGCTCCCCGAAGGGGGTGAGGATCACGCCGCGCCTGGAACGAACGAGGATCTGCGAACCCAGGTCCTCCTCGAGCCGGGCGATCGAATGGCTGAGGGAAGGCTGGGTCAGCCCGAGAGATTCCGCGGCCTTGCGGAACGAGCCCGTCTCGGCGATGCGGGCGAAGTGTCGGAGCTGCTCGAGACGCATCATCGTGGATCGGAGGATCGAGCTATGGTGGCTGCGCGATGTCTTGTTCGTGTCATCAGCGAACCATCGGACCGACGCCCCGGCGCGCTGGACGCCCTGCGCGAGGTCCGGAACCGCCCATTATCATTCTGCGAATATATTGACTGCCGTCGGTGGTGGCAACGCCGGTTCAGCATTCGACCACGTTCACCGCGAGGCCGCCGAGTGAGGTCTCCTTGTATTTCGAATTCATATCCGCTCCGGTCTGGCGCATCGTCTCGATCACCTGGTCGAGGGAGACGCGATGGGTTCCGTTGCCGCGCATCGCCATGGTCGCCGCGTTCACGGCCTTGGCGGCGGCGATTGCATTCCGCTCGATGCACGGGATCTGCACCAGGCCGCCGACCGGATCGCAGCTGAGGCCGAGATTGTGCTCCATCGCGATCTCCGCCGCGTTCTCGACCTGGCGCGGTGAGGCACCGAGCAGCTCGGCCAGACCGGCCGCCGCCATCGACGAGGCTGAACCGACCTCCCCCTGACACCCGACCTCCGCCCCCGAGATCGATGCACGTTCCTTGTACAGTACCCCGATCGCCGCCGCGGTCAGCAGAAATCGTTCAACGGCATCCGGAGACGGAGGAAGATACTTCACCGCGTACCAGAGAACGGCGGGAACGATGCCCGCGGCACCGTTCGTCGGGGCGGTCACAACACGGCCCCCCGCGGCGTTCTCCTCGTTCACCGCGAGAGCGATCACGTTGAGCCACTCCGTCGCGTACCGGGCATGGAACGGCTCCTGCTGACTCATGAGCGTGTCGTGCCATGCCCTGGCCCTCCTGGGCACCTGGAGGCCGCCGGGGAGGATGCCCTCGCCGACAAGCCCTGCCGTGATGCACTCGGTCATCGCCCGGTGGATGCTTCCGATGCCGTCGCGGAGTGCGCCCTCCGTCATCCGCGACAGCTCGTTGGCGCGCATCACACCGGCGATCGACAGTCCGCTGCTGTCGCATCTCTCGAGCAGTTCACCGCCGCTCGAGAAGGGCAGGGGCAGGGTGGACGATGCATCCGCTTCCGTCGGCTCTCCGTCCCGCACGACGAATCCGCCTCCGATCGAATACCACGTCTCATCGGCGAGGACCGTCCTCTCGGACGAGAATGCGACGAATCGCAGGCCGTTCGGATGGAAGTCGAGCACGGTGAAGGGATGCTTGTGGAAGGTGTAGTCGATCCTGCACCCGTGGAGGGTGATTCTCCCTTCGGCTATGGCCCCCCGCATCCGGCGGAGATCAGCGGTCTCCGGCTCGAATCCCATCAGTCCGGCGAGGATCGCGTCGTAGGTGCCGTGTCCCTCGCCGGTCGCTGCGAGGGAGCCGTAGGTGTGGAGCTCGAGGGATGCGGTTCCGACCGGCAGCGCATGCCGGAAGTAGCGTGCCGCCCGCATGGGCCCGACGGTGTGGGAGCTCGACGGCCCGATCCCGATCGAGAACAGTTCCAAAACGCCGATCGTCATGAGCGGATCCCCTCGCATGCGTCTGAATAGGATCCCCCCGCTCTGTCCGTGTACCTGAGAGTGTCGTGCACCGAAGTGCCTGTGCCCCGTCGGTGGCCGATCGAGTCGGCCTCTCCAGAGTGTGTCGATCACGACGGTTTCCTGGCCTGAGAGATTCCCGGGAGGTGTTGCTCCTTCGGCACCGGTCGAGACCGGATTCTCCCGTCGTGAACGTTATCGTTCGATTCTGCCATCGATGGATGCGTCGCGACCACTCCTGCGGGAAGATCCGTACCGGGGAGAAGCTTCAGGCACGGCGAAGGTCACCGCGACGAGCACCTGGCGTTGCGGAAGAGGATCGATCGCCCGCACGGGTCTCGAGCGGCAGGGAGAGCGCGGCGGCGAGCGAGACCGCCCCGCGGAATCCGGCCCAGGCGAGCGGGAGGCGGTTCCTGGCGCTCACCCTGCGCGTGGGTTCCACCGGTCGCCGATCGATCGCGCGCAGGATGTACAGCACGGTGTTGAACCAGGCCAGCCTGAGGCCGATCGCGGTCGCGGCGACGGACGATCAGACGAACTCGACGGCGGGCTGGAGCCCCTCCATCCCCCGGACCTCCTCGGCTCAGCCCGTGGCCGCGCCGGACAGACGCGGCAGGACGACGGACGATCTCAACACCGCAAGAATTGACTCCGCGGTGTCGACGCTGGTCGACGGGCGAGGATCGTCCCGCGCCCTGTCGATCGCCATGCTGGCCACCAGCTTCGTCGCGTGCGCCGTGATGGACACCCACGGCTCGGCCGGATCCGCTCCCGCCCTCGCCGCGATCGCGTCGTTCAGCGTGGCCATGTCCTGGTTCCAGACCTCCCAGAGCTGGGCACGCGGTCGCGCGGTCTTGTCCAGGATGTCCCTGAGCTCGTTGATCTCCTGCGCCCGGCTGTCGAACTCCTCGAGGTACCCGCGGAGCGCGTTGCCGAGTGCGGTGTCGAGGTCTTCGGCGGCCGGCCGCTCGGCGAGCAGGCCCGCGAGCCTCCCCACCGTCGCGATGATCGGCGCGAGGACCAGCTCATCCTTGGTGGGGAAGTACCGGTACAGGGTGGACGGGCCGACCTCGGCGACCTCCGCGATGTGCTCCATCGTCGTCTCGTCGTACCCGTCGGAGAGGAAGAGGGCACGCGCGACCTCGAGGATCTCGGCACGCGTGCGTTCTCTTTTCCGCTCTCGAAGACCCATACGCGGATGTTACACGGCAGCCACCACGACGGTCATCGAGACCGAGGACGGCGTGGCACGACGATCCCCTCGCCGCCGATCTCGTCGAGGATCCCGTCGGCGATATCCGTCATCGACCGTCGATGGTCGCCGGAGCGCCAGGTGTCCGCCGCCAGATCGATGACCAGCAGGGTGAGGCGCGCCGTCATCTTGATCCTCAGGTCCGAGAGCCCGCCGCCGACCCGTGCGGCGATCGCCTTCTCGAGCAGATCGCGGTCCTGGGCGATGAAGTCCCACAGACGGGCGCGGGGACCAGGGGCCCCGTCGATGATCGTGCGCACGGTGTCGAGATGGGGCTGCTCCGCGACGACCGCCTCCAGAGCCTGCCGGATCGCTGCACCGAGCGCGAGCTCGATGGGCTCATCCGCCGGACGGCCGCGCAGGGCACCCGCGACCGCGTCGACCTTGGTGAACGGGTCGAGCAGGATGAGGTCCTTGCTCGGGAAATAGCGATAGAGCGTCG
>NZ_DASWPB010000209.1:0-4250 GCF_036404185.1 Lacisediminihabitans sp. | reverse complement strand
CGCCGGCCGAGCTCGGTGAAGTCCTGCCTGATGGTGGTGAGCGGCGGGACGAAGTAGGCGGCCTCCGGGATGTCGTCGAAGCCGACGATGCTCACGTCCTCTGGCACCCGGATGCCGTGGGCTCGAAACGCCTGCAGCAGGCCGATGGCCATCTGGTCGTTCGACACGAAGATCGCGTCGAAATCGCGGTCCATCGCGAGCTCCTCCCCCGCGGCCAGGCCGCTCTCCGGGGTCCAGTCGCCGAGGAGCGCGGCCCGGACGGGCAACCCCCGCCGCATCAGCTCCCGGCGCCACCCGCGCTCGCGCTCCCTCGCATCCAGGGACTCCGTCGGGCCCGCGACGTGGAGGATCCTCCGATGCCCGAGATCGGCGAGATATCCCGTCGCGAGCGAGGCCCCGGAGAACTGATCGATCGAGGCACCGGGAAAACCGCCGTGGCCGCTGCTGTCGACGGTGACCAGGGGAACGTCGATCTCCACGTCGTCGACGGCGTCGATCGAGGAGTAGTCGATGGCGATGAGCACGATCGCCTCGACCTGCTGACGCAGGAGGACGTCGATCGCCTCGAGGATCTGGTCATGATTCGACCTCGACATGCTCGCCGTGACGACGTGGTATCCGTTCTCCCTGGCGGCCTCGTTAAACGCCAGCGCGATGCTCGAAGGCCCGTAGAGGGGGTTGCCCGTGCTGATCAGGCCGATCGTTCCGGTCTTCTTCGTCGCGAGGGCCCTGGCGACCGCACTCGGGCGATAGCGGAGCTGCTGGATGGCGGCCTCCACTTTCGCCCGAGTCTGCGGACGCACGGTTCCCTCGTCGTTCAAGACGCGTGACACGGTCTGATGCGAGACTCCCGCGAGCCTCGCAACATCCGTCATATTCGCCACGATCTTGAGGCTACCGCTACGCCGCGCTCACCTCGCTCCGTTGCGGCGCTTGTTGTAGACGTCGAAGGCCACGGCGGCGAGAAGGACGAGCCCCTTGATGAGCGACTGGTACTCCGTGCCGACACCGAGGATGGACATGCCGTTGTTGAGCAGCCCGATGATCAGACCACCGACGATGGCCCCTGTGACCGTTCCGATGCCACCCGTGACCGCCGCGCCGCCGATGAAGACGGCCGCGATCGCATCCAGCTCGAAGCCGTTACCGGCGCTCGGGCTGGCGAGGTTGAGCTGGGCCGTGAATACCAGGCCGGCGAGCGCCGAGATCACCCCCATGTTGACGAAGAGCAGGAAGGTCACCCGCTTGGTCTTGACGCCGGAGAGGGCGGCGGCATTGAGGTTGCCGCCGATCGCGTAGACATGGCGGCCGAAGACCGACCGCGCCATCACCGCCGTGTAGACCACCACGAGCACCCCGAGGATGATCAGCACGACGGGGGTGCCGCTGTAGCTCGCGAGCAGGAAGGCGATATAGAGGACCAGGAAGACGGTGAACGCCAGCTTGAGCGAGAACCACCAGATCGGCTCGGACTCGAGGTCGTACTTGCGACGGGCCACCCGCTGCCTGAGCGAGCTGATGATCAGGACCACCGACGCCACGGCGCCGAGGATGAGGGTCAGCGGCTCGTAGCCGCTCGTCCCGAATGCGGGGAGGAATCCCGAGCCGAGCTTGCGGAACGCGTCCGGGAAGGGGGAGATCTGCTGGTTCTGCAGCGCGATCTGGGCCGCCCCACGGAAGACGAGCATGCCCGCCAGGGTCACGATGAAGGCCGGGATGCGGAAGTAGGCGATCCAGAATCCCTGCCACGCCCCCACGAGCGCACCGAGGATCAGGCACAGCACGATCGCGACGGGCCATGGGATGTGCCACTCCGTGATCATCACGCCCGCCATGGCGCCGACGAAGGCGACGACCGAGCCGACCGAGAGGTCGATGTGGCCGGCGATGATCACCATCACCATGCCGATCGAGAGGATCAGGATGTAGCTGTTCTGGATGACCAGGTTCGACACGTTGATCGGCGCAAGCGTGATGCCGCCGGTGGATATCTGGAAGAACACCACGATGACGATCAGGGCGATGAAAAGACCGACCTGTCTCAGCTGGCCCGCCAGGTAGTTCAGGGCAGATCTAAAGGCTTTCATTGCTGGATTTCTCCCGTTCTCTGGTCATGTGCTGCATGAGGTATTCGGCGGTCGCGTCCGCACGGGAGATGTCCGCCGTGATGCGACCCTCGGCGAGGGTGTAGATGCGGTCGCAGACTCCGAGGAGCTCCGGGAGCTCCGAGGAGATCATGATGACGCCCTTCCCCTCGTCCGCGAGCCGATTGATGATGGTGTAGATCTCGTACTTGGCTCCGACGTCGATGCCGCGGGTCGGCTCGTCGAGGATCAGCACGTCGGGGTCCGAGTACATCCACTTGGACAGGACCACCTTCTGCTGGTTTCCTCCGGAGAGCTTGCCCGTGATCACGTTCACATTCGGCGCCTTGATGTTGAGGCTCTTCAGGTAGGTGCCCGCGACCGTGGTCTCCTTGTGTCCGTCGACGAACCCGAAGATCGAGGCGAGCTTGTCGAGCGCGGCCCCCGAGATGTTGCGGGTGATGTCGTCGAGAAGGTTGAGGCCGTATCGCTTGCGGTCCTCCGTCGCGTAGGCGATGCCGTGGGCGATCGCCTTCGGCACCGTGCTGGTGTCGATCTCGACGCCCCTCTTGAACACCTTCCCGGAGATCTTCGTGCCATAGCTGTGCCCGAAGATGCTCATCGCGAGCTCCGTGCGGCCGGCGCCCATGAGGCCGGCGATCCCCACGATCTCGCCGGCGTGGACCGAGATCCCGGCGTCCTCGACGACGAGCCTCGTGTTGTCCAGCGGATGGTAGACGTTCCAGTGCTCGACCCGGAGGAGCTCCTCGCCGATCGTCGACGTGTGCTCGGGGAAGCGGCTCTCCAGCTCGCGCCCGACCATGCCCTTGATGATGCGATCCTCGGTGATCTCGTCGGCGTGCATGTCGAGGGTCTCGATCGTCTTGCCGTCCCGAATGATCGTGACCTCGTCCGCGATCGCCTTGATCTCGTTCAGCTTGTGGCTGATCATGATCGAGGTGATGCCCTGCTCCTGCAGGTGTTTGATGAGGCCGAGCAGGTGGGCGGAGTCCTCGTCGTTGAGCGCCGCCGTCGGCTCATCGAGGATGAGCAGCTTGACCTCCTTCGACAGCGCCTTGGCGATCTCCACCAGCTGCTGCTTGCCGACCCCGAGATCGGTGATCTTCGTGATCGGATTGTCTTTCAGCCCCACCCTGGCCAGGAGCTTGGTCGCCTCGAGGTTGGTCTTGTTCCAGTCGATCCAGCCGTTGGTCTGCTGCTCGTTTCCGAGGAAGATGTTCTCCGCGATCGAGAGGTAGGGGCTCAGCGCCAGCTCCTGGTGGATGATGACGATGCCGGCAGCCTCGGAGTCGTTGATCGTGCGGAACTCCACCGGCTCGTTTTCGAAGACGATCTCGCCGTCGTAGGTGCCATACGGGTACACCCCGCTCAGCACGTTCATCAGGGTCGATTTCCCCGCGCCGTTCTCACCGCAGATCGCATGGATGTGGCCGCGCTGGACACCGAGCGAGACATCCTGAAGCGCCTTGACGCCAGGAAAGGTCTTCGTGATGTTGCGCATCTCGAGAATGTTTGTTGTCACCGTTGCTTCTTCTTCCGTCAAAGAAAAGAGAGGGCACTGGCGGCGGGACTATCCCGCCGCCAGTGCCGGGATGGTGCAGACCTCGGATGAGGCCGGGTGCTACTTGAGATCGGCTTCCGTGTAGTAGCCGCTATCGATGAGGACCTTCTTGTAGTTGTCCTTGGTGACGACCGTCGGCTGGAACAGGTAGGTGGGGACCACCTTGACCTTGTTGTCGTAGCTCTTGGTGTCGTTCACCTTCGGGGTCTTGCCGGTGAGCAGGTCGTTCGCCATGGCGGCGGCCTGGTCGGCCAGCTTGCGGGTGTCCTTGTAGATGGTCGAGTACTGCTGACCGGCGATGATCGACTTCACCGATGCCGCCTCGGCGTCCTGGCCCGTGATGGTCGGCAGTGGCTTGTCAGCCGTGCCGTATCCCGCTCCCTGGAGTGCCGAGATGATTCCGATCGACATACCGTCGTACGGCGAGAGGACGCCGTTGAGCGTCTCGCCACCCGAGTAGGACTTCGCGATCAGGTTCTGCATACGAGCCTTGGCCGTCGCGGGGTCCCATTGCAGGGTCGCCGCCTGGGTGAAGCCGGTCTGCCCGCTCCCCACGACGAGCGTTCCGTCGTCGATGTACTTCT
>NZ_DASWPB010000208.1:0-9901 GCF_036404185.1 Lacisediminihabitans sp. | reverse complement strand
CCCCGTCCGAGCTCGACCCCGGGGCCGAGTCCCACCCCGATCTTCGCCACGGAAGCGGATGCGCTCGCCGCAGCCACGGATGCCTACGCCGCGTATGTGCGTGTATCGGACCAGATTCTCATGGACGGAGGCGCGGACCCCGATCGGCTGAGGGCTGTAGCAGACGGGGAACAGCTGACGGCAAACGTTGAGGCGTTCAAGGAGGCTGCCGAAAAGGGATATCGCAGCACAGGCGGCACAACTTTTGACAGCGTGCTGCTACAACAGGTGGATCAGAATTCCAAGGCTGCTGTTGTCGTCTATCTTTGCGAGGACGTGAGCGCAGTCGATGTAGTAGATGCGTCCAACCATTCTGTTGTTTCACCATCTCGGCCCGACCGTGTTGGCTATGAAGCAACGTTCAGCCGGTCGTCGAAATCTGCAGCCGGCCTTGTCCTCATCGACAAACAGCCGTGGCCAGGTCTGTCATGTTGAGTGGCCGCATGGCAATTCTTTATGCCCTTGTAGGGATCGTTGGAATGGTGGCGAGCGGCTCACCGAGTGCTCGGTTCGAAGGTCGCTGCACCGAGGTCATGTCTCAGACCACGGGTTGTCCCACGGTCACCGGCGGCATCAACAACGGCGGGGTCGAGCTCGGCGGATCCCTCACGACGCCGGGTTCCGCCGGCGGCCCCTCGCGGGGAGGACGGGACGACGTCACCAAGGGCACCGGAGAGCCATCCGTCGCCGCTCCCTGCGACAGGTGCGCCGATCTTCGCGACGGCTATCACATCAGCCCGCCAGAGTCTCCATCGGCCAATGGCCCTGTCACGCTGCGAGACCTGATCGGCTTCGCGCCACGGGCCGGCATCGCTCGCATGGAGCCGAACGGATGGATGGTCATCGGTCTCCCCGTCAACTTCTATGTCGAGGCGCCCGTCCAGGTGCTGGACGGGCAGCTTCTCTCCCGGCCCGCCTCTGTGCGATTCACGTCAAAGCGGTACCACTGGGTCTACGGCGACGGTCATTCCGCCACCCTGACGGCGAGGGGCGCTCCGTGGGCTGCGCAGGGGGTGGAGGAGTTCGAGCCGACCCCGACCAGTCACGTCTATCGTCGAGCGGGGACCTACTCCATCGATCTCACGATCGACTTCACCGCCGAGTACCGTTTCGCCGGCGGCGACTGGACCTCGATAGCCGGCAGCCTCGCCGTTCCGGCCAACCGACTTGTGGCGATCGCGGACGACGCCAAGACGGTTCTCGTCGCTCGAGACTGCGCGACGAAGCCATCCGGACCGGGCTGCTGAACGGTCGAGCGAAGGCTTAGGAAGACGCCGGCCGGCTCACAGCGCGTCCAAATACAATGTTCAGGTTGGCGGTGGATGCTGGCAACGCTTGGAAGGAGCAGCCCCCATGACCGATGAACCTCAGGATCCCACTTCTGGTCCTCACACCCCCGAAAACCCCACCAACGAGGCACCTGTCACCGCCCAGACGGACGCGTTCGGTCAGCCGGTCCAGCCCCAGTTCGACGGCGAGTCGCAGGGCACGACCACCACAACCAAACCGCGGTCCGCCCGGGTCGGGCTCATCGCGGCGCTCGCGGTCGGCGCCCTCGTCGGCGGCGTCGCCGGTGCGGGAGTCGCAACGTGGGCGGTCTCGGCCAATCAAGACAACCAGGTCAGCGCGAGCACGACGACACCGCAGAACATCGTTGTCAACGACACCGAAAGCGTCAACGTCGTCACCGCGGTCGCCGCGAAGGCCGCCGCGTCTGTCGTCACCATCTCCGTGACCAGCAACAGCGAGGCGGGCACCGGGTCGGGCGTGATCCTGAGCAAGGACGGCTACGTGCTCACCAACACCCACGTCGTCACCCTCGACGGTGAGATCGCGAACCCCACCGTCCAGGTCACCACCTCCGACGGCCACCTCTACGAGGCGAGCATCGTCGGGACCGACCCGATCGCAGACCTGGCGGTCATCAAACTCAAGAACGCGAGCGGCCTCCAGCCGGCGGAGTTCGCCAACTCCAGTAAGCTCAACGTCGGCGAGACCGCGGTCGCCATCGGCGCCCCGCTCGGACTGTCCAACACGGTCACCGACGGAATCGTCAGCGCCCTCAACCGCAGCATCTCGATCGCCTCCTCCGCGGCACCCGACTCCAGCTCCGGCGACAGCTCGACGCCGAACGGGAACGGCCAGAACGGCCCGTTCGACTTCTGGCAGTTCGACAACGGCCAGGGTGACTCTCAGCAGAGCCAGACGTCGGCAGCGACCATCTCTCTCCCCGTCATCCAGACGGATGCCGCCATCAACCCCGGCAACTCGGGTGGCGCGCTGCTCAACTCCGACGCGCAGGTGATCGGCATCAACGTCGCCATCGCCAGCGCAGGGGACACCTCGAGCACGTCCCAGTCGGGAAGCATCGGCGTCGGATTCGCCATCCCGGCCAACCTGGCCCAGCGGGTGGCCAACGAGATCATCAAGAACGGCAAGGCGACACACGGCCTGCTCGGTGCGAGCGTCGCCGACGTGACCTCGACCTCGGACAGCTCGACGGTCGGCGCCCTGATCAAGGACGTCACCGGCGGTGGCGCCGCGGCAAGCGCAGGCCTCAAGGCCGGCGACGTTGTGACCAACTTCGATGGCGTCGCCATCACCAGCAGCACCGACCTCACGGCGCAGGTGCGGTTCCTCCCCGCGGGCGCCAAGACCGACCTCACCTACGTGCGGGACGGCAAGTCGACCACCGTGTCGGTGACCCTGGGGGAGCTCAAGTAATCCGGGGCCGATAAACGGGCACGGATGCCTCGCGAAAGCGGGGTGTCCGTGCCCGTTTCGCGTCGGCTGATAGGCTCAACCGACCGTCGAACTCGACCCGTATTGGACGCCATGGCAACCGAGGTACCCGCCCTACCAGGCGTGTCCTATGTGATTCCGGTGCTCAACGAAGTCGCCTACATCGAGAACGCGATCCACACCGTGCTCGGGCAGGATTACGCCGGCGAACGGGAGCTCATCCTCGCACTCGGGCCGTCCTCCGACGGCACCACCGAACTGGTCCAGCGCCTGGCCGCGGCCGACGAGCGCATCGTGTGCGTGATGAATCCCGGCACGGACATCCCCGTCGGCCTGAATCTCGCGATCAGGGCCAGCAGATACCCGATCATCGTCAGGGTGGATGCGCATTCGGAGCTCGAGCCCGGATACACGCGTGAGGCGATCGCCACCCTGAACCGCACCGGCGCGGCCAACGTCGGCGGAGTCATGAAGGCGAGGGGCAAGACTCCGTTCCAGTCGGCCGTGGCGCGCGCCTACAACAGCCGGTTTGGTCTGGGCGGCGGCAGCTACCACGGCGGCGCGGAGGAGGGGCCGGCCGAGTCCGCCTACCTAGGAGTCTTCCGCAGGGAGGTGCTCGACGAGGTCGCGCTGTTCGACGAGTCCGTTCGTCGAGGCGAGGACTGGGAGCTCAACCTGCGCATCCGGGCGGCCGGTCATTCCGTCTGGTTCGACCCCTCTCTCGAGGTGACCTACTGGCCCCGGGAGAATTGGCCCAAGCTCGTCCGCCAGTTCTGCGCGACCGGCATCTGGCGCGGCGAGCTCGTGCGTCGGTATGCGGGACGCAATCCCTGGCGTTTCTTCGCACCGCCGCTGCTCGTCCTCGTCGCCGTCCTCAGCCTGGTGCTCCTCGTGCTGCAGGTCACCGACGTGGTCACCGGCTGGCCGAGCCTCGTCCTCTCCCTGATCTATCTCGGCCCCGTCGCCTATCTGGTGCTGGTGCTGCTGTTGAGCTTCTCGCCCGCGGGAGGACCGCGATGGAGCGATCGCTGGCGGTTCGCGCTTGTGCTCCCCACCATGCATCTGAGCTGGGGGGCGGGGTTCATCGTCGGGCTCGTCCGCGGCGCTCGTGACACGGTCGACACCTCGCGCACCGGCATCTGATCCCGCTCAGCCGACGATCCCCTCCGCGAGCAGCCGGTTCACCACCCGGTCGGCCGCGCCGCCGTCGTCCAGCGGGTTGAACCGGGCCTGCCAGGCACGATACTTGCGGGCGAATCCCGGACGGATCGCCTCCCTCACCCTGATCAGCTCGACGAGCTCCTCGAGCGTCGGGACCACCGGCCCGGGTGCCCACGGGATGAGGTCGAAATAGAAGCCGCGCAGCTTCTCCCGATAGTGCTCCAGGTCCGGGGTGAAGAAGAACACCGGTTTGCCGGTCACCGTGAAGTCGAACATCACGGAGGAGTAGTCGGTGATGAGCACGTCAGCCACGAGGAAGAGCTCGGAGACGTCCGGGTAGCCCGTGACATCGAGGACGTTGTCCGCATGGACATCCTGTCCGGGTCGCAGCGTGCGGGAATGCCCGCGGATCAGGGTGACGTATCCCTCGCCCATACTCGTGGCGAACCGGGAGACATCGAGATGATCAACCTGATCGGGATGATCGTCCCGCCAGGTGGGCGCGTAGAGGAGCACCGTCACGTCGTCCGGGATGCCCAGCCGTTCGCGGACGGCGGCGGCGTCTCCGGTGACGAGGATGTCGTCGCGCGGGTATCCCTCTTCCCATACGGGCCCGCGGAACGCATACGCCCTGCGGAATACCTTCCTGCTGTAGGGGTTCTGGGCCAACAGGATGTCCCACCGGCTGCTCTCGGAGAGGGTCGCGAGCATGGGCCGCAGCCCGAGACGGAGACGGCTCAGGGCGAGCTTCTTGAGCATGGTGCCGTGCCAGGTCTGCAGCACGGTCTGGTACGCGCGCTTCCGGAGTCGTTTGCGCAGCCAGTCGTTGACGACGAGAAGGCGGGCGGACCCGCGGATGCGCCACCATTCCACGCTGCCCTCGATGAGGGCGACGGCGCCCTCCGGCACCTCGACGGAGGCATCGGCGACGCTCCAGTACCGCGTGATGTCCGGGCGGAGCCGGGCGAGTGACCGGTCGATGGCGCGAGGGTTGCAGGACGCGTTCTGGCCCCAGAAACTCTCGAAGAACACCGCGTTGAGGGGTTCGTAGGCGGTCGCGCGGTAGTCGGCCTCGAGAGAGGCCTGCTGGAGGGACCCACGTTCCCGATCGGTGAGGGGAGCCGCGAAGACGATCTCCAGACCGTTCTCGCCGGCCGCGAAGGAGACCCGCGTCACGCCGGGCAGCAACTGCGGAGCCGGGAGCTCGGCGGTGCTCGAGACGGGAATCGGATCCGGGCCTGCTGCCGTCAGGACGTAGCGTCCGGACCGCGGGGGCAGGAGGGGGCCGCGCCAGGAGGAGTCGAGCAGGGGGACCTCTGCGCGCCAGGTGTCGCCGCGCCAGGTGACCTCGGCGGCGAGCGACTGTCGCGAACCGACGAGGTCCGCGCCGCGGAGCATGCCGTGACCCTCGAAGATCACGGATGGCGAATCTGTCGCCGTCACGACGACCGTGTCGATGACGGGGTGAGCACCGGGCGAGGGCGGTGCGGGATGTGAGGTCATTGACGAGCTTTCAGGCGGCGGGTTATCTGCTCATACACTCTCTCAGCATTATGACCGTCCAGGAACTCGAAGTGGCGGTCGCGGAGGCTCACGGTGTGCTGTCGGACGGCCTCGGCCCAGGTCTCGTCGGAGTCGTAGCGTTCCAACTGGCTCACGAGGGCCGGCCACGAGCGCACCTGGCGCGCACCGCTGAACTCGCGATACGGCTCGTAGAGCCCCCGCGAGGCGGTGTACTCCTCCTCGTCGGGGGCGAGGAAGAAGATCGGGCCAGCCGTGAGCGAGTAGTCGAAGGCGATGGAGGAGTAGTCGGTGATGAGCGCGTCGACGGCGGGCAGCACGGGATTGATGTCCCGCTGCGCCGCGGGCGTGAGCAGCGCGATCCGGTCGGAGCGGGCTGGTCCGGCGAGATAGTCGCCGATGCCGAGCGGGTGCGGGCGGATGACGAGGAACGTGTCCGTGGCCCGGAGCCAGGAGTCGAGACGGGACCAATCCCGTTCGGACGGCACTCCCGGGTCGACTGCACCGTCGCGCCAGGTCGGGGCGAAGAGCACGACCCGGGATTCTCCCGCGCTCGGCAGTCTCTCGGCCAGCAGCGCTTTCGCGGCATCCCGACGCGTCTCGGCGGTGCCCCGACAGAGCACGTCGTCGCGGGGATCGCCGGTGACGACCACCCGATCGGACGGCAGCCCGAAGGCGCTCCTCAGTCGCGCCGCGACCAGCTCGGAGGAGGCGGGCATCAGCGTGATGCCACGACGATAGCCGCGACGGTAGAACCACCTGAGCTGGCCCCGCAGAAGGCGCGAGCGTGACAGGATGCCGCTGCGCATGGTCACCGGCGAATCGAGCTGGATCAGCTTGAGCGGAATGCCGTGCCACAGCTGAGCGACGAAGGCGCCCCGGGTGCCGTATCGGTTCACGTCGCCGAAGCCGTGGGTCACGACCGCCACCCGTGCTCGCAGGGTCGCCCAGAATCCTCTGGCGCTCGTTGCCAGGACCGCTCGGAGCCCGAGGGCCCTGGCGCGCTCCAGGTCGTCTGGATTGCGGGCCATCCAGGTGATCCGGAGCGACGGATCGCCGCCGCGGGCCACGGATAGGACGGCCAGCGAGCCCTCACCGACCCCGCCGCCGGACCCGAACACCCATTGCCGGTCGCTGCGTGGAACCATCAGACTCGCGAAGGACCCCATGGCGTAGAGCGGCAGGGAGAGAAGCTTCTTCGCGTTCCCCCTCGCAAAGTTGAAGCTCGGCACGACTGGAGCCTAGCAGCAGCGATTTCGGCCGGCCCGGCGTATCGTCTCGGTAACGGCGGGGTGGGGGAGGCTCTTCCTCAGCGGGCGCTGCTTTAATCGAACGGTGCCCCTGCTCAACGACGTGAAGACTGCCCGCCGTGTCCTGTCCAACCTGCTGCGTTCTCGTCGTAACCGCGCCGACCTGGCGCAGCGGGGATCGAGCGTCACCGTGCTGCCGGCGGGCAGCGCCGAGATCGTCGTCTATTTCGCCGATACTCGGGTGAACCTCTATCAGATCCGGCAGTGGTATGCGCCGCTCGCGGAGCTGTCGGCGACCCATCCGGTGGTCATCCTGTCCCGGTCGCCGGGAACCGCACTGACTCTGCTCGAGGAATCACCGGTGCCCGTCGTCTACCTGCGCACGGTCGTTGAGGTCGAGACCTTCGTGGCCACTCAGGACATCAAGATCGTCTTCTACGTCAATCAGAACAGCAAGAACTTCCAGATGTTCCGGTATGGGCGCATGTGGCACGTCTTCATCAATCATGGTGAGAGCGACAAGATGTACATGACGACGAACCAGTTCAAGGCCTATGACTACAGCCTGGTCGCGGGTGAGGCCGCGCGGGATCGGCTGCGGCACAAGCTCTGGGACTTCGACGTCGACGGCCGCACCCTGATGATCGGGCGCCCTCAGGCGGATCACTTCGCCGGCGCCCTGCCGTATCGGCCCGACGATCGCACCGTCGTGCTCTACGCCCCGACCTGGGAGGGCGATCGGGCGGCCGCGGCCTACGGTTCGGTCGCCACGCACGGTGAGACCCTGGTCCGAGCCCTCCTGGGCACGGGGACCCACCGGGTGATCTATCGGCCGCATCCGCGGACGGGGGTCATCGACGCCGAGGTCGCCAGGGCGAACCGCACGATCATCGCCGCGATCGCCGCGGCGAACGCCAGCGATCCGAGCGCACAGCACGTCTACGACAACGGCCCCGACCTCGGCTGGCAGCTGGCCGCCGCGGATGTGGCCATCACCGACGTGTCGGCGATGGTCTACGACCGTCTCGCCACCGGCAAGCCGCTCATCGTCGCGCGTCCCGTTTCCGCGGAAGCGGAGATCGACAGCAAGGGATACCTGGGTGCCGCCGAATGGCTGACCGCCGAGGAGGCGGGGGATGTCGTCGCGATCGTCGACCGGGTTCGGAACAGCAAGGACGCGAGGGAGCGGCTGGAGTTCTGGGTCCGACGCCATTTCGGCGACACCACGCCGGGAGCGGCGACGGCGCGGTTCCACGCCGCCGTCGAGGAGCTGGTGGAGAAGTGGCGCGTCCAGGCCGCTCTGCACGCTCACGACAGGCGGACACGAGAGCCGGATCCGTTCGACACCGATGAGGGCGACGACTGATCGAAGCCCTGGATCGACGGCGGCATCGGCTCGTCCGAGATCCGTCTTCGTCCGCACCCATGACGATCGACCGCGCGAGACGCACGCCCTGAGGCATTTAAGCCCCAGTGCTGCGGCGTCTGGCTGTTACCTCATAGGGCAAGTAGCAATGACATATGTCCCAACCGATCTCCGACGCGGCCCGCATACTGGGCCAGCGCATTCGTGATCGGCGGATCAAGCTCTCGTGCAGCCAGGAAGAGATCGCGCATCTCGCCGGCATGAACGTCTCGAACTACGGCAAGATCGAGCGCGGCCTTGGCAATCCGAACTTCCACACCATCGTGCTGATCGCATCGGTGCTCAGCATCGATCCCGGAACCCTCCTGCAGGGCATAGAGGGATCGTCGCTTCCGGAGCGGAAGGCCTCGTTCACCGCGGCGGACTTCGTGCGCGAGCGCCAGCACCGCGTGGGGCGCTGAGAGGGTCAGAAGCTCACCCGCCAGAGGTATTCCTCCCCGGAAGGTCGGAACCAGCGCACGATCAGAACGGTGCTCCGTGCCAGATCGTGGGCCGAGATCATCACCTCGAGGGACTGCCCTGGCAGCAGGGTCGATGGCGCGCTGGCGGGCATGACCCCGGCGCCGAGAAGGCTGAGCGTCACCCCGTCGACGGGTTCGTCCCCCTCGTTGACGAGGACGTACCGCCGCGGCCCCGCGTCGCGTTGGATTCGGAATGGAACGGGGTATGGGCCGGGAGGGAAGGAGGATCGAGGGCCGTTCATGGGGAGAAACTAGCGATCGGCACTGACGGAATCGCGGTGGAATCGACCGAATCTCCTCCGCCGGGGGATGGTCCGGCGAGATCAGGGCTGTGAGCGGAAGGACTAGTCCTTCGCCCGCCGGACGAATCGGGGCAGGGAGATCCTCGTGCGTGCGGTCGTGACCCGCGCCGGCTTGACCGCGGCCTCGAAGACCGCGGGGAAGACATCCGGCGCCGGTCCGAACGCGCCGCGGGAGCTCGTGACCACCTTGCATCCGAGCATGTGGTTGCCGGTCCCGCCGATGAGGGCACCGATTCCGAAGGGGATGGTCCGTCCCACGACGTTCGCTCCCTCCCTGGTCGCGAAACGCCGGACGAACACCGTGCGCATCCGGTTGCCGATGCTGTTCAGCGTCCTCGTCGGAAGGCTTTTGGTGACCAGCTCTCCCCAGAACCGGCTCCGGTTCGGCCCGGTCCCCGCGGCCTGTCCGGCCAGCTGTCGCACCAGGTCAGAGCCCGCCGTGCCGAGCATCATCGTCATGACGAGGGTGCGGGCGCGTTCGGGGTCTTCGACCGCGATGCCGTGCACCTCCGTGATCGACTGCGCGAACAGGGCGCTGGCCTCGAGGAAGCCGGCGGTCTCGACGCCGGACAGGGCCAGCGAGATCCCGATGCCCACCCCCGGAATCACGGCGCTCGCGCCGACGGCAGCACCCCCGGTCGTGACGGCGGCCAGATAGTGGCGCTCGAGGATGGTGATGACCTCCGCGGGAGTGGCCTCCGGATGCCGACGACGGATGGCGCGCACGTTCGCGAGCACAAGCGGGCGCTGCACGGACAGCAGCCTCTCGAGACCCTTCTCGACCCGGGCCGACGTGCGTCCTCCCGGGACGATCGTCATGCCTTGACCCCGTACTCCTCGTCGTAGCGGTCCAGCACCTCGTCGAGGGAGGCATCGAGCACGAGCGACCCCTTGTCGAGGTAGAGACCGCGGGTGCAGAAACGTCTGAGGTCCTTCTCGCTGTGAGACACAAAAAACAATGTACGCCCCCCCGCCAAGAGCTCCTCGATGCGGCGATAG
>NZ_DASWPB010000207.1:0-74104 GCF_036404185.1 Lacisediminihabitans sp. | reverse complement strand
CCGTCCCCCGGCGGCGCGTGGCGATGTTGATTCGTGGGACCTTCGGCCCGATGACCGGCCCGACGATCTGCCAACCTCGAGTCGAGTACAGAGACGTGCTCAGGGGAATGAGAGGTCGATCTCATGAACAACACGATCATTGTGGCCATCGATGGTGGAATCGCCAGCGAAGCGGCACTGCACTGGGCGGCCGAGTGGGCGAGATCCGTGCAGCTCGACCTGGAACTGTGCACCATCGCCGACCTGGCCTGGTCCCCCGAGAACGAGAGACTGCTGCTGCCCGCCTATCAGCGGGTGCTGGATGCCGCCGTCGGTGAAATCGCCGAGTTGGCCGGGCCGGTACGGGTGACGGCAACCCTCCGCCACGGCAATCCCACCGCGGAGCTCATCGGCGGGTCGCGATCCGCCGCGCTGCTGGTGATCGGAACCCACAAGACGAGTCGTCTCGCCGGGCTGATCCACGGCACACTTCCGCTCAAGGTGGCCGCCGAGACCGTCTGTCCGCTGGTCGTGGTGCCAGCGACCTGGACGACCTCGTCCGGCCCCGTCGTCGTCGGTGTCGACGATGACACCGACCACAGGGCCATCGATTTCGCCGCAGACGCCGCACGCCGCCTCGGTGAGCCCCTGCTGCTCGTGCACGCCTGGGACGTGCCCTCGACCGTCGCGACCGACTTCCTCGGCAGGGGCGACCTCTACGAGAGCATGCGCGACGGCAATGCCGCTCTGCTGACGAAGGTGGCCGGTCGGCTGCGGCGGGCCCATGACGGCCTCACTGTGACCGAACGGCTGGTCTACGGGAATCCGGCGATCGCGCTGTCGGAGGCCGCGGAGGGAGCTTCGCTCGCCGTCGTCGGCACCCATCACCGCCGCGCCATCGCCGGCATGATCCTCGGCTCGGTCAGCCACGACATCCTGATGAACATGCCGTGCCCGATCGCCGTCGTGCCGCCTGGCCAACTCACGACCGGTTCCACCGACGTCGTCGAGGTGCAGCCATCATGACGGGCAGAGCGGTCGTCGCGGTGGACGGTGGTCCGGCATCCGATGCGGCCCTCGGCTGGGCGATCGACGTCGCGAAACGCCTGTCGCTCGACCTGGAGATCGTGGCGGTGGTCGACCTGGCCGAGGCCTCGCCCGAGCAGTTCGAGAGACTCGAGCCGCCGTATCGCCAGGTCCTCGACAGTGCCATCGAACGGGTGTCCCGCGAGGCGCCGGCGATTCACGCCGTCTCGGTGATCCATCACGGACCCCGCAGGACCCGGATCGTCGAGGCATCCCGCGACGCCTCGATGCTCGTCATCGGGTCGGACAAGCCCGGGACGGTGGTCGGACTCCTGCACGGGACGCTACCGCTGCAGCTGGCCGATTCCGCGGTGTGCCCGCTCGTCGTCGTCCCGAGGCAGTGGACGCCGGGTGGAACCGCCGTGGTCGTCGGCCAGGGCGACACCACCGACAGGGAGGCGCTGACCTTCGCCGTCACGCAGGCGACGGCGACCGGGCAGCCCCTGCGGATGGTGCGGGCCTGGGACGTCCCCGGCCTGCTAGACGCCTATCTCCTCGGCCGCGGGCTGGTCTTCGACGAGGTCAAGAGGGTCAACGGTCAGGCGCTCGACAACACCGTGCGACTCGTCCGCCAGACCTACCACGAGCTGATCGTCGAAAGCCGGTTGAAGCGGGGCAATCCCTCGGTCGTCATGCTCGAGGAGGCGCGCACGGCATCGCTCGTCGTCGTCGGGACCCACCGATACGGACCCGTCGCCGGGCTGCTGCTCGGGTCGATCGGGCACGACCTGCTGCTCAACGTGCCGTGTCCGATCGCGATCGTCCCGCCGCAGAGCGGCCGCTGAGACTCGGCTCCAGGGCGATGGCCAGCGTGGTCGCGCCCGTTCCCGGCCGGTCAGGTTCCGCCGATCAGGCCCGCGCCTCGACCGGAAGAGAGTCGCCATGCGCGAGAAGCGACTCGCCGTGCATGACGAGCGTCGGGCAATGCGAGTATTCGGCGCAGGCCGAGCTCACCGAGCCGAGCAGCAGGCCGGTGAATCCGCCGTGACCGCGGCTGCCCATCACCAGGAGGTCGGCGTCCCGGCTCAGCGCGACCAAGCGCCTCGCCGTCGATCCCTCACAGACGGTCTGCTCGAACCACGACGGGACCGCCGTGCCGAAGACCTCGCTCGTCGCCTCGGCGAGGACCTGCTTGGCGTCGTCCTCCGGGGACCATTCCGGAGGGATGTAGCCGGCGACGGACGCGGGAAACTGCCACACATCCACGGCCTCGACCGATCCGTTCAGCGCCTCCGCGAGGACGACGGCCTGCCGCAGGGCGGCGACGGAGGCCGCCGATCCGTCCACCCCGACGATGATGTGCGGGCGCCGGACCGCCCCGTCACGGACGTCGATGTCACTTCTTTCCTGGGTCGTCATTGATGCAGTCATAGCCGTAGCACTACTCGCGGGGCGCAACCGTCATTAGGGCCTTAAGTCATATCGCGTCGTGCAACCGGACACGCCCACGGTTAATCCCCACCCCGATTCCCGCGCCTCGCCTCGCCTTGCCTCGCGAAAAACGAACTCAAGGGACACAAAGGCATGCTCGGCCGGGCAACGAAGCGTCATTCTTGTCCCCTGAGCCCATCGGGCCTGGAAGGACCGGGACGGGACGGCTTTCAGACGCCGTAGAGGGTTCCGCGGGCGGTGCCGTAGCGGACGCGGATCTCGGATGCCCATCCGGACCCCGTCGGCTCGAAGGAGCGGGCGAGGGCCCGCTGCCACTGCGGCGCCTCCGCACCGCCGGCGAGCGCCCAGGCGGCCTGCCGCGCGGCACCGAGGGCGACGTATTCCGCGGTGACCGGCACCTCGACGGGCACCCCGAGGATGTCGGCCGCGGCGGCCTGCAGGGTGGCGGACTGGGCCCCGCCACCGATGAGCAGCACCTTGTCCACGGCGACCCCCTGGGCGCGCAGGGCGTCGAGAGCGTCCGCCGTTCCGCAGAGCAGTCCGAGCACGGTCGCCCTGGCGAGGTTCTCCGGTGTCATGTTGTCGCGACGGAGGCCGAGCAGGGTCCCGGTGGCATCGGGCAGGTTGGGGGTGCGCTCGCCGTCCAGATAGGGGATGAGGGTCAGCCCGGCGGCACCCGGGTCGCCAGCGGAGGCGAGCCGGTCGAATTCCGCCAGGTCGACGCCGAGGAGGCCGGCGGTCGCCGAGAGCGTGCGCGCCCCGTTGAGCATCGCCAGCAGCGGGAGCTGTCGGCCGGTCGCATCCGCGAATCCGGCGATCGCCCCGCTCGGGTCGACGATCTGCGTCTCGGTGGAGGTGAAGACCGTGGCGCTCGTGCCGATGGACACGGCGACCTCGCCCGGCCTGAGCCCGAGCCCGAGCGCCGCGCCCGCGTTGTCGCCGGCGCCGACGCCGACCACCGCACCGGCCGCGGTGCGACCGGCGATCTCCGCCGGACCGAGCACGGTCGGCAGCTGTGCCGCGTGGCCGAGGGCGAGCTCGAGCAGATCGGTGCGATAGCGACCCTCCGGCACCGAGAAGTACCCGGTGCCCGAGGCGTCGCTGCGATCGGTGGTCGGA
This sequence comes from Lacisediminihabitans sp., assembly GCF_036404185.1. Classification (GTDB taxonomy): domain Bacteria; phylum Actinomycetota; class Actinomycetes; order Actinomycetales; family Microbacteriaceae; genus Lacisediminihabitans. The sequence continues at coordinate 70,528 of NZ_DASWPB010000207.1, read as the reverse complement.
TCGGCGGAGGCGCCGAGGATGCGCCAGGTCAGCCAGTCGTGCGGCAGCAGCACCCTGGCGACCTTCGCGGCCAGCTCGGGATGCGCCTCCGCCAGCCAGGCGAGTTTGGTGATCGTGAACGAGGCGACCGGCACGACGCCGATCTCCCTCGCCCAGGTGTCGCGACCGAGCTCGTCGGCGAGCCGCGCCGCCTGCGGTGCGCTGCGGGTGTCGTTCCAGAGCAGGGCGTCGAAGACGGGCGCATCCGCCGCGTCGAGGGCGACCATCCCGTGCTGCTGCGCGCTCACGGCCAGCGCGGCGACGTCGCCGAGGTCTCCCCCGCCGGCGGCCTGGAAGGCATCCCACCAGCGCTCAGGGTTCACCGCTGTGCCCTCCGGGTGTGGAGCGGAGGTGGTCCCGAGAAGCTGCCCGGTCTCCGCGTCGATGCGGACGATCTTGGTGCTCTGGGTGGACGAATCGATGCCGGCGACGATGGTGGTCATGCGGCTACTGTAGCGAATATGTTGCCGCTCACCACTAATCGGTGATCCCGGCGGCGGCCAGGCGGCGACGGAACCGGCCCGGCTTGCCGCTCGCCGCCTCGCTAACCTGGGTCCGAGAGGGCACGCGGCACGGGAGAGCGGGGCAGGATGTCCGAGCGGAGACGAGCGGCCGCGAGCCTGTCGGTGGTTGTCGCCCCCGACTCGTTCAAGGGCTCCCTCGGTGCCGCGGGAGTCGCCGCGGCGATCGCCGCCGGGTGGTCCTCTGTGCGGCCGGGCGACACGATCCGCCTGCTGCCGCAGGCCGACGGCGGCGAGGGCACCCTCGAGACCATCGAGGCGGCCGTGCCCGGCTCCGTGCGGCACGAGATCGGCCCGGTGACCGGACCGGACGGACGGCCGACGCCGGGTGTCTGGCTGGAGCTGCCGGACGGCACGGCCGTCGTCGAACTTGCGCAGATGTCGGGACTGCCGCTCATGGACCGTCCCGATCCGCTCGGCGCCACGACCTTCGGACTCGGCGAGGTCATCCGCTCCGCCGTCACCGCGGGGGTCCGTCGCCTGCTCGTCGGACTGGGAGGCTCCGCATCGACCGACGGCGGAGCCGGGGCGCTCGCGGCTCTCGGACTGCGCCTGGCCGACGGCTCGGATCTCCCCCCGGGTGGCGCGGCGCTCGCCGACCTGACCGGGCTGGACCGCTCCGGGCTACTCGCTCCCCCACCGGACGGCGTCGTGCTGCTGACCGATGTGTCGGCGCCTCTGCTCGGCCCGGGGGGCGCCGCGGCCGTGTTCGCGCCGCAGAAGGGCGCAGACAGGGCGCAGGTGGGCCTGCTGGAGGCGGCGCTGGCCCGCTTCGCGACTCTGCTCGGCGACGGTGCCTCGATCCCTGGCAGCGGTGCGGCGGGAGGCGCCGGATACGGGTTCCTCGCCGCCTGGGGCGCCAGGGTCGAGCCGGGGGCCGGCTATCTCGCGACGATCACCGGGCTCGATGAGGCGATCGTCTCCTCCGACCTGCTGCTCACCGGCGAGGGCCGCTTCGACGCGACCTCGACCGGCGGCAAGCTCGTCGGTGAGCTGATCCGGATGGCCGGCGACCGACACGTGCGCCTCGGCCTCGTCGCGGGGCAGATCGCCGCCAGGCCCGTCGCGCCCGACGGCACCGAGCCCTGGTCCGTCGCCCTGTCGGACCTGGCCGGCTCGGTCGACTCCGCCGTGGGCGAGCCGGCCCGCTGGCTGTTCGAGGCGGGCAGGCGAGCGGCCAGGGAACTCCCCCGCGACGCTCAGGCGGCGGTTCCTAAAATGGGGACATGACAACTATCGGAATCATCGGTGCAGGGCACATTGGCAGCCAGATCGCGCGCAAGGCGATCGAGAACGGCTACGACGTCGTGATCAGCAACTCGCGGGGACCTGAGACGCTCACGGAGCTGGTCGCCGAGCTCGGCGAGCACGCCCGCGCCGCGACGGCCGTCGAGGCGGCGGCGGCGGCCGACGTCGCCGTCGTCACCGTGCCGTTCAAGGCCTACCTGGACATCCCCGTCGAGCCGCTCGCGGGCAAGATCGTGATCGACACCAACAACTACTACTTCGAACGCGACGGACACTACCCCGAGCTGGACAACGGCGAGGCGACGGTCTCCGGCCTGCTGCAGGAGCACCTGCCGACGTCGAAGGTGGCCAAGGGCTTCAACGCCATCCAATCGCAGCTGATCACCGAGCAGGCGCTGCCCGCCGGCGACCCGAACCGTCGCGCGCTGGCCACCGCGTCCGACCACGAGGATGCCGCGGCGTTCGTGGCCAAGCTCTACGACGAGTTCGGCTTCGACACCGTCAACATCGGGCCGCTCTCGGAGAGCTGGCGGGTCGAGCGCGACCGACCGGCGTACATCACCCGCGCGACCGTCGCGGAGCTCACGGAGAAGCTGGCAGCCGCGCCGCGCACCGTCTAGGGACGACGCGACACGGCGATCCCGGTGGCGGCCATACTTGAGGGGTGGCTGCCACCTTTTTTGTCGTGCCCCAATGGCAGGGCTCCGACTCCTCCAGAGCGATGCGTCTTGTTGACGGAGCGGAGGCGATCAGGGGCGACCTGCCTGCGGCAGCCACCGTCACCGTCGAGGTGCCCTCAGAGGCGGGCAGCGACGAGGGCAGCGGCGTCCAGCGGCTGAGTGCGCTCCGAGCGATCAGGGATGCCCAGCTCGCCGCGATGCACGGCGCCGCCGGTCTTCCGATCACGATCGGCGGCGACTGCGGTGTCGCCCTGGGGGCGATCGAATCGGCCGCGCGCGAGGACGAGCGGCTCGCCGTCGTATGGTTCGACGCCCATCCCGATCTGAACACCCCTGACTCGTCGAGGCACGGGGCCTTCACGGGCATGACCCTGCGCACCCTGCTCGGCGACGGCGCCTCCGCTCTCGTTCCCGCCGTGCCGATCTCCGCCGACCGGGTGATCCTCGCCGGCGCCAGGAGCTTCGACGACGCGGAGAGCGACTATCTCGCGTCCGCGCCGATCGTCGGGCTGACCCCGGAGGATCTGGATGCCGAGAGCATCACCGAGGCCCTGCGGAGAAGCGGCGCGACCTCCGTCTATCTGCACATCGACGTCGACGTGCTCGACCCCGCGGAGCTCGCCGGAGTCGGCGACCCGATACCGTTCGGGCTGTCGCTGCCGCAGCTGCTCGAGGCCATCACGGCGGCGAGATCGCTCCTCCCGCTCGCCGGAGCCGGCATCTCCGGTTTCGCGCCGTCGTCGCCGGAGGCGGCCGCCGACGATCTCGGCGCCATCCTGCGAATCGTCGGCGCCCTGACCCGGTGACGGCGCCCGCGGCTGCGTTTACGATGGAGTGACCGTCATCTCAGGAGGCCAGCGTTGACCGAACGAATCACCGTCGACCGAGATGGAGGGGTCCTGCTCATCGGCCTCAACCGGCCGGAGAAGCGCAACGCGGCCGACTACCTCCTCCTGCAGGAGCTCGCCGCGGCCTATGGGGAGCTCGATCGGGATACCGAGCTGCGGGCCGGCTTCGTCTTCGCCCACGGAGAGCACTTCACCGCCGGTCTCGACCTCGCCGACGTCGGCCCCCGGATCGGGCCGGAGGGTCTCCGGATCGAGCAGGAGGGCGGCCTCGACCCGTGGCAGGTCTCGGGCAGGCGGCTGACCAAGCCCGTCGTCATCGCCGTCCAGGGCACCTGTCTGACCCTCGGGATCGAGCTCATCCTCGCGAGCGACATCGCGGTCGCCGCCGAGTCCACCCGATTCGGGCAGATCGAGGTGGCCCGCGGCATCCTGCCGTTCGGCGGCGCGACGATCCGCTTCCCGCGGGCGGTCGGCTGGGGCAACGCCATGCGCTGGATCCTCACGGGCGATCCGTTCGACGCGACCGAGGCGCACCGCATCGGCCTCGTGCAGGAGGTCGTCCCCGACGGCGCCCAGTACGACCGGGGTCTCGAACTGGCCAGGAGGATCGCCGTCCAGGCGCCGCTCGCCGTGCAGGCGGCCCTCGCAAACGCGCGCCTCGCGGTGCGGGAGGGCGACTCGGCGGCGGAGGCAGCGCTCCAGCCCGAACTCGTCCGGCTCGCCGCGAGCGAGGATGCGCGGATCGGCCTGGAGGCGTTCCTCGCCCGCACCGCGGCGGACTTCGTGGGCCGCTGATGCGATCCCGTCCCCCGGATCCCCGAACGACCACACGATCGAACAACCACAACCAGGAGGAATGATGACCGACACGACATACGACCTCATCGTCATCGGAGCGGGGGCCGTCGGGGAGAACATCGCCGATCGCGCCGTGCAGGGCGGGCTCACGGCGCTGCTCATCGAGAGCGAGCTCGTCGGCGGCGAGTGCTCCTACTGGGCCTGCATGCCCTCGAAGGCCCTGCTGCGCAGCGGAATCGCCCTGCGCGCGGCGAAACAGGTCGGCGGCGCCAGGGAGGCCGTCACGGGGAACCTGGATGTCTCCGCGACCTTCGCACGACGCAACGGGTTCACAAACGACTGGGACGATCAGAGCCAGGTCGACTGGGTCGCCGGCGCCGGCATCGACCTCGTCCGCGGACACGCCAGGATCACCGCCGAGAAACAGGTCACCGTCGACGGGGTCGTCTACACCGCCAGGCATGCCGTCGCGGTGAGCGTCGGTTCCGATCCGCTGCTTCCGGACATCCCGGGCCTGAAGGACGTGTCCCCGTGGACGAGCCGCGATGCCACCAGCGCCAAGGCGGCCCCGACGAGCCTCGCCATCATCGGCGGCGGCGTCGTGGCCGTGGAGATGGCGACCGCGTACGCCTCCTTCGGCACGGAGGTCACGGTGCTCGCCAGGACCGGGCTGCTCGGCAGTGAGGAGCCGTTCGCCGGGGAGGCCGTCGCCGCCTCCCTCGGCAGGCTCGGTGCCACCGTGCGGCTGGGCACCTCGGTGGCCTCCACCAGGAGGACGGAGGCCGGCGTCGAGCTCACCCTGGGCGACGGCGGCACGGTGACGGCTCAGGAGGTGCTCGTGGCCACGGGACGCGTCCCGCGCACGACCGATCTCGGCGTCGACTCCCTCGGCCTCACGCCGGGAGACTGGCTCGAGGTCGACGACACCATGAGGGTGACCGGCTTCGACTGGTTGTACGCCTGCGGGGATGTCAACCATCGGGCGCTGCTGACCCACCAGGGAAAATACCAGGCCAGGGCCGCGGGCGATGTCATCGCCGCCCGGGCACTCGGCAAGCCGGTCTCCGACGGGCGCTGGGGGACGCACGCGGCGACCGCCGACCACGAGGCGGTGCCGCAGGTCACCTTCAGCGACCCGGAGGTGGCCTCCGTCGGCCTCACCGCCGTCGCCGCGGAGAGGGCCGGTTATGAGACCCGCGTGGTCGACTACAACCTCGGCTGGGTGGCCGGCGCATCGCTGCAGGCCGACGGCTACGAGGGACAGGCCCGCATGGTCGTCGACGAGAAGCGCGGGGTCATCCTCGGCGTCACCTTCGTCGGCCAGGACGTCTCGGAGCTCATCCACGCCGCGACGACCGCGATCGTCGGCGAGGTGCCGCTCGACCGGCTCTGGCACGCGGTCCCTGCCTATCCCACGATGAACGAGATCTGGCTGCGGCTCCTGGAGACCTACGGAAGGCCCGCGTAGACCCCGAGGAGCGCGGTGGCGGTCGCCCCCCAGGTGAAACCCTCCGCGTGATCCCTCGCCGAGGCCGACAGCCGCTCCAGGCGGGCGGCGTCGTCGAGCAGCTCGGCGGCGGTCCTCGCCCACACCCGCGGATCGCGGGAATCGACGAGATACCCGGACCTCCCCTCGGCGACGGACTCCACCAGGCCACCGACCCGAGAGGCGATCACCGGGGTGCCGCTCGCGGCCGACTCGAGTGCGACGAGACCGAAGGTCTCCGAGCGGGAGGGGACGAGCGTGAGCGTCGCCGCCGCGAGCAGGTCGGCCAGGTCCTCGCGCTGCAGGGCACCGGTGAACCGCACCTCACCGAGGATGCCCAGCTGATCCGCGATGGCCGCGAGCGACGCCGCGTAGGAGCCGTCTCCCGGGGTCGGCTCCCCCGCGATGACGAGCACCGGCGACCAGCCGCGCAGGGCGTGCAGTTCGGCGAGGGTACGGATGGCCAGCCGCTGGTCCTTGAGCGGCTGCATCCGGCCGACGACCGCCAGGATGGGGCGGCCGGGCTCGATGGACAGGCCCGCGCGCAGGCGGGCGCCCGCGGCATCCGCCCTCTCCGGAGAGAACATCCGGATGTCCACCCCTGGCGGGATCACCCACACCCGGTCCGGCGGGGCGCGCAGCTCGTCGATGAGGGCGGTCGCCTCGGCAGCGGAGCCTGCCACGATGGCGCTGGCCTGACTGGCGAGATACCTCTCGGTGCGCACCCGCTGCTCCGACTCGGCCGTCTGGCCGAGCGCGAGCGAACGGTTCTTCATCGCGGCGATGGTGTGGAAGCTCTGCACGAGCGGGATCCCGAGCTCGAGGGCCACGGGGAGGATCGCCAGACCGCTCAGCCAGTAGTGCGCGTGGATGACGTCGTAGCGCGGCCTGCTGCGATCGGTGAGCTCGGCCACGGCCTCGCCGAACTCGTCGGCGACCTCGAACAGCCTGTCCTTCTCGATCGGTCCGGTCGGCCCCGCCCGCAGCTCGTACAGCCGCACGCCGTCCCGCAGGTCGGCGATCCTGGGCTCGCCGGTCGCGCGGGTCAGCAGGTCGACCTCCACGCCGCGCCCGGCCAGCTCCGCGGCCATGGCCAGCACGGCGACGTTCATGCCGCCGGAGTCGCCGGTGCCGGGGGAAGCGGAGGGAGAGCTGTGCATCGTCACCATTGCCACTCGCCGAAGCGTGCCCGCCATGCTGCAACTGTATTGGCTGCGGGCGGGCGAACGCTGGGCGTAGCCTCCGCGCGTTATTCTCGTCTGAGGGTGTTCGCCTCGTCCACGCAGCAGCACGTTGCAGGGGCCGCCCCGGAATAGGCGACGGCTGTGGCATCAGGCAACAAGGACCTCGACGGCGCGACGATGGTCATCACGGGTGCCAGTTCCGGCCTCGGCAGGGCAGCCGCCGTGGCGCTGGCCGACCGCGGTGTCGAGGTCGCGGTCGTCGGGCGCAATCCGGAACGCACCGGGGCCGTCGCCGCGGAGGTGGGCGGAAGGCCGTTCGTCGCCGACTATGACAGGCTCGACGACGTGCGGGCGCTGGCGGATGCGCTGCTGTCCCGCTATGAGCGCATCGACGTCCTCGCCAACAACGCCGGCGGCCTGATCGGCAAACGCGGAATCTCCGCGGACGGGCACGAGAGGACCTTCCAGCACAACCATCTCGCGCCGTTCCTGCTCACCAATCTGCTGCTGGAGCGCCTCACGGCCAGCCGCGGCCGGGTCGTCTCCACGGCGAGCGCGGCCAACCTGGCAGGCCGGGTCGATCTCGACGACCTCGAGTGGAGGAGACGGACCTGGCTGGGCGGATGGCCGGCGTATGGCACCAGCAAGCTCGAAACCATCCTGTTCGTCAAGGAGCTCGCCCGCCGCACCGAGGGAACCGCCCTGGAGGCATACTCCTTCCACCCCGGCTTCGTCGCCACCGGCTTCGGGGCCGACTCCTCCCTGCTGCGGCTCGGGCAGTTCGTCAGTCGCGGCCACCTCGGGATCAGTCCCGCCCAGGGTGCCGCGCCGCTCATCCATCTCGCCGCCTCACGGGACATCGGCTCTCCGAGCGGCACCTACTTCGACGGGCTGAAGCCGAACGGCAGGGCCAGGAGCGCCGCGGAGGACCCGGCCCTGGCGGCGCGGCTCTGGGAGAAGAGCGCGGAGCTCGTCAGACTGTGACCGCGAACCAGGCGCCGGTGCCGGCGAAAGACAGCCTCGACGGCAGGACGATCGTCATCACCGGGTCCAGCTCCGGTCTCGGCCGGGCGGCCGCCATCGAATTGGGCAGGCGCGGCGCCACCGTCGCCGTCGTCGGCCGGAATCCCGAACGGACCGCCGAGGCCGCCCATCTCGCCGGCGGCACCGCTTTCGTCGCCGACTTCGACCATCTCGATCAGGTGCGAGGCCTGGCGGATGCGCTGCTCTCCCGGTACGAGCGCATCGACGTCCTCGCCAACAACGCCGGCGGCCTGATGACCTCCCGCCAGGTCACCGCCGACGGCTTCGAGCGCACGTTCCAGTCGAACCACCTGGCTCCGTTCCTGCTCACCAATCTGCTTCTGGAGCGCATCACCGCCGGTGGAGGCCGCGTCCTGTCGACGGCAAGCAGCTCGAACACCATCGCGAGGCTCGATTTCAACGACCTGAACTTCGAACGGCTGCCCTGGCGCGGCGGCTGGCAGGCCTATGGCACGACGAAGCTCGAGACCATCCTCTTCATCAAGGAGCTGGCCCGCCGGACGGCGGGAACCGGACTGGATGCCTACTCCTTCCACCCCGGCTACGTCGCGTCGAACTTCGGAGCGGAGATCGCGATCATGAAGTTCGCGCAGGCGATCAGCGTCGGCCGCCTGGGACTCAGCCCGGAGCGGGGTGCGGAGCCGCTCATCGTCCTCGCTCAGGCGGCCGATGTCGGCGCACCGAGCGGAACCTATTTCAGCCGCCTGCATCCGAACGGACGGACTCAGCGGATCGCGAACGATCCGGCGGCGGCACGGACGCTGTGGGAGAAGAGCGCCGAACTCGTCGGGCTGTAGGCCGGGCGCTCTCAGTACTGTAAGGCCGGGCGCTCTCAGTCGGAGCTGAGCTCGCGGGCGGCGCCGCGGCCGGCGATCCAGGCGTACACGGTGTGCTCGCGGTCGAACCGTGTCGGCAGCATCTCACTCAGCCAGGCGTCGACGGAGCGCTGGAGTGACTGCCCGCGGTCGCGCACCAGCCAGCAGACGGCGACCCTGCCGGGACCGGAGAGAGTGAGGATGTCCGCATCGGTCGCGACCTCGACGAAGACCTGGCCGCGAGCCTTCTCGGGCAGGGTGGCGAGGAGGGTCTGCATGGCGGGAATGGCGGACTCGTCGCCGGCGATGAGCAGGCGGTCTCCTACAGCGGGATTCCAGGCGATGGATTCGGTGAGAGAGTCGGAGAGTGCCACGCCTCAAGTATGGCATGCCTTACCTAAGTTGCTCTAGGAGTACGGCTGAGATCCTGCCGCGAATCGCACGGGGGGGGACGCGTCTTGGCGACCGAAGACGCCGCCGCGGATGCCGCCTTACGCAGGAGCGGTAGCGAGCATATGCGGGCGCCCCGGAACCGACCTTCCCGGTTTTGTCCTGTCACGTGATGCTGACGTCATGTCGAAGTGACACGACAAAACCGGGAAGGTCGGGTGATCGCGTGGGCCTGCAGCCACACGGATGCGCTCAGCCGCGGACGGAGGACGGGGCGCAGAGGCGGAAGGGCGCGCTACCACTGGGGCGGGTGCCGCCGGTCCCAGCCGAGCCGGCGCTCGAGCTGGGCGCCGATGGCCAGCAGGGTCGCCTCGCCTCCCGGGCGGCCGACGAGCTGCACCCCCATCGGGAGGCCGTCGGCGGTCTGGTACACCGGCACCGTGATCGCCGGGAGTCCGGTCACGTTGGCAAACGACGTGAAGGGCGTGTACTGCACCTGCTGGGCGAAGTTCCGCTCGCCGTCCTCGCTGTCGTACCAGCCGATGGGCCGGGGTGTCATCGCGAGCGACGGCGTCAGCACCGCGTCGAAGCGGGAGAACTGGCGGATGATCGAGCGCTCGTATCGGGCGAGCGCCGAGAGCGCCTCGGCGAGCTGCACCGCCGAGACCTCGCGCCCTGCAGCGACCAGCCACTGGGTCAACGGCTCGAGCAGCAGCAGGTCATCCCCGTGGGCGGGTATCCCGCCCGCACCCGCCTGCCAGATCGTGCGAAAGGCCGGTGCGTAGCTGGGGTCCGGTTCCAGCGACGTCTCCTCGATGCCGTGTCCGAGGGCATCCAGCTCCCGGACAGCGAGTTCGAGGGCGGCGGATGCCTCGGCCGAGACCTCGATCTCGTACGCGTCGTCCCACGGTGATGTGGTCATCACCCCGAGCTGGAAGCGTCCTTCGCCGCGGACGGCCGCGTTCAGCAGCCGGCCGCCGTCCCAGCGCGGCGCCCGAAGGGTGAACGGATACTCGCCCCCCTCGACCATGGCGTCGAGGAGCATCGCCGCGTCGGCGACGGTCCTGGAGAGCGGGCCGGGGACGACCAGGCCGGCGAGGGAGTCGAGCCCAGAACCGCTCGGGACCAGCCCGCGGGAGGGCTTGAGCCCCACCAGCCCGCAGGCGGCCGCCGGGATGCGCACCGATCCGCCGCCGTCGGAACCGGGCGCGAACGGTAGCAGGCCAGCGGCGACGGCGACCGCCGCTCCGCCGCTCGATCCCCCGGCGCCGAGCGACGGGTCCCAGGGCGTGCGGGCGGGAGGGGCGACCAGGGTCTCGGTGTAGGAGGGCAGTCCGAACTCCGGGGCGTTCGTCTTGCCGAGGCTGATGCCGCCAGCCGAATCGAGCACCGTCACCAGCTCGTCCGAGCGCTCCGGCACGAAGCCCCGCATGAGGCGAGACCCGAATCCCGTCGGCACTCCGGCACGATTGCTGAGATCCTTGTCGCCGAAGGGCAGGCCCCACAGCGCGGCGGTGGAGGGCACCGCCTCCGACAGTCCGCGCGCCCGTTGTCGCGCGGCCTCCGCGGTGACGGTCACGAAGGCACCGAGGGCGCCGTCCAGGCGCTCGATCCTGGCCAGGTAGTGGTCGACCAGCTCAAGCGGGGTGATCTCGCGACGGTGCAGCCAGTCCCACTGCTCCCTGGCGCTCAGGTGATGGAGTTCGAACACGTATCGAGCCTAGGACTTGACATCGGGTCTCACCTCCGGGCTATTCGAGCTCGCGCCGCAGCCCGGCGATGAGGCGGTCGAACTCGACCGGGGCGAGACGCAGGACCCTGCGGGCGGCCGCGCCACCGAGCCCAGACATCCGCCGCGCGACGTTGAGGATGTAGTGCTCGACGTTGGACCCGCGCTCATCGGGCACGATGCGGTACTCACCCCGGTACCACCAGCCGCCCTGTTCCACGATGAGGAAGGCGGCATCGTCCGCGAAGTAGGAGCTGCGGGATCCCTCCGACGGCCGCAGTCGCTGGTCGATCGCCTCGAAGACGGCCTTGGGACGAGCCCTGACGTGACCGGAGAAGCTGGCGAGCACCAGGTGGTCCGCGGGACGCTGGCGCGGAGCTTCTGGCATGCAACGACCCTAACGCCGGTAGCCTCTGAGCATGACCCTCGAACTCAGCGGCACCGTCGCGCTGGTCACCGGGGCGAGCAGCGGCCTCGGCGCCGAGTTCGCCAGGCGGCTCGCCGAGCGCGGAGCCGATCTTGTGCTCGTCGCCCGCCGGGAGGACCGGCTGCGGTCCCTGGCCGGTGAGCTCGGCCGCGACCACGGCACGGTATGCACGGTGATCGCCCTCGACCTGACCCTGCCTGATGCCGTGCCGAGCCTCGTCGCGCGCCTCGCCGCCGCGGACATCCGGCTCTCCACCCTCGTCAACAACGCCGGTTTCGGCAATCACGGCACCGTCGTCTCGATCGACGAGGAGCGCCTGCTCGACGAGGTCCGGCTGAACGTGACGGCCGTGGTCGCCCTGAGCCGGGCATTCCTTCCGGAGCTGCTCTCCTCCGGTCGCGGGGCGCTGGTCAACGTTGCCAGCACGGCCGCGTTCCAGCCGATCCCCCGCATGGCCGTCTACGCGGCGACCAAGGCCTTCGTCCTGAGCTTCACCGAGGCCCTCTGGTTCGAGGCCAAGGGCAGCGGCCTGCGGGTGCTCGCCCTGTGTCCCGGTCCGACGGAGACGGAGTTCTTCGATGTCGCCCACAACGAGGACGCCCTCTTCGGCGCCCTCCAGAGCGCGGAGCAGGTTGTCGGGACGGCCATGAAGGCACTCGACCGGAGGCGCCCGCCCGCGAGCGTCATCAGCGGAACGATGAACACGATCCAGGCGAGGAGCGTCGGGCTCGCGCCACGGCGCTTCGTGCTCGACCTCGTGGGGCGGATGGGCGCTCCCGGGCGAGGACGACGACGTCCTGGCCCGTCACGGCCGGCCGACGGCCCCGCACAGCCTCCCCGCTAGCACCCCACCATCGAAGGGCACGTTTTGGGCTACCTGTTTCTCGCCGGGGCGATCATCGCCGAGGTGATCGCGACGTCCGCACTCAAGTTCGCCACGGGCGACGGCCCCAAGGTCGTGCCGTACATCGTCGTGGTGATCGGTTACGTCGGCGCCTTCGCCGCGCTCTCGCAGTCGCTCAGCAAGGGCGTCCCGCTCGGGATCGCCTACGCGGTCTGGGCGGGCGTCGGGGTGGTGCTCGTGGCGGTCATCAGCTGGCTGTTCTTCAAGGAGTCGCTCACGCTGCTCCAGCTGGCCGGAATGGTCCTCGTGATCGGCGGGGTGACCATGCTCGAGCTCGGCGGGAAGCACTGAGGCCCACGGCCGGCGCTACTTCAGCGACTTCTGCAGCAACACCGTGCCGAGCCACCGATCGAACTTGAAGCCGACCTTGCCCATGTGGCCGATCTCCGTGAACCCGAACTCCCTGTGCAGGTGGATCGACGCATCCGCCCCCTTGTCGGCGATCACGGCGATCATCTCCTTGAGGCCTGCCGCCCGGGAGCGGCTGATGAGCTCCGCGAGCAGCGCCCGGCCGAGCCCCTTCCCGGTCGCCGCGGCGCCGAGGTAGATGGAGTTCTCCACCGTGAACCGGTAGGCGGCCTTCTCCTGCCACGGGTAGACGTAGGCGTAGCCGAGGATGTGCCCGCTCGTGCTCTCCGCGACCAGGAACGGCATCTTCAGCTTCTGGATGTGCAGGAACTTCGACCGCTGCTTGGCCAGGGTGATCGGCACCTCGTCGAAGGTGACCGTCGAATTCCTGACGTAGTGGTTGTAGATCTCCCGCACGTCCGGCAGGTCCTCCAGCCGGGCGTCCCTGATCGTGTAGTCGAACGGGACCTCGAGCGGGGGCAGATTCCGCTGCGCCTCGCGCGGCCGATGGGTGGCCTGGTATTCCTCCTCAAGCATGGATACGAGCCTACTGGGCGCCGATCACTCCCCCACGGTGCTGACCGCGGGGACCTCCCGTGAGCGGTCCTGCTTGAGCCAGAGCGAGAGGATGGCGGAGAGGACGGCGATCGCGATGAGGATCCAGCCGACCATGTGGAAGGAGTCGATTGTCGCCGCGATCGTCGCGCCACCGGCGACGAGGGAGCCGAGGATGCTCACGCCGATCGACCCACCGAGGCGCTGGGTGATGTTGAACAGGGTGTTCCCGTCGGCGAGCTGCTCCTCTGGCAGCGGAGCGAGCATCGCCACCAGGAGGGGCGTGGTGACGAAGCCGATGGCGATCGCCCGGCCGGAGAGGATGAGCGCGGTGACCCACAGCGGCGTGTCCTGCTCGAGGAAGAGCAGGAAGACGCTGGAGACGGCGAGGATGACGAACCCGGTCACGACGAGCACCTTGAGCGAGATCCTCGACGAGAGCTTCTGGCCGACGTAGGTGCCGATGCCCATGACGATGCCCTGGGGAAGCAGCGCGATGCCGGTGGCGATGGCGCTGTGCCCCTGCACGTCCTGGGTGAAGACCGGCAGCAGGAAGACCGTCCCGAAGGCGACGACGGAGCAGAGCACCTGCAGGACGAGGGCGAGGGCGGAGTTGCCGTGGCGGATCATCTGCACGTTGACCGCCGGGTTCTCGTGGCGGAGAGCCCAGAAGGTGTAGATCACGAGGAGCACAAGACCGCCGACGAGGGGCAGGTAGCAGATGGGGCTGTCCCAGCCCTCCGTCGTCCCCTCCGTGGCGCCGAACAGCGCGGCGGTGAGCCCGACGGCGAGCAGGACGAAGCCTATGGGGTCGAATCGCGTCGCCCTGTTGGCCAGCGCACCGATGTGTCGCGGAACGCGCACCAGGAGCAGCAGGCCGATGATGCCGACGGGCACGTTGACGAGGAAGATCCAGCGCCAGCCGCCCGCGCCGATGAGCAGTCCGCCAAGGGTCGGGCCGAGGGCGGGGGCGAGGAAGAGGGTCAGGGCGGCGGAGACGGGGATCTTGCCGCCGCCGATACCGTCCTTGCCGAGCAGGATGCTGAGCGCGAGCGGCACGAGCGGGGCGCCGACGAAGCCCTGCGCCGCACGGAAGGCGATGAGCGACTCGATGTTCGGCGCCAGCGCGCAGGCGGCGGAGACGACCACGAAGAGGATCATGCTGACGGTGTAGACCCGCAGCGTTCCGAAGCGCTTGGCCAGGTAGGAGGTCGCGGCGAGCGCGACGCCGAGCGCCAGCAGGTATCCGCTGACCACCCACTGCACGTTGTCGAGCGTGGCCTTGAGCTCGGTGGCGATGTCGGGCACCGCGACGTTCACGATGCTCGAGTCGATCATGCTGAGCAGGGGGCCGACGAGCAGCCCGTATCGGGCGACGGCGCCGAGTGGACTCGCCTGGACATTAGTGGTCATGGTCTGATGTTCCTGCTTTCTTGGTGAGGTCGCGAATCAGGCCGCGGTCGTGCTCGAGGCGATCGAGCAGTTGCTCCATCGCAAGGCTCCGCCATTCATGGGCCGGCGAGTGGGCGATCTCGGCGAGCAGGGTGCGCACCTGGGCGATCCCCGCGTCGAGGACCGCGGCGCGTGCGGCGAGGATCGCCCGGCGATTGGCCGGGGCGATCTCGTTGAAGAAGCTCAGCCGCACGAGGAATTCCTCGTCGTCGCCGGCGAGGTCGAGCGGGAGGGTGGAGATGAGCTCGGTGAACAGCCGCCTGCCCGCATCGGTGATCGCGTAGACCTTGCGGGCCGGCTTGCCCTCCTGCTGCTCGACGGTCTGGGTGACCGCCCCGGCCTGCTCGAATCGGCGCAGATGCGGGTAGAGCGAGTTGTTGCTGAGCGGCGTGAGGGTCGGCCGTTGCACCCGTCGCTTGAGCTCGTATCCGTGAGCGGGCGCGGCACGCAGCACGCTGAGGATGATGATGTCGAGTGCCACACCGTCCATCATGACATAGGTTACTGTGACCTATGCCGGGATCGCCCAATCGATCGGCGCGGCGCCCTGCTCGGCGAGCAGTGCGTTCACCCGGCTGAATGGCCGGGAACCGAAGAATCCGCCCGACGCGGAGAGCGGGCTCGGATGGACCGACTTCACCACGGGGACGGCGCCGAGCATCGGCTCGAGCGAGATCGCATCCCGTCCCCAGAGCAGGGCGACGAGCGGTCCGCCGCGCGCGACCAGTGCCCGGATCGCCGCCTCCGTCACCGCCTCCCAGCCCTTGCCCCGGTGGGAGCCGGAGGCACCCGGACGCACCGTGAGCACCCTGTTGAGCAGCAGGACCCCCTGATCGGACCACGGGCTGAGGTCGCCGTGCGGCGGAATCGGCAGCCCGAGGTCGTCGTGCAGCTCCTTGTAGATGTTCTGCAGGCTCCGCGGCACCGGACGCACATGACGCTCGACGGCGAAGGAGAGACCGATCGGATGCCCGGGGGTCGGATACGGATCCTGTCCCACGACGAGCACCCGCACCTTCTCGAGGGGCCGGGTGAAGGCCCGGAGCACGTTCCTGCCCTCCGGGAGGTATCCCCGACCGGCCGCCACCTCCGCGCGGAGGAAATCGCCCATGGCGGCGACCTGGCCGGCCACGGGCGCGAGCGCGTCCGCCCAGCCGGGATCGATGAGCTCGGAGAGCGGCTTCGGTGTCACCGGACCAGCCTAGGCAGTGACGGGAGGCAGCGACGACCAGGGGAAGGCGATCCACTTCGACGTCTTGCGCCAGACGTAGTCGGGCTCGAGGATGGTCGCCGGCTTGGAGTACAGGCAGGCGGTGCGCACCTCGGCACCCGTCCGGCCGAGCAGCCGGACCACCAGCGCGAGCGTGCGGCCGGAATCGGAGACGTCGTCGACGAGCAGCACGCGCTTGCCGGCGATGGCCGGCTCGTCGAGCATGGGCGGCAGGAGGATCGGCTCGTCCAGCCTCTCGTCGATGCCCGTGTAGAACTCGACGTTGAGGGCGCCGCAGCTCTTCACGTTGAGCGCGTAGGCGATCGCTCCGGCGAGCAGCAGTCCGCCCCTCGCGATGGCGACGACCACGTCGGGGGCGAAACCGCTCCCGTGTACGTTCGCCGCCAGCTCCCGCGCCGCCAATCCGAACTCGTCCCAGCCCAGAACCTCGCGTTTGTCGATGACCATGGACCAACGCTACCGACAAGACGGGGGACACTAGACACATGGACCTGCGTGCGCTGGCCGAGGAGGCCGCCGACTACCTCGAACCGCTGAGATCGATCCGCCGAGACATCCATCGCCGGCCGGAGACGGGACTCCGGCTGCCGAACACCCTTGCCAGGGTGCTCGCCTCCCTCGACGGCCTCGGACTCGAGACCCGCCTCTCGGAGAACATCTCCTCCGCCGTGGTCCGGATCCCCGGCGCGAGGCCGGGACCGACGGTCGTGCTGCGCGCCGACCTCGACGCCCTCGCCCTGCGGGAGGACTCCGGCGAGGAGTTCGCCTCGGAGATCGACGGACGGATGCACGCCTGCGGTCACGATCTGCACGCCGCGATCGGGGTCGGGGCGATCCACCTGCTGGCCACCCACAGCGACCGACTGGCCGGCGAGGTCCTCTTCCTCTTCCAGCCGGGAGAGGAGGGGGACAACGGCGCAGACGCCATGCTGGCCGAGGGAGCCCTCGGGCTCGCGAGGGGCGAGCTGGCTGGCGCATACGGCGTCCATGTCAAGACGGACTATCCCGTGGGTGTCTTCGCCACCCGCCCCGGCGCGCTCATGGCGGGCTCGGCGACCCTCGATGTGACGCTGAGGGGCGCGGGCGGCCACGGCTCGGCCCCGCAGCTGGCGCTCGACCCGAATCAGGCCCTTGCGGAGATCGTCACGGGCCTGCAGACGATGGTGACCCGCCGATTCGATGTCTTCGACCCGGTCATCGTCACCGTGGGCTGGATCCGCGGCGGGGAGCGCGGCACCAACAACGTCATCCCCGACACGGCGTCCTTCGGCGCGACCGTGCGCACCTTCTCCCCGCGCAGCCTCGACCTGGTGGAGCGCTACAGCCGGGAGCTCGTGCAGGGCATCGCGACCGCGCACGGACTCCGCGCGGACATCGACTTCCTCTCCGTGACCGATCCCGTCCTCAACGATCGGCACCACGCGGACCTGGCCGAACGGGTGGCGATCGAGATGTTCGGCGCCGAGCGGTACTCCCCCATGCAGTCCCCGATCGGCGGCGCGGAGGACTTCGCCGCGATCCTGCACGAGGTCCCCGGCGCGTTTGTGTTCGTCGGCGCCTGCCCGCCGGAGCTGGATCCTCAGACCGCGCCGTACAACCACTCGAACCTCGCCAGATTCGACGACAGCGTGCTGCCGGATGCCGCGGCCTACCTCGCCGCGCTGGCCTTCTCCCGGCTGGACGAGCTCGCCGGCTGAGCGCCGCCGCGCCGCACGGGGGTCATTCGGTCCGTCGCGGCACCAGTTCCCCACGCGCGACCTTGTGGGTGGCCGCCTGAGCGATCGGCTTGATCGTGATGAGGTCGAGGTTGACGTGACCGGGCAGTTCGATCGCGTGCACGATCGCCTCGGCGACGTCCTCGGCGGAGAGGGGGTCGACAACACCCTCGTAGACCGCATCGGCCTTCGACCGGTCCCCGGCGAACCGCACGAGGGAGAACTCCTCGGTCTTGACCATCCCGGGGGCGACCTCGAGAACGCGGATCGGCTCGCCGGCGAGCTCCAGGCGCAGCACGGAGACCACGGCATGCGCGGCGAACTTGGCGGCGTTGTATCCGCCGCCTCCCTCGTAGGCGACGTGGCCGGCGGTCGAGGTGACGGTGAGGATGTCGGCGACCCCGGCCTCCGCCGCCGCCCGCCGCAACAGCGGCAGCAGCGCGCTGGTGACCCGCTTGACCGCGATCACGTTCACCTCGTACATCCGCAGCCAGTCGTCGGCGGAGCCGTCCTCCACGGAGGCGAGGCCGAAGGCTCCCCCGGCGTTGTTGACGAGCGCGTGCACAGGGCCGAGCTCGAGCAGGTGATCGCGCAGGGCGTCCACCTGGGCCTGGTCGGTGAGGTCGGCGGTGAAGACGTCCGCCCCGGTCTCCGCCGCGAGCGCCTCGAGCCGGTCGGTGCGCCTGGCGACGCCGACCACGTCCCATCCGTGTGCCCGGAACAGGCGGACCGTGGCCGCTCCGATCCCCGAACTCGCACCGGTTACCACAACCCGTCGTGTGCCCACAAGGCCTCCCTCTCAACTGTCTGCCTCAACCGTAGCGCGGCTAGGGTTGAGCGATGACGACCGTGCCCGGTGCCGCGAACGCGGGGACGGCCGGCGAACGGAGGCGGCGGGTCCCGCTCTGGGACAACGCCCGGTTCCTGTGTGTCATGCTCGTCGTCATCGGCCACGGCGTGCAGCGCCTCACGGCGGAATCGGACCATGCCCTCATGGTCTACCTGTTCATCTACGGCTTCCACATGCCGGCGTTCGCGATGATCAGCGGCTACTTCTCCAAGGCCAGCCCGCCGACGACGAGGCAGATGAAGAAGGTTCTCACGGACATCCTCCTGCCGTACGCGATCATGCAGATCATCTGGACGGTGGTCCAGTATTTCGCGGAGGGATCGACGAGCCTCAACCCGACGACGCCGCACTGGACGCTGTGGTTCCTGCTCGCCCTCGGCGTGTTCCGGCTGGTGCTGCCGTACCTCGTGCTCGTCCGCTGGCCGCTGGCCTGGGCGGTCCTGTTCTCCGTGGGGGTCGGCTACCTCGACAACGTCGACAGCACCTTCTCGCTGTCGAGGGCGATCGGCATCCTGCCGTTCTTCGTGCTCGGCTGGCAGCTGCGCCAGTGGAAGATCATCGAGAAATGGCATGTCGTCGAGCGGCAGACCTGGGTCATCCGGTCGGCCGCGGTCACGGTGTTCGTCGCCTGGGCGGCCGCCATCGTCCTGTTCATCGGCTTCTGGAAGTCGATCGACGTGCACTGGCTGTTCTACGACGACTCCTACGACGGGCTGGGACAGAGCGCCTGGTGGGCCGGCCTCGTGCGATTGGCCTTCCTCGGGCTGGCCGCGCTCCTCAGCGCGGCGTTCTTCGCGCTCGTCCCCCGGTCGACGACCTGGATCACCGGCTTCGGCCAGGCGACCATGTACATCTACCTGCTGCACAGCTTCATCCTGTATCCGCTGAGGGAGACGGGAGTGCTCAAGGGGCAGCAACCGTCGGACTGGCTCCTCGTGGCGATCGTCCTCGCCGCCATGGCCATCTCGATCGCCCTCGCCAGTCCCCTGGTCCGACGCGTCTTCCGCCCGCTCATCGAGCCGAGGCCGCGCTGGCTGTTCAGGGAGACGGACGACGGGCCGGCCGGCCCCTCCAAGAGGGATCCGACCGGCTCGAGGCGCGGGTCCTGACCGACCGGGAGGTCAGTGCAGGCTGACCCGCTTGGGCAGCGCGAACACCAGAGCGACGGCGGCGAGGGCGAACAGGGCGCTGACCAGCATCGCCATGGTCGCCGCGTCCCCGAAGTGCGTGGCCAGCACGGTCTTCGAGATGGCCTCGGCGGCCGCGGAGGGCGAGTGGTAGCGGCCCTCCCGCATCGCGGCACCCACCCTGTCGGCGATCTCGCGGCTCACGCCCCCCAGGTTCGCGACGCCGAACAGCACGCTCGAGACCACGGCGATGCCGATGGCGCTGCCGATGCGCTGCATGGTGCCGATGACACCACTCGCGGCACCCGCCTCCGCGCGATCCACCGTCGCGACGATGAACCGGGCGTTCGGTGCGATGAAGAACCCGTTGCCGACACCGGCGACGGCCAGCGGCCCGAGCAGGATCCAGTTGTTCAGGTCGGTCGGGGCGATGGTGAGCAGGATGACCCAGAGGGCGATCAGACCGGCGGCGACCATCGCCGTGCCGATCAGGAGGACGCCCCTCCCCAGCCTCTGCGCGAGCCTGTCGCTCTGGGTCGCACCGACGATGTTGCCGATCGCGAACGGGATCGACACCAGGCCGGACTCCAGGGCGGTGTGGCCGAGGCCGGCCTGCCAGAGCAGCGAGATGACGAAGAAGATGCTGGTGAAGGCCGCGAAGTAGATGAGCGCGAGGATGGCGCCGCCGGTGAAGGCGGGGTGGGAGAACAGATGCGGCGGGACGAGCGGGGACGCCCCCCGCGCCGCGACGGCGCGCTCCCACAGGGCGAACAGCACGAGCAGCACAACACCGCCGGCCAGCGACAGATAGGTCCAGAGCGGCCAGCCCTGGTCCTGGCCCTGGATGAGCGGGACGAGGATGGCGACGAGGGCACCCGCGAGCAGGAGCAGCCCGAGATAGTCCATCGCCGCCTTGGCGCCGGCGATCACGGTCGGGAGCACGAAGGCCGCGCCCAGCAGGCCGACGACCCCGATCGGGATGTTCACGAAGAAGATGTAGCGCCATCCGGTCGTCTCGCCGAGGGCCTGGATGAGCAGGCCGCCCACGATCGGTCCGAGCGCCGTCGACACGCCGATGGTCGCCCCCATGATGGCGAACGCCTTACCGCGTTTCATGGGCGGGAAGAGCAGCTGGATGAAGGCGGTCACCGGCGGGAAGAAGATGCCGCCGCCGAGGCCCTGGATGACCCTCGCGACGATGAGCTGGGTCGGGTCTTGCGCGAGGCCTGCCGCCAGGCTGGCCGCGGTGAAGATCGCCAGCCCGGTGAAGAACACCCACTTGTGGCCGAACCGATCTCCGATGCGGCCGGCCGGGATGAGCACGAGCCCGAAGGCGAGCGCATATCCGGAGATGATCCAGGCGAGGGTCGCCTCGTCCGCCTTGATGCTGTCCCGGATGGTCGGGAGCGCGACGTTGACGATGGTCGTGTCGAGGAGCGACATGAACATGCCCACGAGGAGCACGATCAGCGATCCCCAGGCACGACGGCTGGTCACCCCGGCCGGCGCGACCCAGGCTGGCGGCCTGTTTCCCGAGGCCTCGGTCTGTTCGGTCATGAGTTGTCACCCTTCGTGGACTGTCGTCGTTTTTCGTCGGAGATGATGTCGGGGAGCGCGGCGAGAAGCTCTTCGTGCCAGGCGATCTCCGCCCGCAGGCGCGAGAGCTGGTGCCCCATGGACCAGCCCTCCGCCACGGTGAGATAGACCATGATCTGCTGCAGGCGGGACTCGTCGGCGGCCAGTGTCTCCCGCAGCCGCGTCAGGCGCGCCAGGAGGAGATCGCCCAGTTCGTCGAGCCGATCGGGGTCGAGCCGGGCGAGAGCGAGGTCCAGCGGGTCGGGTTTGATGACGATCTCCGTCAGGCCCTGCTCTCGCAGCTCGTGCAGGGCGCGTTCGCCCTCCACGCTGATGCGGTAGACCTGGCGCTCCGGATAGTTGCCGTGCCGCTCGACGTGGTCCTCCACGATCAGCCCCTCCGCGGCGAGACGCTTCATCGCGCCGTAGACCGCGCTCGAGGCGAAGTCGGTCCAGAGGTCGATGTGCTCCTGCTCGGCCAGCTGCAGCAGGGCATGGCCGTGCATGGGCCCCCGCTCGGCAAAGGACCCGAGGATGAACAGACGGATGGAAGACACGCGACTAGTCTCGCATGACTAGTCTTGTGAGTCAACCAGAGATTACGGGATGTGTCGGGGCCATTGCCCGGCGCGTCACGGCTGCCTAGGCTCGCTTCCGAGTGGGCGACCGACCCGCCCAGTCCCGACATTCTGCCAAGGAGACCCCTCATGAGCGACGCCGCCGCATCCTGGAAATTCGAAACCAAACAGATCCACTCGGGGGCCGCCCCCGATCCCGTCACCAACGCCCGCGCGACCCCGATCTACCAGACCACCTCCTACGTCTTCAACAACGCCCAGCACGCCAAGAACCTGTTTGCGCTCGCCGAGTTCGGCAACATCTACACGCGCATCCAGAACCCCACCCAGAACGTCGTCGAGGAGCGGCTCGCCGCGCTCGAGGGCGGCACCGCGGCGCTGCTGCTGTCCTCCGGGCAGGCGGCAGAGACCGTCGCGGTGCTCAACATCGCCCAGGCAGGCGACCACATCGTCTCCTCGTCCTCCATCTACGGCGGAACGTACAACCTGTTCAAGTACACGCTGGCGAAGCTCGGCATCGAGACCACCTTCGTCGAGAACCAGGACGACGCGGAGGAGTGGGCCAGGGCCGTGCGTCCGAACACGAAGCTCTTCTACGCCGAGACCATCGGCAACCCGAAGATCAACATCCTCGACATCAAGCTCGTCTCCGGCATCGCCCACGACAACGGCCTGCCGCTCATCGTCGACAACACGATCGCGACCCCGTACCTCATCCGTCCGTTCGAGCACGGCGCCGACATCATCGTGCACTCCGCCACCAAGTTCCTCGGCGGTCACGGAACGGTCATCGGTGGCATCATCGTCGACGGCGGGAAGTTCGAGTGGAGCAAAAACGCCGAGAAGTTCCCCGGACTGACCACACCGGACCCGTCGTATCACGGCGTCAACTACGTCGAGGCGCTCGGCGACGGCATCGCCTACATCATCAAGGCGCGTGTGCAGCTCCTGCGCGACCTCGGCTCGGCGATCGCCCCTGCGAGCGCCTGGCAGCTCATCCAGGGCATCGAGACGCTGAGCCTGCGGATCGAGCGGCACGTGCAGAACGCCCAGGCGGTCGCGGAGTGGCTGGACGGCAACGAGGACGTCGCCTCGGTGAACTACTCCGGCCTGCCGTCCAGCCCCTGGTACGCGAAGGCCAACGAGTACGCGCCGAAGGGCGTCGGAGCTGTGCTGTCCTTCGAGCTCAAGGGCGGGGTGGATGCCGGGGCAGCGCTCGTCGACAACGTGACCCTGTTCAGCCACCTCGCGAACATCGGCGACGTCCGCAGCCTGATCATCCACCCGGCCTCGACGACCCACTCCCAGCTCACGCCCGAGCAGCAGCTGACCTCCGGCGTCACCCCGGGTCTCGTGCGCCTGTCCGTCGGGCTGGAGAACATCGACGACATCCTCGCCGACCTCTCCGCCGGCCTCGCCGCCGCCCGTGAGGTCACGAAGGCCGCGCAGAACGCCTAGGCTCCACGGCGGCGGTGCCCTCCGTAACCGGTGTTGCCTTCCGTAACAATCGTCTCCAGTCGTCGGCTTGTTGAGATACTTGCGTAGACATGGATTGGCAAACACCAGAGGACACCGTCCCGTCGAGCTTCGTGACCGAGGCGAACGCCCGTGCCCTCGTCGGCAAGCCGCCGCTGACGGGGGCCTGGCGCGAGGGCGACAATCCGGGCCACCGGCTGTTCGCCGCGCTCGGCCATCAGGACCTCGAGCGCGGCGGTTCGCTGCCCTCCGTGCGCATCGCCTATGAGACCTGGGGAGAGCTGGATGCGGACGGCGGCAATGCCGTGCTCGTCCTGCACGCGCTGACCGGCGACAGCCATCTGATCGGACCGGCGGAGCCGGGACACCCGACGGCGGGTTGGTGGTCTGGCATCATCGGTCCTGGCCGCGCCGTCGACACCGATCGCTGGTTCGTCGTCGCACCGAACGTGCTCGGCGGCTGTCAGGGAAGCACGGGTCCGGCCTCCCTCGCCCCGGATGGCAGGGAATGGGGCGCGCGATTTCCCTATCTGACCATTCGCGACCAGGTGGCCGCGCAGGTGGCCATGACCGACCGGCTCGGAATCGTTCGCTGGGCCGCCGTGATCGGGGGCTCGATGGGCGGCATGCACGCCATCGAGTGGGCGATCGAGTACCCGGATCGCCTCGACCGGGTGGCGATCGTGGCGGCGCCGTCGATCAGCACCGCCGACCAGATCGCCCTCAATTCCGTGCAGATCGAGGCGATCCAGATGGACCCTCGGTTCTCCGACGGCGACTACTACGAGGCGGCAGACGGCGAGGGCCCGTATCGGGGACTCGCGCTGGCCCGACGGATGGCCCTGCTCAACTACCGCTCGCCGACCGAGCTGAACGATCGATTCCAGCGGAGCTGGCAGAGCAGCGTGAGCCCGCTCGGCGCCTCCGGGAGGTTCGCCGTCGAGAGCTACCTCGACTTCCACGGCAACAAGTTCACCCGCCGCTTCGACGCGAACAGCTACATCACGCTTCTGCAGGCGATGAACTCCCACGACGTCGGGCGGGACAGGGGCGGGGTCGCCGCGGCGCTGTCCCGGGTGACGGCGACCAGCCTGGTGCTCGGGATCGACAGCGACCGGCTCTTCCCCGTCGACGAACAGGTGGCGATCGCCGCCGCCCTGCCCAGCACCATCGACGGCAACGAGGCCGTCGTGATCCACTCCGAGTTCGGCCACGACGGCTTCCTCATCGAGGACGATCTCGTGGGGCCGCAGTTGTCGAGACTCCTCGGCGCGTCGAGGGACAGGCGAGTTCCTATCACTTAGCTATGCTGGGTGTACAGAGTGGTCTGCCCACACACCCGGTTTGGGCGCTGCTCGGGGGGAAGAAATTGACTCTCACTGCCAAAGCCACCCGACCCGGTGTCATCAGGGTTGCCATCGTGGACGAGCATCGCCTCGTCGTCGACGGGATCGTCGCCCACCTCGCCCAGCGTGACGACATCGAGGTCGTCATCGGCGAATCGACCTGGCCGGGACTGCTCTCCCACGAACAGTTCCCCGTCGACGTCGTGGTGCTCGACCTCAATCTGGAGGACAGCGTCGGGATCGGAGCGAAGGTGCGCACGCTGAGCGCGGCCGGCAGCCGCACCATCGTCATGAGCAGTCATGCCGACCCGTCCTCGGTGCAGAGCAGCTTCCTGGCCGGAGCCCTGGCCTTCGTCCCCAAGACGGAACCCGCCGACGAACTGGTCAGGGCCATCCGGGCCGCCGCGATCGGCGCTCCCTACCAGAACGGCCACTTCCTGGCCGCGAGGACCGCTCCGTCCGCGACCTCGCCGGATCCGGGCCTCGGCAAGCAGGAGTACCGCGCGCTCGTGCTCTATGCCTCGGGGCGCTCCATCAGGGAGGTCGCGATGGACATGGGGACCACCGAGGAGACCGTCAAGTCGTACATCAAACGGGGCCGTCGCAAATACCGCGAGATCGGCATCGACCTCGGCACGAAGAACCTGCTCCGCCGGCACGGGATCCGCGAGGGCTGGCTCGCCTCGGAGTGACGGCGAAACGGCACGACGACGATGTGTGACTATTACTAGCGTGGAAATCATCGCCAAAGAGCGCGATCGTCTCCTCCAGCGCTCTGCCCGCGCCATCGGTTTGGCCTCGACGATCGTGGCTCTCGTATGTCTCGGCCTCGTCGGTGCGTTGCACTGGGCGGCCTTTCTGGCGGCCCTTCCGCTGTTCGCCCTCCTCGCGGTGAGCCAGATCCGCCTCGGTGGCGGCACGAGCCGGCTGTGGCCGTACCTCGGACTCGCCGCGGGCCTCGGGATCCTCGTCGTCGTCCAGCTCCCCGGCGTGCCTGCGGATCCCGCCCTGCGTTATGCGCTCGTCCCGCTCGCCGCGGCGGCCATGGCGTCCTTCGCGATCGTTCTGACGGCGACCTGGGGCGACATCGGCCTGCTCGCCGTCGCCTTCATCGCCACGACGATCCTCACCGAGCTCGCGATCCCCGGACCCCGGCTCGTCTCCGCGCAGGGGGTGACGGTGGTCACCGGATGGGTGCTCGCCACCCTGTTCGGTCGGCTGCTCGCCACCAGCCTGCCCAGGGCGGCCAGACGCATCCACAGCATCGGAAGGGCGCACCGCGCCGAGCGCCAGGCGAGCGAGATCGAGGCGCAGCGCAGGCAGGGCGCGCGGCTGCTTCACGACACCGTGCTGGCGACACTGACCCTTCTCGCCCACTCCGGGGTCGGCGTGGCCACCGCGACCCTGCAGCAGCAGGCGGCGGAGGACGCGCGCCTGCTGCGCCAGCTGAGGCTCGGCGGCCCGGTGGTCCCCTCCTCGGACGAGCACCCCCCTGAGCCGGTCGAGGAGACGCGCCTGGGGACGACCCTCGAATCGGTCAAACAGCGCTTCGGGCGGATGGGCCTCGAGGTGAGCTGGCACGGGACCGGCCAGGTGCTGCTCCCGAGCGAGGTGCTTGACGCCTTCCTGCTCGCTCTCGCCGAGTGCCTGGAGAACGTTCGGCGCCATTCCGGCGTCACCGAGGCGCACGTCACGATCACCGACGACGCGACGAGCGTCCGTGCGATGGTGACGGATGCGGGGGTCGGCTTCGATCTCAAGAACGTCGACGAGGCGCGCCTCGGCTTCAAGGACTCCGTCGTCGCCCGCATCCAAGACGTTGGCGGCAAGGCGAGGCTGTTCTCCTCCCCGGGAGCCGGAACGACCGTCGTGATCGAGGTGCCGAAGTGAGCGACGACACCCGTCCGGACGAGAACACCCTCGGAGTCGTCGTCGGGCGGCGGCACAAGGCGGGTGTGCCGGCGACCTCGACGGCGGGCAAGGCCATGCGGCAGGCGAGCGCGAGGGGTGCGAGCCTCGGGACGGGCTACCTCGGCGCCGGGGTGACGCTGCTCGCGGGCATCCAGGGCCTCTACGGCCTCATGATGTTCGCTGGCCATGTCCGTGACTATCCGAACGTCGTCCCGGCGATCGCGGCCTGGGCGATCTACGCGGTCGCGCTCACCGGCATCGCCCTGATCATCGCCGCACGCGGAGAGCGGATGGCCACCTGGCTGTTCGCCGTCTACCTGGCCGCCCTCGCTGCCACCGTGGCCCTCGACCTCGCCGCCATCTGGCCGCTGCACGACATCGGACGCTACGCGACCTCCTCGGCGTCGGCGGGCTTCGGGCTCCTCGCGGTGCTCACCCTGCGCAGGGGGCGGGAGATCCTCACCGCCGCGCTCGTGCTCGGTCTCGGCCTCGTCGGTGCGGTGATCGCGACCACTCCGCTCGTCCCGGAGCTCCTTCCCGCCCAGATCACCCTCGTCGCCGTCGCGGTGATGCCCGCGACGTTCGGCTGGGTGGTGCTGCGCCGCTTCCGGCGCATCGTGCAGCTCGAACTCGATCGCGTGCTGGTGCAGAGCACCGTCTCCGCCCCGCGATTCGCCGTCGGCATGCTCGCCTCGGAGGAGCTGGCGCGCCTCGACCTCGCCGCGGAGGAGCTGCTCGACTCGGTCGCGAGCGGTCACACCCGACTCCCCCTCGCCCCGAAGACGGCGTCCGTCGCCGCCTCCCTGGCCACCGAGCTGAGGCTGCATCTCATCGAGGGCAAGCGGGAGACCTGGCTCTACCACGCGATCACGGAATCCGAGCAGCTCGGCAAGTCGGTGACCCTCGTCGACCGCGGCAGCCTGGCCGGGTTGCTCGCCGCCCCTCAGCGCGACGGTCTGCTCGCCGCCGTCTGGCTCCTCGTCAGCGACCAGAAACCGACCGCGACCGTCGAGATCGCCCTCGGCCCCGTGATGGCGCCCGCAGACCCCCTGTCGAGGAGCCTCACGGTGCCGATCGTCATCACCACGACCTCCGTCGCCCGCAATCGGATCGATCCAGCCACCTGGGATGCCATCGGCCGGGTCGGGCGGTTCGTCGATTCGACCCAGAACTCGACCCTGCGTGTCGAGATCGAGTGCCTCGTGGCCAATCCGGCCGACCAATAGCATGCTGAACAGATAGTTCAGAGAATGGGAATTCCAGTGCCAGCACCAGACGACCGTATCCGGCTCGCCATCGTCGACGATCACAAGATGCTCCTGGGGGCGTTGACGGAATGGATCAGGAACGCGGCGAGCGACATCACCATGGTGGCGGCGGTATCGACCTGGCCGGATCTCCTCATCCACCCGGAGTTCCCCGTCGACGTCGTGCTGCTCGATCTCGACCTCAAGGACAGCATCCCGGTCTCGCTGAAGATCTCGACCCTGAAGACCGCCGGGGTCAAGACCGTGCTCATGAGCACCTATTCGGAGCCGAACGTCGTGCGGGAGGCCCTCGCCGCCGGGGCATTCGGCTATCTGGTCAAGAGCGAGGACGCCGAGATGATCGTCGAGGCCATCCGCTCGGCGACGAAGGGCGAGTCGTACGTCTCCGCGGAGCTCGATCTCGCGCTCAACGCCGTGGACGTCGGCGGCGCACCCAAGCTCAGCGCCCAGGAGCGACGGGTCATGGCGCTCTACGGCGGCGGAGAACCGGTCAAGGCGGTCGCCTTCCAGCTCGGCATCTCCGAGGAGACCGCCAAGTCGTACCTCAAGCGGATCCGGGAGAAGTACCGGGTGGCCGGCATCGATGTCGGAACCAAGGTCGCCCTCCGCAAGCGCGCGATCCTGGACGGCATCCTCATCGCCACCAGCCCGCCGAGCGATTTCTGAGGCGGCCGCTCAGGCGCGGAACGAATCGACTCCCCCGCGGTGCTCGCCGTTCAGCGTGCCGCCGCGCCTGCGCTGCAGCAGCACACTCCAGAGCGCGAGCGCGATGCCCGGCGCGCAGAGCATGAGCCCGATCCAGACCGGCGAGACGTAGCCGAGTCCCGCGGCGATCGCCAGTCCCCCGAGGTAGGCGCCGAGGCTGTTCCCGATGTTGAGCGCCGAATGGTTCGCGGCGGCGGCGAGGGTCTGGCTGTCGCCTGCGACGTCCATGAGCCTCGTCTGGATGGCCGGTGAGATCCCGGACGCCGCCAGCCCGACCAGGAACACGAAGACGAAGAGCCCGGGGATGGTGTGCGCCGTGAAGGCGAGCCCGAACAGGGACACCGCGAAGAGGCCGAAGAAGCTGAAGATCGTGGCCACCACGCTGCGGTCGGCCATCCGTCCGCCGACGACGTTGCCGATGGTCATGCCGAGACCGATCACCACAAGCACGATGGGCACGAGAGCCGGCCTGAGCCCCGTGACGTCGGTCGCGAGCGGGGCGACATAGGTGTAGACCGCGAAGAAGCCGCCGAAGCCGACCGCTCCCGTGAGCAGGCTCAGCCACACCTGGGCCCTGCCGAAGGCGGCGAGCTCGCGTTTCATGGTCGCCTTGACATCGCCCTCCTGCTTCGGCAGCAGCAGGAGGAGCGCGACGAAGGTGACGGCGAAGATGGAGGCGACGGCGAGGTAGGCGACGCGCCAGCCCGCCTGCTGCCCGAGGAAGGTGATCGCCGGAACGCCGACGACGTTGGCGATCGTCAGCCCGGAGAGCACGTAGGCCACTCCGGCGCCACGCTTGCCGGGACCCATGAGGCTGGCGGCGACGAGCGAGGCGATGCCGAAGTAGGCGCCGTGGGGCAGGCCGGCGACGAACCGCGCGGCCAGGACAAAACCGAAGCTCGGCAGGACGGCGGAGGCCACCGTCGCCAGGGTGAAGGCCGCCGCGAGCACGACGAGCAGGTTCTTGCGCGGGAAGCGGGCGGAGAACGCCGCGATGGTCGGCGCGCCGACGACGACGCCGAGGGCGTAGGCCGAGACGAGCCATCCGGCCTGAGCGTTCGCGTCGGCGGGCGACTGCGCGTAGAGCGCCGGGAGGAGATCGTGGGCGATGTTCGGGAGCAGCCCGAGGGCGACGAACTCGGTCGAGCCGATGCCGAAGCCGCCGAGGGCGAGGGCGAGCAGCGCCAGCCGGGTTCGAGCGGGAGAGAGGGTTGTCACGAGGTGGTGGACCGTTCGGATCTCGAGGGGTGCGGTAGCTCCCCATCGAGCATCCTGCCGGCGTCGTCGGCGACGAGACCATCTCTACTGTAAAACGTCCTCCGGCGGCGATCACCATCGACCGTCACGGGATCCCGTTCCCCGGTCCGGGCGCGGTCGGGCCGTCGAACGGGCGCGGTTTCCTCAGATCGCCGACCAGCCCCCGTCCGAGGCGAGGATCACGCCGTTGACGTTGGTGCCGTCGTCGCTCAGCAGGAACGTGATCGAGGCGGCCAGCTGCGCCGCCTGGGCCGGGACGGGGATGACCGTCTGCATCAGCGGTCCGAGCCTGCCCTGGGCGAGCGTCGAGGCGAAGGAGGCCTCGATGTTGGTGATCGTGGCGCCGGGGGCGACGGCGTTGACCCGGATGCCCAGCGGCGCGTACATGACCGCGGAGCTCTTCGTGATGCCGACCACCGCGTGCTTCGACGCGGTGTACGCGACGCCTGCCGCGGATCCCCTCAGCCCCGCCTCGGAGGCGACGTTGACGATGGAACCGGATCCGGCGGCCAGCATGAGCGGCAGGACGGCGCGGCTCAGGCGCATGGTGCCGAGCACGTTGATCCGGAACACCCGATCCCAGACCGCGTCGCTCACCTCGTGAACGGGGGTGAAGTCGTCCATGATGCCCGCCACGTTGGCGAGGCCGTCGACGGTTCCTCCGGCCGCCGTCATGATCGCGGCGATGTCCTTCTCATCGCTCACGTCTCCGACGACGGTGAGAAGATCCAGGTCCGGATGCTCTGCCTTGAGCTCCTCGAGACGCGGGGCGCTGATGTCGCTGGCGACGACCCTGCCGCCCTCGCGGGCGACGCGGAGCGCCGTCGAGCGGCCGATGCCCGATCCGGCGCCGGTCACGATGACCGTCTTGCCCGCGAATCGACCGGGGGTGATGACCTCGTTCCACTCGGGAATCGGGGCCGGGGATGTGACGTCCGTGATGTTCGACACGGTGTCCTTCTTTCAGATTATCCAGACCGGTCACGCGGCCGGTCTCACCATCGACGGTAGCTCGGTATGGCCCGCCCGGCGCAGGAAAAGGACAGTTCAGACGGCGAATTCGCGCCGCCCGTCCCGAGGCGGGATCAGAGCTCCTCTATCGCGCGTTCCAGCCGCTCCAGCTTGCCGGTGAGTTCCCCGGTGAACCCGGGGCGGATGTCCGCCTTGAGCACGAGCGACACCCGCGATCCGTAGGCGCCGACCGCCTCCGTGGCACGCCTGACCACGTCGAAGACCTGGTCCCAGTCGCCCTCGATCGTGGTGAACATCGCATCCGTCCGGTTCGGCAGCCCGGACTCCCTGACGATCTTCACCGCGGCAGCGACCGCGTCGTGCACGGAATCGCTCCCGTCCGGTCCGCCGCTGGGTGCCACTGAAAACGCTACGAGCATGATCTCTCTTCTCTCTTCGTGATTCGTGTTTCGTGTTTCGTGTTTCTCAGGTTGGCTCTCGGAGCGCCGGCTCGTCCAGATCGGACCGGGCCGCCTCCGGCGACTCGCGGAGCCCGAGCGGCCAGACAACGGGCAGCCATCCGCGCTCCTCGCCCACCGCGTCCTCCCTGGGCGCCCGCGACAGCCGCCACAGGACGACGACGGCCCAGCCGAGCAGGACGAACAGCAGCACGTTGCGGGCGCTGAGCACGACCAGCATGAGCACGTTCAGGCTCAGCAGCCAGCCGTAGAGGTAGGGATACACCACCTGGGTCAGGCCGGCGAGCACGAGCACCAGGATCGCGGGCACCCGGAAGGAGATCCGCCGGCGGGTGGCAGAGGTGGCCAGGCCCAGGATGACGGGCGCCGCCAGCCAGGTCATGTACTGGGGGGAGCCGACCTTGTTGATCGCGATGCAGGCGGTGACGAAGGCGAGCGACAGGGTCGGCAGGAGATCGGCGGCGGCCACCCCGTTGCGCACGGCGAGGATCGCGATGACCAGGATGGCCAGGAGCACGAGGGCGAGCAGCGGCGTCATGAGCGCGCTCGCGACCTCCACGCCCGGACCCCTGACCTGCCAGGTCAGGATGGACTGGTCGTAGTAGACGAAGGTGTTCGGCACGCCAGCCACAGCCTGCCACAGCCAGGCGGTGGTGATGGGCGCCTCCACCTGAAGTCCCCTGCCCGTCTGCTGGGTGACGAAACTGAACACGTTCAGACCGCCGCCGATGGCCAGGACGATGGCGACGATCGCGGCGCTCACGAGCACGGCGACGGCGGCGACCCTGGCCCTCTCCCTGAGCGAGACGATCATCGCGCCGATGATCGCCGCGGGCCAGACCTTGATCCAGGTGGCCACGGCGAGCACGACAGTGGCGATCCTCGGCCTGCTTGCGATCATCGTGACGCCGACGATCGCGAGCGGCACGGTGACCGAGTCGATTCTGCCGAGCGCGATCGGCCCGAGCAGCGCGAGGAAGCCCAGCCACCACCAGCCGATGCCGAGATGGCGCCGTCCTCGTCCCCATCCGACGATCGCCGCCAGCGCCACCGCGTCGAGCAGCATGATCATGCTGAGCCACGTCCCCGAATACAGCCCCGGCCCGAAGGCCCTGGCCGCGAGCATGGGCAGGATGGCGACGATCGGGTAGACCCACGAGGAGTCGATGCCGACCCAGTAGTTGGCGACGATGGCCTGATCGGTCCAGAACTTATAGACGATGCTCACATCGCCGAGCGGCAGACCGGGGGCGTAGAGGTTCAGCAGGCCGAGCCAGAGGTGCACCAGGACGAAGGCCCCCCACAGCAGGATGGGGCTGCGCAGCACCGCGCCCGTCCGGGAGGCCAGTCGCGCTCGACGGTCCGGGGTGGGGCTCATGACTCCTCAGCGTATCGGCAGGACCGGGACATCAGCCCCGAAGCAGTCCCGCGACCACCGCGGGGATCTCGGCGGCGAGGTCGAGCACGGTGAATGGACCGCCACCGCTTGCCCGTTCCGCGGCCAGCCCGTGGATGACGGATGCGGTCGCGGCCAGCCGTGCGAGCGCGCCGGTCTCGGCGGCGACCTCGCGAGAATGGGTGGCGACGAGCGCACCGAGGATGCCGCCGAGCGCGTCACCCGCGCCCGCCGTGGCGAGCCAGGACGGAGCGGACCGGGTCACGATCCGGGTTCCGTCCGGTGCGGCGACATAGGTGCTGTTGCCCTTCAGCAGGACGGTGACGCCCAACTGCTCCGCCGCCTGCACCGCCCAGGCCGCGGGGTTCGAGCCGATCTGCTCCTTCGAGGCGTCGACGAGGCGTGCCAGCTCGCCGAAATGGGGCGTGACGACCACCGGTCCGACCGCGCCGGCGAGGAGGTCGAGGGCGCCGGCGTCGATGACCGTCGGCAACCCCTGGGCGAGGGCCGCCGTCAGGCGATCGCCGGTCTCCGCGTCTCTCGTCGCGGCATCCATCCCCGAACCGATGAGCCAGGCCTGCACCCGGCCGTCCGCGGTCACCGTCTCCGGACGGCGGTGAAGCACGAAGTCCGCGGCCCGCGGCGCGCCGAGGTAGCGGACCATGCCGAGCCCCGTCCGCAGCGCGGCCTCCACGCCGAGCACGGCGGCACCGGGGTACTCCGCGGATCCCGTGATCACTCCGAGCACCCCGCGGGAGTACTTGTCGTCCTCGGGTGTCGGCACCGCGATCTGCTCTGTGGCGTCCGCGGCGGTCCAGTCGGTGAAGGTGCTCATGGCTCTCACGATAGTTTGGTTGGGGAGAGGTGGACAGGATGGCGATCAGTATCCCGGATTCCGTGGTGGTCTTCGACTACGGGGAGGTCATCTCCCGTGGTCCGAGTCAGCGGGCGAGAGCGGAGCTCCTGGCCGTCGCGGGAGTGCCGGCCGAGGCGTTCTGGAGCAGCTACTGGGCCAATCGGGACGGTCTGGATGCCGGGACGACCAGCGTGACCGAGTACTGGAGGATCGTCGAGGCGGAGGTCGGCGCGCACTGGTCGGAGTCCACCATCCAGGAGCTCTGGGTCAACGACTTCACCGGCTGGATCAGCGTCGAGCCGGAGACCCTCGACGTGATCGCCGACCTGCACGAGGGCGGGACCCGCATCGCACTGCTCTCCAACGCCGGCTTCGACTTCGTCAGCCCCTTCCACTACTCGCCCATGGCGCGGTTCTTCGAGCGCATCTTCGTCAGCGCGGAACTGTCGATGGTGAAACCGGACGCCGCCATCTACCGGACCGTGATCGCCGAGCTCGGAATAACCGCCGCCCGGATGATCTTCATCGATAACAAGCAGGTCAATGTCGACGGCGCCGAGGCCCTCGGCATCACCGGTCACCTCTTCGTCGGCCCGTCCGAGCTGCGAACGTTCCTCCACTCCCTCGCAGACAGGTAACAAGCAGTGCCAGTACCGGCCGTGTTCACGTCCCTCACCATCCGTTCGCTCACCCTCCGCAATCGCCTCTGGGTCTCGCCGATGTGCGAGTACTCCGTCGAGAAGCGGGACGGCGTGCCCACCGACTGGCATCTCGTCCACCTCGGGGCGTTCGCCAGGGGCGGGGCCGGGCTGGTCATGACCGAGGCGACCGGGGTGAGCCCGGTCGCCCGCATCTCACCGCAGGACACCGGCATCTACACGGATGAGCAGCGGGAGGCGTGGGCGCGCATCGTGTCGTTCATCCATTCGCAGGGCGCTGCCGCGGGCATCCAACTCGCCCACGCCGGGCGCAAGGCCTCGACCTATCGACCCTGGGACTCCGGCCGCGGAACCGTGCCGGTCGAGGACGGTGGCTGGCAGCCGGTCGCCCCCTCCCCCATCGGATTCACCGGATACGCGACCCCCACGGAACTGGACCGGGCGGGGATCGCCGGCGTCGTCGCCGACTTCGTCTCGGCCGCCAGACGAGCCGTCGACGCCGGCTTCGACGTCCTCGAGCTGCACGCCGCGCACGGCTACCTCGTGCACCAGTTCCTGTCCCCCCTGTCGAACCAGCGCACGGACGGCTACGGCGGCAGCCTGGAGAACCGGGCCCGCCTTCTGCTGGAGATCGTCACCGCGATCAGAGCGGAGGTCGGGGAGACCGTGCCGCTGTTCGTCCGATTCTCCGCGACCGACTACGCCGACGGCGGCTGGGACAGGGAGCAGACCGCGATCGTCGCCGGCTGGGCCAGAGACGCCGGCGCCGACTTCTTCGACGTCTCCAGCGGCGGTCTCGTCACCGGCGTCAGCATCCCCGTCGGCCCCGGCTATCAG
This sequence comes from Lacisediminihabitans sp., assembly GCF_036404185.1. Classification (GTDB taxonomy): domain Bacteria; phylum Actinomycetota; class Actinomycetes; order Actinomycetales; family Microbacteriaceae; genus Lacisediminihabitans. The sequence goes on along the minus strand of NZ_DASWPB010000207.1, from coordinate 35,843 downwards.
GTGCCGCTCGCCGATTTTGTCAAACACCAGGCCGGCGTCGAGGTGAACGCCGTCGGGCTCATCACCGAGGCGGAGCAGGCGGAGGAGATCGTCTCCTCCGGACGGGCCGATGCCGTCATGCTCGGCAGGCAGATCATGCGCGACCCGCACTTCCCGCTGCGCGCGGCGCACGAGCTGGGATACGAGCTGCCGTACTGGCCGCCGCAGTACCTGCGCGCGCAGTGGGCCTAGGGAGCCGGGCGGTCAGTCGCGCCTGGTGGCGTCCTGCACCTCGCCGACCAGCTCCTCGATGATGTCCTCGAGGAAGAGCACCCCGCTGGTGGCGCCCGCCTCGTTGAAGACCCGGGCGAGGTGGACGCCGGAACGGCGCATCGCCGCCAGCGCATCCTCGAGATCGGTCTCGCGGAAGATGGAGATCAGCTGACGGATGCGCTTCGGCGGCACCGGCTCGTCGAACTCCGCCGGGTCCTCGAGGTCGAGCACGTCCTTGAGGTGCAGGTAGCCGGTCGGCTCACCCTCGTCGTCCACGAGCACGTAGCGTGAGAACCCGCTCTGGGCGACCGCGCGCTCGACCTCCGCGGGGGTCGCCGCCTCGGACAGGCTCACCAGATCGGGCATCGCGACGGCGATATCCCGCACCTTCTTCGCGGTGAACTCGAAGGCGGCGTTGAGCGCGCCGATGTTGTCGGTGAGCACCCCCTCCCTGGTCGACTGAGCGACGATGTTGGCCACCTCGTCGACCGTGAACGCGCTGTTCGCCTCGTTCTTCGGCGTCACCCTGAACACCCGCAGGAACCCGTTCGCCGCGGCGTTGAGCACGATGATGATCGGCCGGAAGACCATCGACAGGAAGACGAGCGGCGGGGCGAGCAGGAGCGCCGCACGGTCCGGCAGGGAGAACGACAGGTTCTTCGGCACCATCTCGCCGAGGACGACGTGGAGGAAGGAGACGACGACCAGGGCGATGACGAAGCCGATCGTCCCGATCAGCTGCTCCGACCATCCGGTCAGCAGGAGCGGGATCTCCAGCAGGTCGTGGATGGCCGGCTCCGACACGTTGAGGATGAGCAGGGAGGCGACGGTGATGCCGAGCTGGCTGGTCGCGAGCATCATCGTGGCGTGCTCCATCGCGTAGAGCGTCGTCCTCGCCGCTCTGCTGCCCGCCTCCGCCCGCGGCTCGATCTGGGAGCGGCGCGCGGAGATGACCGCGAACTCCGCGCCGACGAAGAACGCGTTGACCAGAAGCAGTACGGCGAGCCAGGCGATGCCGGTCCAGTCGCTCATGCGCCCGTCCCTCCCCGATCGGCATCGGCCCTCGGCGTGAACCGCACGCGATCGATCCGACGCCCGTCGAGGCGCTCCACCCGGAACTCGCCGCCGTCGACGGCGACCGTGTCGCCGATGACGGGCAGCCTGCCGAGCTCGCTCATGATGAATCCGGCCACCGTCTCGTACGGGCCGTCCTCGGGGACCGTGACGTCGGCGCGCTCGAGCAGCTCGTCCGGTCTGAGCATGCCGGGGAAGGTCAGCCACCCCCGGGAGCGGACGACGCCCGCCCTCGTCCTGTCGTGCTCGTCGGCGACCTCGCCGACGAGCTCCTCGACGAGGTCCTCGAGGGTCACCACCCCGGCGGTTCCGCCGTACTCGTCCACCACGACGGCCATCTGGTACCCGCGCCCCCGCAGCTCGACGAGCAGCACGTCCAGGCGCATGGTCTCCGGGACCCGCAGCGCCTCCGTCTGGAGGGCGGAGACCGGGACGTCCTCGCGTTTGCCCCGGGGAACGGCGACCGCCTGCTTGACGTGCACCAGGCCGACGACGTCGTCGATGTCGTCGTCGATGACGGGAAAACGGGAGAAGCCGGTGCTCCTGGTCAGACCGAGCACGGCCTGCGCGGATGCGGTGCGCTCGACGCTCGAGACCCGCGGCCTCGGGGTCATCACGTCCGCCGCGGTGTGCTCGCTGAAGACGAGCGTGCGGGACAGCAGGGTCGCGGTGTCCCTGTCCAGGCTCCCCTCCGTCGCCGAGCGGCGCACGAGCGAGCGGAGCTCCTCCGCGGTCCTGGCGGAGGACAGCTCCTCCTTCGGCTCGATGCCAACCAGTCGGAGGATGACGTTGGCCGTGTTGTTGAGCAGGGCGACGAACGGCCGGAACACGGTCGTGAAGCCCACCTGAAACGGGATCACCAGCTTCGCGGTGGGCAGCGGAAGGGCGAGGGCGAAGTTCTTCGGCACCAGCTCACCGACGATCATGGAGATCAGGGTCGCGATGATCACCGCGACGATCGAGGCGACGGTGCCCACGACGCCCCGCGGCCAGCCGAGGACGCCGAGCGGCCCGGACAGCAGGCCGCCGATCGCGGGCTCCATGGTGTACCCGGTGAGCAGCGTCGTGAGGGTGATCCCGAGCTGCGCGCTGGACAGATGGGTGGAGGTGACCTTGAGCGCGTTGATCGTCAGGCCGAGGCTCTTCTCCCCCCTGGCGACCCTGGCCTCCAGGTCGGAGCGGTTGAGGTTGACGAGGGAGAACTCTGAGGCGACGAAGAATCCGGTGCCGACGGTCAGGACGAGCCCGACGCCCAACATGATCAGCTCATACATCGGCATGCCGGCCAGGGGAAAGCGCACCGCGATCGCGGAGGGAGACGCGACTAGGGGGGTCGTCCATTATTCGGTCGAGTCTATCGAAGGTTGAGGCGACCGGGCAGCGCTCACCAGGAGACGGGCAGCGCCTTGCCTTCCTCGTAACCGGCCGCGGACTGGATGCCGACGAGCGCCCGCCGGTGGAACTCCTCGAGGTTCGACGCCCCGGCGTAGGTGAGGGAGCTGCGCACCCCTGAGGTGATCATGTCGATGAGGTCCTCGATCGACGGGCGGAGCGGATCGAGGTAGATCTTCGAGGAGGAGATCCCCTCGGCGAACAGCTCCTTGCGGGCGAGCTCGTACGGGTCGAGCCGGTCGAAACGATCGTGCACCGCCTTGGTCGAGGCCATGCCCCAGTTCTCCTTGTAGAGGCGACCGGCGGCATCCGTCTCCAGCTGGCCCGGCGCCTCGATCGTTCCGGCGAACCACGAGCCGATCATGACGGAGGCGGCCCCGGCGGCGAGCGCCAGCGCGACGTCCCTCGGATAGCGAACGCCGCCATCCGCCCACACGTGAGCGCCCGCCTCGCGCGCCGCGGCCGCGGTCTCGAGCACGGCGGAGAACTGGGGGCGGCCGACGGCCGTCATCATCCTGGTCGTGCACATCGCGCCGGGGCCGACGCCGACCTTGATGATGCTCGCGCCCGCGTTCACGAGGTCGACGACCGCGGCGGTCGTCACGACGTTGCCCGCGACGATGGGGATGGGAAGCCCGAGGGCGGCGACGGTCCTGATCGCCCGGAGCATGCCGTCCTGATGTCCGTGGGCGGTGTCGAGCACGAGCACGTCGACGCCGGCTGCCGCGAGCGCCTTCGCCTTGCCCTCGACGTCGCCGTTGATCCCGATGGCCGCGGCGACCCTGAGCCGACCGTTCGCGTCGAGTGCGGGCTCGTACAGGGTGGAGCGCAGTGCGCTCGTGCGGCTGAGCGTCCCCACGACCGAGCCGTGGTGGAGCACCGGGGCGAACTCGAGATCCGCCGCGACCAGGAGATCGAAGGCCGCGCGGGCATCCGTCACGTCGTCTGCGTCGATCGACGCGAGCCGGCCGTGCAGCAGATCGCCCAGGCGGGCGTCGGGCAGGGCGGTCGCGAGCCGGGCGGCCGAGATGCAGCCGAGGAACTCGCCGTGCTCGTCGTTGATGACGATCCCGTGGCCCTCGATGGGCGGCACCTGTCGCAGCGCCTCGGCGACCTGCTGGTCGGGACCGAAGAGCAAGGGGGTGTCGAAGGCGACCGGCTGATCCTTGACCCAGCGGATGGCGGCATCCAGGTCCTGCAGGTGGAGGTCCTGCGGAAGAACCCCGAGCCCTCCGCGACGGGCGAGGGTCGCGGCCAGCCGCGGCCCGGTCACCGAGTTCATGTTCGCCGAGACGATGGGGATGGTCATCCCCGTCCCGTCCCTGGGCGCCAACGAGACCGACAACCGGCTGCCCACCTCGGAGTGACTCGGCACGAGGAACACGTCAGAATAGGTCAGATCGTGCCGCGGGGTCGTTTCGTAAAACTCCATGATTACCAACGTAATCCCTCGAGACACACTCCAAGGGGGCGGCGAAACCGATTAAGCTTGAAGGGTATGTGGCCAGTGAGGGTCACGAGCACCGATCCAATGACAGTGACAAAACAGTGACAACGGAGAGTGGGCGGTCGGCTGTGTCTAGCCAAGTGACCGGGCTTGCACCGGAGGACGGGTCCTCTGGCGAGTTCGGAGCCAACGAATGGCTCGTAGACGAGATGTACGAGCGGTTCGTCGCCGACAAGGATTCGGTCGACAGATCCTGGTGGCCCATCCTGGAGAGCTACCACCAGACGGCGAGCGAGGCGGCGAGGCTGCAGGCGGCCGACGGTGCATCCGCCCCCGCCCCGGAGGCCGTGGCGGGTCAACCGCAGATCCCGGAGACCGTCGAAGCCGCCGCAAGCGCCCCGGAGCCGACAGCAGCGCCTCCCGCCCAGGCTCCTCCGGCCGCCGAGCCCGCCGCGCCGGCCGCCGAGACCTCGCCGGCCGCAGCGGCAGCGCCGACCACCGGCACCCAGCCCATCGCCCGCACCACCTCCGTGCAGCCGAAGCCCCAGCCCATCCCCGCTCAGGCGCCATCGACACCGAGGGTCTCGCAGACGGAGGCCGAGCCGCAGGACGTCGTGGCCACCCTCAAGGGCATGTCGAAGTCCCTCGCGGCGAACATGGACGCCAGCCTCACGGTTCCGACGGCCACGAGCGTGCGCACCATCCCCGCGAAGCTCATGATCGACAACCGCATCGTGATCAACAACCATCTCAACCGGGCGCGCGGCGGAAAGGTGTCCTTCACCCACATCCTCGCCTGGGCGCTGGTCAAGACGCTGGAGGAGTTCCCCAGCCAGAACGTCTACTACGAGGAGATCGACGGCAAGCCGTCCGTGGTCTCTCCCGCGCACATCAACCTCGGCATCGCCATCGACCTCCCCAAGCCGGACGGGACCCGCGCCCTCCTCGTTCCCGGCATCAAGCACGCGGAGACGATGAGCTTCAGCGACTTCCTCTCCTCCTATGAGGACGTGGTGCGACGCGCCAGGGCGAACAAGCTGACCACCGCGGACTTCCAGGGCAATACCATCTCGCTCACCAACCCGGGCGGGATCGGCACCGAGCACTCGGTGCCGCGCCTCATGCGCGGCTCGGGGAGCATCATCGGGGCAGGGGCGCTCGAATATCCGGCCGAGTTCCAGGGGATGTCGCTCGAGACCCTGGCAGAGCTCGGCATCGGCAAGACGATCACCCTCACCTCGACCTACGACCACCGCGTGATCCAGGGGGCCGGCTCCGGCGAGTTCCTCAAGAAGGTGCACGAGCTGCTCATCGGGCAGCGCGACTTCTACGAGGGGATCTTCGCCGATCTGCGCATTCCGTACAGCCCGATCCGCTGGGCCTCGGACATCCATGTCGATCTCGCCAACGAGGTGGGCAAGACCGCCAGGGTGCAGGAGCTGATCAACTCGTTCCGGGTTCGCGGCCACCTCATGGCGGACATCGACCCGCTGGAGTACCGCCAACGTTCGCACCCCGACCTCGACATCGCCAGCCACGGCCTGAGCTTTTGGGACCTCGACCGCGAGTTCGTGACCGGCGGGTTCGGCGGCAAGCGCTCCGCGCTGCTGCGCGACATCCTCGGGGTGCTCCGCGACTCCTACTGCCGCACCATCGGCATCGAGTACATGCACATCCAGGACCCGGAACAGCGGCGCTGGATCCAGGAGCACGTGGAGAAGCCGTACACCAAGCCGACCAAGGACGAGCAGCTGCGGGTGCTCGGCAAGCTCAACGAGGCGGAGGCCTTCGAGACCTTCCTGCAGACCAAGTACGTCGGGCAGAAGCGATTCAGCCTCGAGGGCGGCGAGTCGACGATCGCGCTGCTCGACGCGCTGCTGCAGGGCTCCGCGGAGGAGAAGCTGGACGAGGTGGCCATCGGGATGGCTCACCGGGGCCGGCTGAACGTGCTCACCAACATCGCGGGCAAGACCTACGGGCAGATCTTCCGCGAGTTCGAGGGCACGCAGGACCCCCGCACCGTGCAGGGCTCCGGCGACGTGAAGTATCACCTCGGCACCGAAGGCACCTTCACCAGCGCGACCGGGGAGCAGATCCCGGTCTACATCGCGGCCAATCCGTCCCACCTCGAGGCGGTCGACGGCGTCCTCGAGGGGATCGTGCGCGCCAAGCAGGACCGCAAGCCGATCGGCAGCTTCCGGGTCCTTCCCGTCATGGTCCACGGCGACGCGGCGATGGCGGGACAGGGCATCATCGCCGAGATCCTGCAGATGTCGCAGCTGCGTGCCTACCGCACCGGCGGCACGGTGCACGTCAACATCAACAACCAGGTCGGGTTCACCACGCCTCCGGGCGAGGGACGCACCTCGGTCTACTCGACGGACGTCGCCAAGACGATCCAGGCTCCGATCTTCCACGTCAACGGCGACGACCCCGAGGCGGTCATCCGCGTCGCCGAGCTCGCCTTCGCCTATCGCCAGCGGTTCCACCGCGACGTCGTCATCGACCTCATCTGCTACCGGCGCCGCGGCCACAACGAGGGCGACGACCCCTCGATGACGCAGCCGCTCATGTACAACCTCATCGAGGCGAAGCGGTCGGTGCGCACCCTGTACGTCGAGGCGCTCGTCGGTCGCGGCGACATCACGCAGGAGGAGTACGAGGCGGCCCACGCCGATTTCCAAGATCGGCTGGAACGTGCCTTCGCGGAGACCCACGCCGCCCAGACCGGATCGATCCCGATCGTCGTCCAGGACGGCAACGCGGTCGCCGACCTGGAGCGCCCCGAATCCCAGCAGGACGACGCGACGGGCCAGCCGGCATCGACCGGGGTGAGTGAGAACGTCATCCACCTCATCGGCGACGCCCACGACAACCCGCCCGCCGGGTTCACCGTGCATCCGAAGCTTCAGCAGCTGCTCAAGAAGCGTGCCGAGATGAGCCGCAGCGGCTCGATCGACTGGGGGTTCGGCGAACTGCTCGCCCTCGGCTCCCTGCTCCTGGAGGGCACCCCCGTCCGCATGGCCGGTCAGGACACCAGGCGAGGGACCTTCGTCCAGCGTCATGCCGTACTGCACGACCGGATCAACGGTCAGGAATGGCTGCCGCTCGGCAACCTCAGCGACAAGCAGGCCAGGTTCTGGATCTACGACTCCCTGCTCAGCGAGTACGCCGCGATGGGCTTCGAGTACGGCTACTCGATCGAGCGCGCCGATGCCCTCGTGCTCTGGGAGGCTCAGTTCGGCGACTTCGCCAACGGCGGGCAGGTCATCATCGACGAGTTCATCTCCAGCGCGGAGCAGAAGTGGGGGCAGCGCTCCAGCGTCGTGCTGCTGCTGCCGCACGGGTACGAGGGACAGGGTCCCGACCACTCCTCCGCGCGCATCGAGCGCTACCTGCAGCTCTGCGCGGAGAACAACATGACCGTCGCCCGTCCGTCCACTCCCGCCTCCTATTTCCACCTGCTGAGGCGTCAGGCCTACGCCCGCCCCCGTCGGCCGCTCATCGTGTTCACCCCGAAGGCGATGCTGAGGCTGCGCGGAGCGACGAGCAGCGTCGCCGACTTCACCCAGGGCAGGTTCGAGCCGGTGCTCGACGACGCGACGGTGTCCGACAGGGCGGCGATCAGGCGCGTGGTGCTGCACTCCGGCAAGATCCACTACGACCTCCTGGCCGAGCGGGACAAGAGGGACCAGAAGGATCTCGCGTTGGTCCGCCTCGAGCAGTTCTATCCACTGCCCCAGGCGGAACTCGACCGCGTCCTCGCCCAGTATCCCGGCGCCGACCTCGTCTGGGCGCAGGACGAGCCGGAGAACATGGGCGCCTGGCCGTTCGTCGGCCTGGAGCTGGCGAAGCACCTGCAGGGCCGCACGATCTCGGTCGCCTCCCGACCGGCATCCGCGTCGCCGGCCACCGGCTCGGGCAAGCGCAGCGCCCAGGAGCAGGTCGACCTCATCGACAGAGCGCTGACCATCCGATAGGTTCTCGAAGGGGGCGGCCGTGGTGGACTATCGCGATCCGGGCCGGTTGGAGTTCGACGCCGTCATCCGACGTTCGGACGTGTCGGGGTCGTCGGCCTTCGTCGAGTTCCCCTTCGACGTGTCCGAGCGGTTCGGGGCCAAAGGCCGGGTGCCGGTGCGCGTCTCCTACGACGGTGTTCCCTATCGCGGCTCGATCGTGACGATGGGCGGTTCCGCACTCGTGCTGGTGCTCACGAGCATCCAGCAGCAGCTGGGCAAGGGGCCGGGAGACAAGCTGCACGTGGTGCTGGAGCTCGACTCCGGCGAGCGGCTGGTGGAACTCGACGAGGACGCGGAGGCGAGCTGGACCCAGGCGGGGGTGCTGGATGCCTACCGGGCGATGTCGTACTCGCATCAGCGCGAGTACGCCCAGTGGATCGCCGACGCGAAGCGGCCGGAGACCCGTCGGCGCCGGATCGATCAGAGCATCGAGCTCATCACGCTCGGCAAGCGACTCAAGTAGTCGCTCGGCCGTCTCGACAGACGGCCGGTCTGCTAGTGGCTCGCCTGCATCTCGCGCAGGCGGAGCAGCACCTGATGGCGCAGATCGGCCGGCGCCGTCTCGCGGCAGGCCTTCTGCACCCGTTTCGTCAGGGTGATGCCGACGAGGTGTTCCGCCGTGCAGTCCTCACAGGTGGCCAGATGCTCGCTGATGTCGGTGAAGTCCTGCGCGCTCAGCTCCTTGTGCAGGTACTCCTCGAGCTCTGACTTGGCTTTCTCGCATCCGCAGTCGGTCATTTCTTCTTACTCCCAGCAGTGGCGGGTTGTGGCACTCGCCGATTCTCCGCGACAGACAACCCGCGCTCTGCCGCATACTCGGCCAATAGGTCTCGAAGCATCCGCCTGCCACGGTGCAGACGGCTCATCACCGTTCCCACGGGGGTCTTCATGATGTCGGCGATCTCCTGGTAGGAGAACCCTTCGACGTCGGCGAAGTAGACCGCCATGCGGAAGTCCTCTGGGATCGACTGCAGGGCATCCTTCACCGCGCTGTCCGGCAGGTGGTCGATCGCCTCCACCTCGGCCGACCGGGTCGATCGACCCTGGGTGACCGACTCCGCTCCGCCGAGCTGCCAGTCCTCGAGGTCGTCGATCGTGCCCTGGTACGGGTCACGCTGCTTCTTGCGGTAGTTGTTGATGAAGGTGTTGGTGAGGATGCGGTACAGCCAGGCCTTGAGGTTCGTGCCCTGCTGGAACTGACCGAAGGCGGCGAACGCCTTCACGAAGGTCTCCTGCACGAGATCGGCGGCATCGGAGGGGTTGCGGGTCATCCGCAGCCCGGCGGCGTACAGCTGGTCCATGAACGGTATGGCCTGGCTCTCGAAGAGCGCACGGACATCCTGGACCTCCGCAGCCTTCGATTCCGTGGCCGCTGGCTCCTGAGGGGTCGTCTCATCCATCGAATTGGTCATCGCGGCCAAGCTTACTTCGCTCGCCGGACGCCCCGCCGAGAGCCCCAGAGGAGCGCGTTCGAGGAGAAGGGTCACTGGTCTTTTCGCTTCCTGCTGTGTGGTGCCGATACCCTTAGTAACCGATGCAGGTATTCAAGTATTCCGGGCCGGAGTTCAACCCCTTCGGCGACGACGTGGCGACGCCTCCCGACCTCCGGTCGGGTCCGTGGCCCGCCCCGATCGCGAACGGACCGCTGAGCGGACGGATGACCGTCCCCGGCTCCAAGTCCCTCACCAACCGCGAGCTGGTGCTCTCCGCCCTCGCCGCGGCGCCGTCCACGCTGCGTCACCCGCTGCATTCCCGCGACACCGCCCTCATGGTCCAGGCCCTGCGCTCCCTCGGCGCCGGGATCGACGAGGTGCGCGGCGACGGTGAGTACGGCCCCGACCTCATCGTGACGCCGGGAGAACTCAGCGGAGGCACCCAGATCGACTGCGGCCTGGCGGGGACGGTCATGCGATTCCTTCCCCCCGTCGCCGCGCTCGCCCTCGGGCCGGTCGCCTTCGACGGCGACGAGTCCGCCAGGCGCCGGCCCATGCGCACCACCGTCGATTCGCTGCGCGCGCTCGGTGTGGATGTCAACGACGACGGACGGGGTGCGCTGCCGTTCAGCCTCTACGGGACCGGCTCTGTCCGCGGAGGAGAGCTGTCCATCGACGCCTCCGGCTCGAGCCAGTTCGTGTCCGGCCTCCTGCTGGCCGCCGCGCGCTTCGAGGACGGGCTGACCCTGCACCACACGGGCGACCGTCTCCCGAGCCTCGCCCACATCGAGATGACGATCGCCACCCTCGCCGCGCGCGGCGTGGTCGTCGACAACCCCACGCCGGGCGTGTGGGTCGTCCCCGCGGGTCCCATCGCCGGGATCAACGTCGACATCGAGCCCGACCTGTCCAACGCCGGCCCGTTCCTCGCCGCCGCCGCGGTCGCCGGCGGCTCGATGACGATCACCGGCTGGCCCGCCGAGACGACCCAGGTGGGTGCGCAGCTGATCGACATCCTCGCCGACATGGGTGCGGAGGTGGCCTTCGTGCCCACGACCGACGGGCTCGGCGATCTCACGGTGACCGGGACGGGAACGATCCGCGGCATCCGGCTCGACAACGCGAGCGAGCTCGCGCCGACGGTCGCCGCCCTGGCCGCCCTCGCGGACGGCGAGACCGTGCTCACCGGCATCGGCCACCTGCGCGGGCACGAGACCGATCGCCTCGCCGCCCTCGCCGCGGAGATCAACGGCCTCGGCGGGGACGTCGAGGAGACCGACGACGGGCTCATCATCCGCCCGCGCCAGCTGCACGGCGGCCTCTGGCGCAGCTACGAGGACCATCGGATGGCCACAGCGGGGGCGATCATCGGCCTGGCCGTCCCCGGCGTGGAGATCGACGACATCGCGACGACCGCGAAGACGCTGCCGGAGTTTCCGCAGCTCTGGCTCGGGCAGGTCGGCGGCCTCGGCGCCGCACGGCCCGTCGGGCGCGACCCGCTCGATCTGATCTGACCATGAGCTGGCTGACCGACGACGATGGCGACGACGACGACAAGTACGCCGACTACGAGGCCAGGACGAGACCGAACCCGAAGGGCAACCGCGCGAGGACGAAGATCCGCCCAGAACACAGCGATGCCGTGACCGGCCGGGTGTTCACGGTCGACCGCGGACGATACTCCGTGCTGGTCGCGGAGGGAACGCCGCAGGAGCACGAGGCGACGGCGTCGCGAGCGAGCGAGCTGCGCAAGCAGGCGATCGTCACCGGCGATCTCGTCGACCTGGTCGGGGACACCTCCGGCGAGGAGGGAAGCCTGTCGCGGATCGTACGCATCCAGCCGCGCACGACCATCCTCCGGCGCAGCGCGGACGACTCCGACGAAGTCGAGCGCATCATCGTCGCCAACGCGGACCAGATGCTCATCGTCGTCGCCGCGGCCAATCCGGAGCCGAGGCCGCGACTCGTCGACCGATACCTCGTCGCCGCCTTCGATGCCGGGCTCGCTCCCATCCTCTGCATCACCAAGACCGATCTGGCCGACCCGAGCGATTTCCTCGCGAACTTCGCCGGGCTCGACGTGACGGTCGTGACCAGCGGCGCAGGGGCCGACGGGGGCGCCGTCCTGCCGACGGCGCGCCTCAGGGAGCTGCTGGCCGGCCATACCACGGTGGCCGTCGGGCACTCGGGCGTCGGCAAGTCGACCCTGGTCAATGCGCTGGTGCCGGAGGCCAACCGCGCCATCGGCCGGGTCAACACCGTGACCGGCCGAGGCCGCCACACCTCCTCGTCGACGATCTCCTACCGGATCGGCGACGGCTGGATCATCGACACACCCGGCGTCCGGTCGTTCGGCCTCGGGCACGTCGACCCTGACAACATCCTCAGATCGTTCACCGATCTCGCCCGTCTCGCCGAGGACTGCCCCAGGGGCTGCACCCACCTGCCCGATGCCCCGGACTGCGCCATCATCGAGGGGGTCGCGGCCGGCGAACTGGGCGAGAACGGCAAACAACGCCTCGACTCATTCCAACGGCTGCTGGCCTCGCTGGCCTAGCCTGAGGTGTGACCACTTACACCCTCCAGTCGGATCTCCAACTCGCCAGACAGCTGGCCGACATGGCCGATGTCATCTCCATGGACCGCTTCCGCGCCGCCGACCTCGACGTCTCGATGAAGCCGGACATGACCCATGTGACGGATGCGGACAAGGCCGTCGAGGCCGCCATCCGCGGCGCCCTGCACGACAGCCGCCCCGACGACTCGGTGCTCGGCGAGGAGGCCGGAGAGGAGGCGGGCAGCGACGGATCGCACCGCCAGTGGATCGTCGATCCCATCGACGGCACCGCGAACTACGTGCGCGGGGTGCCGGTCTGGGCGAGCCTCATCTCGCTCGCCATCGACGGGGTGCCCGCCGTCGGCGTGGTGAGTGCGCCGGCCCTCGGCAAGCGTTGGTGGGGTGCGACGGGGCTCGGCGCCTTCGTCGACGAATCGCTCGGCTCCCCCACCACGACGAGCGAGCGTCGTATTCACGTCTCCCGGGTGGCGGACATCGCCGACGCCTCGATGAGCTGCAGCGGGCTGATCCGCTGGGAGCAGGCGGGCAAGCTCAAGGAGTTCCTGTCGCTGGCGCGCCGCGTCTGGCGCACCCGCGACTACGGAGACATGTGGCCGTACATGATGGTCGCGGAGGGTCTCGTTGACATCGCCGGAGAATTCGACCTGAAGCCGTGGGACATGGCCGCCCTCGTGCCGATCGTCCAGGAGGCGGGTGGTCGGTTCAGCTCGGTGGCCGGTGAGCCCGGCCCCTGGCACGGTTCCGCGATCGCGACCAATGGCCTCCTCCACGACGCGGTGCTCGACGCCGTGCGCTGAGACCGCGCGCTGACCGGGCCCGTCCGCTAGAGCAGGGACAGCCGCTTGACGATCCTGTCCACGGCCTTCCTCGGCCCGACGATGCTGATCCCGGTGATGGCGAGGGACTCCTCGGCGGTGGCGGCGAGCTCCGCGAGATAGCCGTCGTAGACCCGGTTGGTCTGGGCGCTGGCCGGCATGTCGACGACGAACACACCCTCGTCCTCGTCGGCCCGCCTGGCCGCAGCGGTCAGCTGCTCCGACGAGGCGACGAGCACGGAGCATCCCGCCCACGGCAGCCCCGGATGGATCCTGCCGGAGGCGTCCGCTCCTCCCTGGCCGATGAGTCCCTCGATGGTCGCTCCGGTGGCGGCCGCGACGCAGGCGACGGCGTTGGCCAGGAGCCCTGGCGGCAGCGACCCGTCGACCAGCACGACCCACTTGAGGCGGGCGGACCTCGTCGACTCGCCGGTGAGGATCTCCTCCGGCGCGAATCCGATCCGCACGGTATCGGGTCCATCTGCCAGGTTGTCCTCATCCATACGCTTCATGCGGGCAATACTAGAGAGAGATAGGGTTAGCACTCAAACTGTCCGTACTAAGTTCGGAAAGGTAGTGAGCATGGCGTCTCTCGACCAACTTGATAAGGCGATCCTCCGCGAACTGCAGGCGGATGCACGGCGCACCAATCGCGACGTCGCGGCGGCCGTCGGCGTCTCGCCGACCACGGCACTGGACCGCACGAGAGCTCTTCGCGAGCGCGGACTCATCCGCGGAGCGATTCTCGACGTCGATCTGGCGGGTCTCGGCCGGCCGGTGCAGGCGCTGATCGCCGTCCGCATCCGCCCCCCGTCGAGACGGAACATCGAGTCCTTCCGCGACTGGGTCAGCACACTGCCGGACACGCTCGGCGTGTTCGTCACCTCCGGGACCGAGGACTTCCTCGTCCATGTCGCCGTCGCCGACAACGAGAGCCTCTACGCGTTTGTCATCGACCGGCTCACGGAGCGGGCCGAGGTCGCCGATGTGCGCACCTCCGTCGTCTACGAGCACCTCCGCAACGATCGGATCGCGCCCATCACCTAACGCCGCGGCCACCCGTCGCCGCGCGCGTCATCTGCCGTACCCGGCGCGACGAGGGGGCACAGGCCGGGCGCGCACTAGGATCTTGTCAGGTCGACCGTTCACCACACCGAGGAGCAGACGTGGCAACTGGTAACAACGAACTCTCGAAGCCGATCGCCGGCGCCGTCTTCGTGCTGGGCTGGGCGATCGCAATCACCCTGTGGTCGCTCACCCACCTTGCCCCCGACTTCGCGACCAGGGGCTTCATCGCCGATGTCGGCATCCTCTGTGCCGCGGTGGGATTCGCGGCACCGTTCCTCGCCACCCGATCGGGGCTCGTCGCATCCCTGGTCCTCGGGCTGATCGGTGTCGCGCTCTTCGCCTTCTCCGGTTACCTCCACATCACGGTGATCGTGTACCTGCTGCGGATCCTGGCTCCGCTGCTCGCGCTGCTCACGCCGCTGTACAAGCTCACCAGCTTCCGCATCTTCGCCTAAACACCCGCCCGAACGTGCCGCCCGCGATGAAGGATCGACTCGCGGAAGAACTGCGGTCCGTTCCGGCTACGGAGCTGAAGGACTACCTGATCGCCCGGTCCGGGCTGCCCGGTCCCAGGGCCAATCTGGAGCTCGCTGACGCCTTCTCCTCCGTAGCCGATCGCGCGACGATCCTCGGCTTCGCCGCGCTCGACGAGGAATACCTGCGATTCTGCGACACGGAGGCGATCGGACGCCTCCTCGTCGACGACCCGGATGACACGTCGCTGCCCGAGCTCGCCCGAATACGGGCGGCGGACGAATCGTGGCGCGTTCGGGAGGGTGCTGCGCGGGCGCTGCAGATCCTCGGCGACCACGACCGGACGCGGCTGAGAGCCATCGTCGGCGACTGGGTGGTGGACGACGACCCGTACGTCCGCCGTGCCGCCATCGCCGCCATCTGCGAACCGCGCCTGCTGGCCGATCCGGAGACCCGGAGCGCCGCGATCTCGGCGTGCAGGACGGCGTCGACATCGATCCTTGAGATTCCGACCGCACAACGCTCCGCGGCCGCCGTCCGCAACCTGCGTCAGGCGCTCGGCTACTGCTGGAGTGTCGCCGCCGCCGCCGACCCGCGCCTGGGGATGGCCGCCTTCGAATGGCTGCGGACCTTCGACGACCCCGACATGCGCTGGATCGTCACCTCCAACCTGGGCAAGGCCCGGCTTCGTCGGCTCCTGGAGCGCTGACCCGCTCCACCGGATTGATGCCTTCTCCTTCTGAACGGTAGGGATACCTGCTGTTGGACTCCCGGCGGCGGCGATCCTAAAGTCGAATCGGGCCCGACGCCCGGTGGCCTTCCGCCCCGCCGCGGGCACCGAGGATCAAGGGATTGGATCGAATCGTGGAATACAGACAGCTGGGACGATCGGGACTACGGGTCTCGACGATCACCCTGGGAACGATGGGCTTCGGCGGCGACGGATGGGCCAGCGTCGTCGGCAGGATCGATGTCGAAGGCGCCAGGCGGCAGATCGGCATCGCGCGGGACGCGGGCGTGAACCTCATCGACACCGCGGACGTCTATTCCGATGGTCGTTCCGAGGAGATCGTCGGCCAGGCGCTGGGAAAGAGCCGGGACGACGTCCTGATCGCGACGAAGGTGCGGATGCCGATGGGCGACGGGATCAACGACACCGGCCTCTCCAGACACCACATCATCCGCGCGGCCGAGGACAGCCTGAGGCGACTGGGCACCGACCACATCGACCTCTACCAGGTCCACGAGTGGGACGGGCAGACCCCGCTCGAGGAGACCCTCAACGCCCTCGACCACCTCGTCTCCTCCGGCAAGGTGCGGTACATCGGGGCGTCGAACTACACCGCCTGGCAGCTGATGAAGGCGCTCTGGGTCGCGGACCGCACCGGAACCCAGCACTTCGTCAGCCAGCAGATCCACTACTCGCTGCAGGCGCGGGAGGCCGAGAACGAGCTCGTCCCCCTCAGCCTCGACCAGGGTCTCGGCATCCTCGTCTGGAGTCCCCTGGCCGGTGGCCTGCTGTCGGGCAAGTACCGACGCGGTGCCGCGGCGCCCGAGGGCAGCAGGAGATTCGAGGGGTGGACGGAGCCGCCCATTCACGATGAGGACAAGCTCTACAACACCATCGAGGAGGTGGTGGCGATCGCGGATTCCCGCGGTGTCCCCGCCGCCCGGGTCGCTCTCGCCTATACGATCTCGAAGCCGGGTGTCACCTCGGTCATCGTGGGTGCGCGCACCGAAGAGCAGCTGACCGACAACCTCGGCGCCGCCGAACTGAGACTCACCGAGGAGGAGACCGCCCGGCTGGACGCGGTGAGCGCCCAGCCCCTGCCGTACCCGTACTGGCACCAGGCGAACACGGCGAGCGACCGCCTGGGGGCGGCGGAGCTCAGCCTGCTCGCCCGGCATCTCGGCTGATCGGCAGACACGACCGCCCGGCCGCTCCCACGGGAGAGCGGCCGGGCGGTTGTGTGCGGCCTGCCGGTCCTACGGGTAGGCGACCAGATCGACGGGGATGGTCGCCGTGCCGCCCGCCACCGGCCCGGTGTTGTTGACGATGTGGCTGATCGTCCCGTTGCCGCCGAGAGACACCGTCAGGATGTCGTGCAGCTTCACCCCCGGGGTGTCCGGCACCTCGAAGCCCCGCGTCGCGTTGACGGAAGGGTTCACATTGAAGTAGCAGTAGCTGCCGAGACCCCAGGCCTCATGAGTGGTGACGTTCGCCGCCACCTTGTATGCGGCGTACCCGTTGGTGGTCCCGTTCATCCACGAGGCCTGGTCGGGCACGTCGTACGGCATCTCGTTCTGGAAGAAGATCGTTTTGCCGTTCTGGCCGTTCCAGAGCACCTCGTACTTCTGGTAATGCTCGACGAACAGTCCCGTCGCCTCGACATTGTTGCCGTTGACGATGAGACCGGTCTCGGCCGGATTGGTGGTCCAGCCGACGCCGGCGCCGTGGTCCGCACGCCAGGCCCAGATGTGGTCGATGACGGTGTCATTGCTGTTGACCACCAGGCTGTCGGTCGCACTCCCGGCACCGGCACCGCCGATGCGGAAGAAGACATCCTGGATCGTCGTCGGGTTGCTCGCGTGGCTCGCGGTGGAACCGGTCGCGCCGACCGTGAGCAACACGGGCGAGTTGACCGTGCCCGCGTCGAAGAGCATGCCGGCGAGCCGCACCCCGTCGACGTCCGACACCGTCATCGCGTTCACCCCGTTGTCCGGGATGAGCGTCGGGAACCCGATTCCGAGCACAACCGTGTTCGCGTGGGTGACCCGGAGGGTCTCGCTGAGGTGATAGACACCGGGGGTGAGGAACAGGTTGTACCCCTGATCGAGGGCGGCGTTGAGGGTCGCGGTCGAATCGCCCGGCTTGGCCACGTAGAACGTGCTCATCGGAACGGAGGTTCCCGGCGTGGACCCGTTCGCCCAACTCACCCCGGAGGCGTTCGTCCGCAGCGAGGGCTCGAACACCCGGTACTTGCCGCTCGCGTCGATGTAGAGGTACGGCTTGTCCCGCGACACCGGAGTGGTGGCCAGGGTCGTGATCGCCGGGCTCGGGAAGCTCTGGGCCGGTGCCCCGGAGACGCCGGAGAACACCATGTTCCAGTTCGAGCCGTTCCAGCTGCCGAAGCTGCTGTCCCGCGAATAGAACTGCTGCTGGGACGCGGATGCGACCTGTCCGGTCACCTTGGTGTCGGCGATGTATCCTCCGCTCGCCCAGCCGTAGCTGGCCGGGAAGAGGTTGAGCCCGCCGTGCACGTCGATGCGCCGGAACGGCGCCGCCTGGGCGACCGCCCAGCGGTCGGTCCCTGCGGAGGGGTTGATCGCGAGGTTCTCGGCGGAGCGCCAGAAGTTCTGCGTCGCGTTTCCAGTGCCGTCGAAGGCGTCGACGGTCACGTCACCGTTGATGGTGACGTCGTCCGGATTCTGACCGAGTCCGGCGATCGACGTGTAGTAGCCGATGTTGGCTTCCGCGCTGTAGGTGCCGGGCTTGAACAGCAGGGCGTCCCTGCGGGTGCCGAACTGGTTGAGCTTCTGCGCGGTGAAGACCTCGTCGAGCTTCGCCTGGATGGTCGCGGCCGACATCGACGGGTCGAAGATCGCAACGTTCGGCCCGAAGTCCGGGGTGTCCGAGGTCGGGATCGTCGGACCGGTCGAACCACCGCCGGAGCCCGAGGTGAAGACGCCGAACTCCCAGAGCGAGTAGCCGTAGCCGGTCCCGCGAACCGTGCCGTACATCCGCACGTACCGACCCGTGCCGGAGACCGTGAGGTTCTGCACCCCGCCGGTGCCGGTGGTCGTCGTGTAGATGGGCGTCCAGTTCGTGCCGTCCGGAGAGGTCTGGATCTGGAAGGACTTCCCGTACGCCGCCTCCCAGGTGAGGGTGACACCGCAGATCGTCTGCGAGCTGCCGAGGTCGACCTGCAGCCACTGCGGATCGCTCGCGGCACTCGACCAGCGGGTGCCCGCGTTCCCGTCGACCGCGCTGGCCGCCGGCGTTCCGGCGTTCTCCGTCGAGGAGGCCGTCGCGGCCTTGCCCTGGGCCGCATTGGTGGTGGAACACCCTCCGGTGCCGCCCGTCGTCGCGCTCCCGTAGACCTGGAACTCCCAGAGCGAGTAGCCGTACTGCGTGCCACGAACCGTGCCGTACATCCGCACGTACCGTCCGGTTCCCGAGACCGTCAGGTTCTGGGTGCCGCCCGTCCCTGTCGTCGTGGTGTAGATGGGCGTCCAGGTCGTGCCGTCCGGAGAGGTCTGGATCTGGAAGGACTTCCCGTACGCCGCCTCCCAGTTGAGGGTCACCTGACTGATGGTGGCGGAGGCGCCGAGGTCGACCTGCAGCCACTGCGGGTCGCTCGCGGCACTCGACCAGCGGGTGCCAGCGTTCCCGTCGACCGCGAGCGCTGCCGCCGTCCCGCCGTTCTCCGTCGAGGACGCCGTCGCGGTCTTGCCCTGGGAGAGCAGTGTCCCGTCGGCGTGTGCCGCGCCAGCCGGCGCCAACAGGCCGACCAGGGAGGCCGCCATGGCCGTTGCGAGGAGCATGGCCGACAAGACCCTGCCCCTCCTGCGGAAGGGGAGGGTGTTTCGCCCGCCCTGTGAGAGAGATAACTGTTTCATCGGCCTGCCCGTCTTTGGGAGTTGGAAATGAACACACACGTTCAGCGTGCCGACGATCCCCACGAGGCCCACGAGCTACCCCGTCGACGATGACGGCTTGCTACACGACTTTGAACATAACGTGGAGAAAGTGAGGAGACAAGGGTTTTTATACCGTTTTGTCTGCCCCCATTTCGGGGCAGACAACCGGGTCGGAGCGCGATCAGCGCCGCGCCGAGGGCCTCGCGGCTCCCGCGTTCAGCGCCAGGGCGATCGGCAGAGTGGCCGCCCCGAGGGCGACGGCGTCGGAGCCCAACTGCGCCGGCACGATGTCCACGTGCCCGAAGGCGAAATGCAGGGCGGCACGGGACGCCGACTCCCGGATCCGCGGCATCCGGCCGTCCCCGAGCGCGTGTCCGAGCCATCCCCCCACCACGATGCGCTCGGGGTTGAGGAGGTTGATCAGCGTCGAGAGGCCGGCGCCGAGATAGGCGATCGTCTCCTCGACGACCCGGCCGGCGGCGAGATCGGTGGTCTCCGACGAGAAGATCTCCGCGATCCGTCGTTCCAGCGCTCGGGGATCGCTGTCGCCGGGCGCCCCCCTGAGCTCGTCGTACCTGTCCACGATGGAGGCCGCCCCGATATAGGCCTCCAGACATCCGGATGCGCCGCAGCGGCAGGTCCGTCCTCCGACGACGACGGTCGTATGTCCCCATTCGCTCGCGCTGCCCGTCGCACCGCGATAGGGAGCGTCATCGGTGACGATGCTCGCCCCGACACCGATGCCCAGGAGGACGACGACGACGTTGAGGCAGTCGCGAGCCGCCCCGAACCACCTCTCTGCCTGACCGAGGGTCTTGGCCCCGTTGTCGAGCAGCACGGGCAGGTCGGTGCGGGCCCGCATCAGCCGCTCGAATGGCACGGCGTCCCATCCGACGCTCTGCCCATGGACGACGGCGTCCGCGCCCTGCTCGACCAGCCCGGGGACGCCGACGCCGACGCCGAGGATCCGTTCCCTGTCGACCCCCGATTCGGCGATGACGGCGTCGATCCCCGCGAGCACGTGTCCGATCGCGTCCTCAGGATCCAGGCGGATCAGCTCCGTCGACGACCGATGGGAGGCGCGGACCTCCATCCCGAAGTCGAAGAGCTCAACGAGGAAGGCGGTCTCGCCGATGTCGACGCCGATCACGTAGCCGTACTCCGCATTGATCCGGAGCAGCCCGCGTGGACGGCCGCCCGTGCTGTCCTCGACACCGCCCTCGACGACGGCACCCAGCTGGATCAGCTCGGCCACCAGGTTGCTGACGGTCGCCATGCTGACGCCGATCGCCGATCCGACCTCCTGTCGCGACAGCGGCCCGCGGAGGTGCAACTGCCACAGGGCACGAGAACGGTTGCCTCTCCTCAGGTCCCTCACCGTTGTCGTCTTCGGTGTCATCGGGGTCCCTGCCGGTATGGTCGCTCAGCTGTGAACTGGAAATGTTACCGCACCCGGCATGCGGTCGTTCCCGTGGGTCGAAAATGGAGACCATGACCTCAAACGACACGAACGCGCAGCACCCACCGGTCGGAACCTTCGGCATCTGGGCGAGGGGGAACGATGTCTCGCCGGCCATGGCCGGCCGCATCGAGGAGCTCGGATACGGCGCCCTGTGGATCGGCGGATCCCCCTCCGACGATCTGATGCACGTGGAACGGCTTCTCGACGCCACCTCGACGATCACCGTCGCCACGGGCATCGTCAACATCTGGAACACCGACCCGGTGAGGCTCGCCGCGTCGTATCACCGCGTCGCCGAGCGACACCCGCATCGCCTGCTGCTGGGCATCGGCGCCGGGCATCCGGAGAGTTCCGGTCCTCCCGCCACGAAACCGGTCACGGCGACCGTCCGCTACCTCGACGAGCTCGATCGGGCCGGCGTGCCGGGTCACGACATGGTGCTGGCGGCCCTCGGACCGCGGATGCTCGCGCTCGCGCGAGAGCGCACCGCGGGGGCGCACCCGTACCTGGTCACACCGCGGCACACGAAGACCGCGAGGGACATTCTCGGCCCGCTGCCGCTGCTCGCGCCGGAGCAACGGGTCGTCCTTCGCGCCGATCCCGAAGAGGCCAGGGCGATCGGTCGCCCGACCATCGCTCGACCGTACTTGGGGCTCGTCAACTACCGCCACAATCTCGAGCGCCTCGGCTTCACCGAGGAAGACCTCAGACCGGACGGCAGCGACCGGCTCATCGACGAGCTCGTGGTCTACGGCGACGGACGCCGGATCGCCGAGCGGCTGCACGATCACCTCGAGGCGGGCGCGGATCACGTCGCGATACAGCTCCTGCACGGCGAGGGGGACGACCCAGAGGCGGACTATGAGGCTCTTGCCGCGCTGCTGGCGCTGTGACGAGCTCAACAACGCGCGATAGCGGCCGGTGGTGGAGATGGGGGGAATTGAACCCCCGTCCACTGCTGTGGTCATGTGCCTTCTACGGGTGTAGCCAGTGAAAGCGTTCTGCTCGGCTCCGGAATTTGCCACTGGCATCCAATCCGACAAGCCCAGCCTTAGTTAAAGTCCCGCTGTGCCCTAAGGCGTGTGTTCGAAGAACACGTCACAGCAGCAATCTCTCTGGATAACGCCAGAACCCGGGTAGAGAGCATTCCCGGACTGACGGTCTCTATAAGTTGCTGAGGAAGAACTTACGCCGCGAGGGCGAAGTCTGCCTTGGCAGAGACAGTGCTATGTGAATTGGCACTTATAGTTTGCAGAGATCGTTTACGAGATAACCCTGCATCCTCGACCCGCTTCTCACATTTGCGCAGGCAGTGTCGAAACCGATCATCCCCATGCGCACCCCGATCGACGGGGTGAGTCGCTATCGCGCGCTATTGAGTTGTCAAATGCCGCCCCCTCCCGGAGGCAGCCCTCTAGTTTACGCCGGATGAGCGCGTCACGCCAGCCGGTCAGTCGCCGAGGTGGCGACGGGCCGACATGGCGCGGGCGGCCTCGCGATTGTCCTGACGTTCCCGAAGGGCCTGACGCTTGTCGTACTCGCGCTTGCCCTTGGCCACCGCGATCTCGACCTTCGCCCTGCCATCGCTGAAGTAGATGGAGAGGGGGACGATCGTGTAACCGCCCTCCTTGGTCTTGTTATGGATCTTGAGGATCTGGGCCTTGTGCAGCAGCAGCTTGCGCTTGCGGCGAGGGGGATGGTTGTTCCAGGTGCCCTCGTTGTACTCGGGGATGTGCACCGCATCCAGCCACGCCTCGCCGAACTCGACGTAGGCGTAACCGTCCACCAGGGATGCACGACCGGCCCGCAACGACTTCACCTCGGTCCCGGTGAGGACCAGCCCGGCCTCATAGGTGTCTTCGATGGTGTAGTCGTGACGGGCTTTGCGATTGGTGGCCACAACCTTCTGACCACGTTCCCTGGGCACGATGCACTCCTGTTTGATCCGACCGCGTCTGCCGCGGCGAGCCCATCAGTTTAGCCCGGGCCGGCGGGCGGGCACCAGCGGAGCTAGACCTTCAGATATCTGCTGATGGCGAAACTGGCGGATGCCGCGGCCAACGCCGCGCCGACGACCAGCAGGATCGGGACGACGATGAGCGCATCCGTCATCCCGATGAACGGAGTATCCTGCGCCTGGGCTCCCAGGTAGCCCTGGACGAAGAATTTGACGATCGCCACCACCGCCGCGCTGGCCAGCACGGACCCGATGAGGGCAGAGATCACCCCTTCGAGCACAAACGGCGTCTGGATGAACCGGTTGGAGGCGCCCACCAACCGCATGATGCCGAGCTCCCGTCTCCTCGAGAAGGCGGAGAGCCGGATGGTCGTCGCGATGAGCAGCACCGCCGCGACGAGCATGAGCACGGCGACCCCGACGGCGGTGAAACTCGCCGCGTTGAGCGCGGAGAAGATCGGGTCCAGATACTTGCGCTGGTCCTTGACCTGCTCGACACCGGCGAGCGTCGAGACGCTCTCCGCGATCACGTCGGACTGATCCGGGTTCTTCAGGTTGAGCCAGAAGGTCTCCGGCAGGAACTCCGGCGTGACGAAGTCGGAGCCGGTCGTGTCGCCGAACTGGGCCTTGTACTGCTTGTAGACCTGGTTGTGGTTCTGGAAGGTGACGCTCTTGATCAGTCCGGCGAGCGCCGGCGATTTGAGCTGGGCCTCGACAGCATCCTTCTGGGCCTTGGTGGCCTCCACCAGGTCACAGTTGCCGTCCGTCGAGAGGTCGGTGCACATGTAGATGGCGACCTGCGCGCGGTCGTACCAGTACCCCTTCATCTGCCCGATCTGGAACTGCAGGAGGATTGCGGCCCCGACGAAGGTGAGCGAGATGAAGGTGACGAGCACGACGGAGATCACCATGGAGACGTTGCGCCGCAGGCCGTTGCCGACCTCGGACATGATCAGTCCGAATCTCATCGGGTCTGGCCCTCCGATTGGCCGGCGAACCCGAGGTTCTGGCGGGAGATCGGCGCCGAGGCGACATGCTGCACGGGGACGGCCTGGGTCTGATATCCGCCGTGGCGCTCGTCGCGCACCACCTGGCCGCCGACCAGCTCGATGACCCGGCGCTTCATCTGGTCGACGATTCCCGCATCGTGGGTCGCCATGATCACGGTGGTGCCGCTCTGGCTGATGCGCTCGAGCAGGGTCATGATGCCGGCGCTGGTGGATGGGTCGAGGTTTCCGGTCGGCTCGTCGGCGAGCAGGATGGCCGGCTTGTTGACGATGGCGCGGGCGATGGCCACGCGCTGCTGCTCGCCGCCGGAGAGCTCGTGCGGCAGCCGGTTGGTCTTGCCCGCGAGGCCGACCATCTTGAGCACGTCGGGCACGGCCTCCTGGATGAACCCCTTGGACTTGCCGATCACCTGCAGGGTGAAGGCGACGTTGTCGAAGACGTTCTTCTGCGGGAGGAGACGGAAGTCCTGGAAGACGACGCCGAGGTTGCGCCGGAAGAAGGGCACCTTGCGGCTGCTGAGGCTGCCGAGATTCTGGCCGAGCACGTGGATCTGCCCCTTGCTGGGGTTCTCCTCCTTGAGCACGAGGCGCAGGAAGCTCGACTTGCCGCTCCCCGAGGCGCCCACCAGAAAGACAAACTCCCCCCGGAGGATCTCAAGCGTCACCGCATTGAGCGCAGGCCGAGCGTTGCCCTTGTAGAGCTTGGTTACCTGATCAAACCGAATCATGACTGTTCGACTCTAGGTTGACCTCCGCCTCCTGCCCAGAACGACAGGCCGAAGGTCCACACTCTCAGAAACCGTTAACTTTGCGAAGGAATCGCCGGTCGGGGTCAGGCATCCGTCCTGTCGCGCTTGCGCCATTTGATGCCCGCGCTGATGAATCCGTCGAGGTCGCCGTCGAACACCGCGGAGGGGTTGTTGACCTCGTAATCGGTGCGGAGGTCCTTGACCATCTGATAGGGCGCGAGCACGTAGCTGCGCATCTGGTCGCCCCAGCTCGCGGTGATGACGCCGGCGAGCTCCTTCTTCTGGGCGGCCTCGCGCTCGCGCTCGAGCAGCAGCAGCCGCGACTGCAGCACGCGCATGGCGGCGGCACGGTTCTGGATCTGGCTCTTCTCGTTCTGCATGGAGACGACGGTGCCGGTCGGGATGTGAGTGATGCGCACCGCGGAGTCAGTGGTGTTGACCGACTGGCCGCCCGGACCGCTGGAACGGAAGACGTCAACGCGGATGTCGCTCTCCGGCACCTCGATGACGTCCGTCTGCTCGATGAGCGGGATGACCTCGACCGCGGCGAAGCTGGTCTGGCGCTTGCCCGCCGAGTTGAAGGGGCTCATGCGCACGAGCCGGTGGGTGCCCGCCTCAACGCTCAGGGTGCCGAAGGCGTACGGCGCATCCACCTCGATCGTCGTCGACTTGATGCCCGCCTCCTCCGCATAGCTCGTGTCGAGCACGGTCGTCGAGTAGTTGTGCTGCTCCGCCCAGCGCAGGTACATCCGCATCAGCATCTCGGCGAAGTCCGAGGCATCCACTCCCCCGGCGCCCGCGCGGATCGTGATGACGGCGGCGCGCGAGTCGAACTCCCCGTTCAGCAGGGTCTGCACCTCGAGCTCACCGAGCAGCTTCTGGATGCTCGCAAGCTCGGTGCGCGCCTCGGCGGCGGCGGTCGCGTCGGATTCCTCGTTCGCGAGCTCGACCATGATCTCGAGGTCGTCGAGCCGGGACTGGATGCTGACGATCTTCGCGAGGTCCGCCTGCTTGTGGCTGAGCGCCGAGGTCACCCGCTGCGCCTTCTCGGTGTCGTCCCAGAGGTCAGGCACCCCGGCCTGCTCGCTCAGGTCGGCGATCTCCGCCGTGAGCTTGTCGACGCCGACGACGGCACGGATGTCCGCGAAGGTGGCGCGCAGGGCGGCTATCTGTTCCGAGAAATCGAGGTCGTCCATATCGCCTCCCAGACTACCGGGGTTGCCGGATCTCCCGGGTTCCTCGGCTAGCATCGAAGGGATGTCACTCGGCGAACCCAGCTTCAGCTTTCGTTCGATAGCTCTACCCGCGCTGCTGCCGACCCTCCTCTTCTCAATCGGCGAGGGCGCGATCATCCCGATCATCCCCGTCGCCGCCGACAACCTCGGGGCGTCGCTGGCCATCTCCGGCCTCATCGCCTCGATGATCATGCTCGGCGAGCTGTTCGGGGACATCCCGAGCGGGTGGATCGTCGCCCGCATCGGCGAGCGCACCGCGATGATCTACGCCGCGTTCATCGCCGTGATCGGCCTGGCCATGGCGATCGTCGCGCCGAACCCGCTGGTGCTCGGCGCCGGCATCCTCCTCGTCGGCCTCGCGACCGCGGTCTTCGCGCTCGCCAGGCACGCCTTCATGACCAGCTTCGTGCCCAGGCAGTACCGGGCCCGCGCGCTCTCCACCCTCGGCGGCACCTTCCGGCTCGGATACTTCGTCGGGCCGTTCATCGCCGCCGCCGTCATCCACCTGACCGGGAGCACCCAGTCGGTGTTCTGGGTGCAGATCATCGGATGCCTGGGCGCCGCCGTCCTGCTCATCGTGCTCAAGGACCCGACGGAGGTGCTCGTGGCCAACCGGGCGCCCGCGGCCCTCAAGGAGGGCGAGCGGTTCGTCGAGGACGAGGCCACCGGGCTCTTCCGCACCATCTGGAACAACCGGGCGGTGCTCGCCAGGCTGGGGATGGGCGCCGCGCTCGTCGGCGCGCTGCGCTCCAGCCGTCAGGTGATCCTCCCGCTCTGGGCGGTGAGCCTGCACATCCCGGACGCGCAGACGGCGCTCATCATCGGCATCGCGGGCGCCATCGACTTCGGCCTGTTCTACGCGAGCGGTCAGATCATGGATCGTTTCGGCCGGCTCTGGAGCGCGGTCCCGTCCATGATCGGGCTGGGGCTCGGCCACCTCGCCCTCGCCTTCACCCACGACGTCAGGGGCGCCGTCATCTGGTTCATCGCGGCGGCGATGTTCATGTCGGTCGCGAACGGCATCGGCAGCGGCATCCTCATGACGCTCGGGGCGGATCTGGCCGATCCGCGCAACCCTGCACCCTTCCTCGGTGCGTGGCGATTCACCGGGGATGCGGGCAGCGCCGCGGCACCGCTCGCCCTGTCCGGGCTCACGGCGGTGATCTCAGTGTCGTTCGCCAGCGGGGTGCTCGGAGTCGTGGGCCTCATCGGTGCGGGCGTGCTGCTGCGCTACGTCCCCCGCTACGCGCCGCACCGGCCCAAGTCGGTGGCAGGTACGGCCTGAGCGCCGCGCCTAATGCCCTGAGGCGGACGTCGCGCTGACCTTCGGAAGCACGGGAGCGAGCTTGACCCGCAGTGCCGGGGCAAGAGCTCGGGAAAACGTCGCGGTCAGGTGGTGCGAGTCGCGGTAGACCATGTATCCGCCGATGACCGACGGGCACGTGGTCGTGCAGAGGTAGTCGGTCATGTCGACCACATGGATTCGTCCGTCGACGGGGGTGGCGGCGATGGGCTTCTGACCGGGGCCGGCCAGCGCGGACGCCGTCGGCTTTGCGCAGGCCGCCGTGTCGTCCAGATGCGCCGACAGGCACCCGACGGGGTTCGCGCCGACGTCCGGGGTGCCCATGAACAGGGCGACCTTCGAAGTCTTGGGCAGGGCCGCGATCGTCGCGTCGATTCCGGTACGCCACTGCCTGGAGGGGCTCGTCCCCGATGGCAGCTCCTCCTTGCTGTAGTTGGCGAGGATCACCAGCGCGGGCGGGTCGGCGGCGAGCTGATTCAACACGTTCTGACGCCACTGGTCGCAGGCGAGATACGCGACGCCGTCCCGGCTGTGGGCGACGAGCGTCGAGGCGCATCCGCTCTTGGTGTGCGTGACGAGCTGGTAGCCCTCCTGCTCGGCCATCGCCCGGAGACCGGGTGCCCACTGGGCGGCCTGGGAGTCGCCGAACAGCATGATCCGCGGCGCACCCGCCTGGCCGAAAGTGCAGGGGTGCGGAACCGACGCGGCGAAGCCCAGCTCGCAACCGTCGTTGAAGATCGCCGGGTTGTCGTCCGCGGCATCCTTCAGCGGGGGCATCAGATCGGACGGCACGAATGAGGTCACGAGCGGCGGCGACTGCGGCGCGACCTGCGCGACGGTACGGCCGACATCCATGGGAGTCGACTGGACCACGACGAGCCCGAGGACGGCGGCGACCACCAGGGCACCGCTCACGATGCCTGCGCCGGCGAGGCTCCTCCAGGGCAGTGCGGTCCCGAGCCATCGAGACCGACGCACCGGGTGCTCGACGAGCCGGTACAGCAGCCACGCCACGGGAACGGATGCCGCGGTGAGGGCCTCCGTGGCCCACAGCGCCAGGGGGTGCTCGTAGCCGACTCCGGCCTGGACCAGCTGCAGGATCGGCCAGTGGACGAGATAGAGCGAGTAGGAGATGAGCCCGAGGAACTGGAACGGACGGAGCCGGAGAAGCATCGCGGGCCCGCCGGCCGCCTCGCGCACGCCTCCGCCGATGACGAGGGCGGTCGCGACGGCCGGCACCACCGCCACCCAGCCGGGGAACGGGGTGTCGGCCGTGAAACCAATGCACGCCGCCACGATCCCGGCCAACCCCGCCCAGGCGAGCACCGCGCCCAGCGCCGCGGGCAGGAGGCGGCGGATCATCGGCACGCCCACGGCAACGAGGCCGCCGAGGCCGAACTCCCATGCCCGAGTCCAGACCGAGAAGAAGGCCCACGGCTGCGAGCGCTCGGTCTCGGAGAGCTCGGCCAGGAGCGATAGGACGACGACAAGACCGAGCACGGCCGCGAGAAGCCTCGTGCGGCTCCGATCCTCACGCAGCTTTCGCAGGACGAACCAGACGGCCACGAGCAGAACGGGCCACAGCAGATAGAACTGCTCCTCGACGCCGAGCGACCAGTAGTGCTGGAACACGGAGGGGGTCGTATCGGCGAGGTAGTCCGTTCCCCGGAACGCCAGCACGTAATTGGGGAAGTAGGCGGCGACCGCGACCGCATCCCACAGGGACTGGGGCCTGAGCGCCGGCGGGACCCACAGCATCACCCCGGCGATCGTGAGCCCCAGGACGGTGAACGATGCCGGCAGGATGCGCCGAGCGCGCCGGGCATAGAACCGGGCGAAGCTGAATCCGTTCCGGCTCATCGCCTCGATCAGGTGCCCCGTGATCAGGAAGCCGGAGATCACGAAGAACACGTCGACTCCGACGTACCCGCCGCCGACGCCCGGCACCCGCGCGTGATTCAGGACGACGGCGGCGACCGCCACCGCGCGCAGTCCCTGGATGTCGGCACGGAACTCCCGGGTCGGCGCGAGCGATCGCGGCCGGGCTCGGGACAGCACCACCATTCGTGCTCCCTCCGTCCGCGACCCGCCCACCCGCCGGTCGGCGCGACCCTAGCATCCCCGGTCAACGAGGAGGTTAACGACGGCCGTGGCGGACGCCGCCGATCAGTGTCCGACCACGCGCAGGGCGCCGCGCACCACACGATGCCGGAGCACCCCCGCCAGGGTGGTGGTGCCGCGGCAGACATCCATGAACAGACGCGAGCCGATTCCCGAGTAGCCGAGCACCGCGTGCACGATGCCGGGGTGATGTTCGAAGAGGCGCAGCATCCGCTCCCCCGCGACGATCTCCGGGGCCAGCTCCGATTCCACCCGGCGCAGGTAGCCGTCGAGGGCATCCGACTGGCCGAGCGCCGCGAGGGCGGCGGCCTCCCCCGCCCAGGTGCCGGAGCGCAGGGCGAAGGAGATGCCCTCCCTGGTCCACGGCTCGAGCAGCCCCGCGGCATCCCCGGCCACGACCACGGAACCGCGACGCAGCGGTGAGCCCGCCGTACGCCACTGGGTGAGGTGTCCCGACGACCGCTCGACGGCGACGCCTGCCAGCCCCAGCCGAGCGATCCAGGTCTGCAGGTACTCTCGAGTCGCCTCCGGCTCGCCCCTGGCCTGGATCACGCCGACGGTGAGCACCTCCCGCTTGGGGAACATCCAGCCGTAGCTGCCCGCGGCCCCGCCCCAGTCGAACAGCAGCGTGCCGTCGTAGGCCGCGGAGTCCGCCGGACGGAGGATCTCGGTCTCGAGCGCCAGGTCGACCCCACCGGGGATGATGCCGACGTATCGGCCGCAGCGCCCGCTGGTGCCGTCCGCACCGACGACTGTCCTGGCGCTGATGATGCCCTCGCTCGTCTCGAGCCGCACCAGGTCGTCCTCGGCGATCGACGTGACCTTCACTCCGTCGACGAACGCGGCCCCGGCGGCGACGGCGGCCGCGGCGAGCGCGTCGTCGAAGGACTGCCGGCGGACGAGAGAGAGGAAAGGTGCCGCGGAGCGATGGGTCGACGGGAGCCTGCCGCGGAGCGAGAAGGTCGCCGTGACGACCTCCTGTTCGACGACCTCGAGCACGGATGCCGGCACGTGCTCGATCGAGATGCCGATCAGGCCTCCGCCACAGGTCTTGTACCGGGGGAAGCGCGCCCGGTCGATGAGCAGCACGGATGCGCCACGCTCGGCCGCCACGCGGGCCGCGGACGAGCCGGCGGGACCCGCCCCCACCACGACCACGTCCCAGACGTCCCGATCCGTCACCGCAGCCATGGGAATCACGTTACCGCCGCCGGACCTGTCCATCGCTCAGGAGAACACCGAGCGGGCGAGCGCGGTCACCTCGATGCGGAACCCGTGCGGGACGAGCAGTGAGAGCACCGGCGGCCGCCAGTAGGAGGAGAGCTGGACGGTCGCGCTCCGCCCGTCCACGGTCTCGGCGCGATCGAGGGCGAGCGACTCGAACTCGTCGGTCGGGGCGACTGTCAGGTAGCCGCGGACCGTCTCCGCGACCTCCGCCGAGGTCAGCTCGGGGCGGAGGCCGGCCGCCGTCGGGCGGACGTCCGCGAGGTCGAAGGCCTCGGCGCCGGCGAGCGCCGCACCGTCCGCAAGGGTGAACAGCCTCTTGCGTTCGAGATAGAGCGAGCTGGCAGCGACGACCAGCAGGATGAGCACCAGCGAGAGCACCCCGTAGAAGATGGTCAGCGGCAGGATCGAGCCGTCGTCGTCGCGGAGCCGTCTCATCCGGCGCCCCAGAATCGCGAGACGCGCTCCGTTGCCGATGCCTCGAGCGGCACGCTGAGCGGAACGCTCAGTCTCAGGACCGGCGGAACGAGCGGCAGCGGCACGGACAGACCGACGGTCACCGTGACGGTACCGAGCCGGTGCAGGCAGTCGTCCGGTCGCGGGGCGCAGACCACCGAGACCGTCGCCGCGTCCCCGTCGAGTCCGTAGTCGGCCAGGGCGAAGGCGACCGCGCGGTTCGCCCTCGCCTCGGCCTCGGGCGCCGCGGTCGCCTGCACGAACACCCGTGCCGCCTGCCGCGCGGCCCCCTCGACCGCGAAGGCGCCGGCCTGCAGCGCCGCCATCGTCAGCACGAGGTACACCATCGGCAACAGCAGGACGAACCCCGCCGTGACGAACTCGAGGGAGGCCGTCCCGGTCTCGTCAGTCGTCCAGGTTCTCCACCGCCGCATGGCCGGACACCTCCAAACCACCGTCGATGCCGACCAGGCCGATGAGCGGAAGCGGCGCACGCACGGTGACGGCGGCCGACGGATGTCCGAGATACGTTCCATAGGCAGCCGTTACGTCCCTCGCATAACCGGGGCCGAGGGCGACCCGGATGAGGTCGCGTGTCCGGCCCACCCCGTCGCCGAGGCCGTTGTCGGCCAGCGCCGCGAAGCGCGCGCCCTCCGCCGCGGCGTCGAGCACGGTGTTCCGGATGTGCAGCGCGAGCCCCAGCTGGATCACCGAGAGGGTGAGAACCGTCAGCAGGGCACCGACCATGACGAACTCGGCGGGAGCCGAGCCGTCGTCGCGGCGCATCCGCGCGAACCTGCTCACGAGGATCAGAATCCGGTGACCCGGTCGATGGCCTGCTGGAAGACGTTGCTGAGTGCGGGACCCGCGAGACCCCAGATGATGACCACCAACCCTGCCGTCATTAAAGTGATGAGCACCCAGCCGGGGACGTCGCCCCGGTCGTCCCGGCTCAGCAGAAGAGCCCTGCGGAATCTGGTCATGGTTGTTGTCCTTTCCGATCGGGGCGTCACAGCCCGAACTGCAGTACGACGATTCCCGGGTAGATGGCGAACACGACGGTCACCGGCAGGATGAGGAAGACGAGCGGGATGAGCATCCCCACCTCCTTTTTGCCCGCCGTCTCGAGCAGCCGGGTCTTGGCGTCGTCTCTCGCGTCCTGCGCCTGGGCGCGGAGCACCTCGGCGAGCGGGGTGCCCCGCTCCAGCGCCCCCACGATCTGATCGACGCAGCGCGTGAGCGGGGCCAGCTGCAGGCTCGTCGCCAGCGTCGTCAGGGAGTCAGCCAGCGGCAGCCCGAGGCTCACCGAGGTCACGACCCCGGCGAACTCCTTGGCGAGTTCGCCGTGGCTCACCCGGGACACCCGGCGGATCGCGTCGAGCACCCCCTCGCCGGCGGAGAGACTCAGCGTCAGGAACTCGAGCACGGTCGGCAACTCCGCCGAGATGCGGACCACCCTCGACCGCGCCGAACGGACGAGCAGCCGATCGCGCGCCACGACCCCGCAGCAGGCGAAGATCACCACGATCGCGACGAGGATGAGAAAGGGAACCTGCTGCAACCGCGAGACCGCGACGGCGGCCACGATCCCCAGAGCCGCTCCGCCCATCCCCCAGACCAGCTGCTGAGATCGGAAGGCCTCCGGACCGAGCCGGCTCGCCGACTGTCGCAGACGCAGTTCGACGATCGTCGTTCCGCCGAGGGCGCGACCGAGCACCGCACGCAGTCGGTCGAGGAGCGGTGCGAACAGCGAGCCGACGACGGGAATGGGCTCGATGCTGCGGCGGGCGAGCAGTTCCCTCGCACCGGCGGACACGTCCACCAGGTATGGCGCCACCCGATTCGCCAGCCTCGGCCGGCTCAGCCGCGGGACCAGGCCGACCAGCGACCACAGCCCGAGGCCGATCCCGAGGCCGCAGAGCACTCCCCATCCCGACAGGGCGTCTAGCCGAACCATCGGCGCTCCCCGGGGATGCGTCCGATGGCGAGCATGAGGCGGTAGGCGATCACCGTGACGAACAGGCCGCCGACGATGACGGTCACCCCACCGGGGCTGTTGTAGGCGGCCGCGGCCTCCGGCCGCGACGCGAGGAGCACGAGAATGATCCAGGGCGCGGCGACACCCAGTTTCGCCGCATTCGTCACCCAGGACTGCCTCGCCTCGACCTCCGCCCGGATCGCCGCCTCCTGTCGGAGGTAGGAGGCCAGGTTGCGGAGCACCGTCGTCAGCTCGCTGCCTCCCACCTCCCGCGACATCCGCAGGGTCTCGAGGATGCGATCGGCGATCGGATCGGCGAGACGCTCCTTGAGACGGTCCACGGCGAGGCCGAAATTGCCGGTCGCGCGATAGTCCCGCTCGAAACCCGCGAAGGCCTCGCGCGCGGGTGCCGGGCCGGCCTGGGCGAGCGTGACCACGCTGTCCGGGAGGGCGAGACCCGACCGCACGGCGGACACGAGGTGGTCCACCGCGTACGGCCAGAGCATTCTCGCCGCCAGCCGCCGGCCCCTGGCGCGCCAGACCACAACGAGAAGGGGGGCCGCGAGTCCGGCGAGACCGGCGACGACGGCGATGGCAACCACGGGGACGAGCGCGAAGACCAGCGCGGCGGACGCGGCGGCCGCGAGCCCGGCCATCACCAGGAGTGCGGCGGGCGGGACGGAGTGCATCCCCGCCTGGGCCAGCAGGGCGGCGAGCCTCGTCGTGATCCGTGGGCGCCGGGGCCCGGCCGGGAGCGGCCAGAGGAACGGTGACAGCGCGAGCACCGAGCCGATCCCCAACACGAGTCCGAGAGCGAGAGTCATGCGCTCTCCCCGGCGAGCACGGTGGACAGGTCGAAGCCTGCGGCGGCGAACTTGGCCGTCTTGCTCGGATAGCCTCCCGTCGCCTCGAGAACTCCGCGTCGGGCCACGAAGATCGGGCTCGCCTCGATGAGACCGCCGGTGACCCGACCGCTCGGCGCGAGGATCTCCGCGATCCGGCGTTGGCCGTTCCTGGTCAGTTCGCAGTGCACCACCAGGTCGACCGACATCGCGACGGCGGGCACCACGAACGACGCGTCGATGTTGCGCCCGGCGAGCAAGGGCAGCGTGCACAGCTTGGAGAGCGCCTCCCTCGCGCTGTTGGCATGGATCGAGCACATGCCGGGCAGCCCGGAGTTCAGGGCGATCAGGAGGTCGAGCGCCTCCGCCTCACGCACCTCGCCGACGACGAGGCGGTCGGGACGCATCCGCAAGGCCTCCTTGATCAACCGGCGCAGCGTGATCTCACCCGTGCCCTCCAGGCTCGGCGCCCGGCACTGCATCGCGACCGTGTCCCGCGCCGCGAGATCCAGTTCGAAGGTCTCCTCCACGGTGACGATGCGCTCGTGCGGCCTCGCCGCCGAGAGCAGGGCACCCAACATGGTCGTCTTGCCACTCTGCGTCGCACCGGAGACGAGGATGTTCTGCCCGCTCAAGACGCACATCCGGAGGAACTCCGACGCCTGGCGGGTCACGGAACCGAGGACCACGAGCCGGTGCAGGTCACGGATGCGCGTGGTGAACTTGCGGACGTTGACCGCCCAGTGTCGCTGGGTGACGTCCGGGATGACGACGTGCAGACGCGACCCGTCTGGCAGCGAGGCGTCGACAAACGGGCTGCTGAGGTCCACGCGCCTGCCCGACTGCTGCAGCATCCGCTCCACGAGGTCGCGGATCTCGCCATCGGTCAGGACGACGTCGGTGAGCTCCAGCAGTCCGTTGCGGGCGACGAAGACCCTCTCCGGCCCGTTGATCCAGATCTCCTCGACCTCGTCGTCGTCGAAGAACGGCTGCAGAGCCCCGAACCCGGTGATCGTCGCGACGATCTCCCTGGTCGCCTGATGCTCGTCGGCCAGCATTGGCAGGGAGCCGCCGAGTGCCCGCTCGCTGTACCGCCGCACCTCGTCCCGCACGTAGCGGTCGGCGATCGAGCTGTCGCTGCCGAGGTCGACCCCGTCGCGGCGCACCCGTTCCCGCACCTGCTGGGCGATGATCGAGACGGCCTGCGACATGCCACCATGATGCGACGAAGCATCACGATCGGGTGATCGTTATCCACAGGCCTCGGCGCGACTGCTCGACGAGCTCCGAGATGTCCTCCTGCTCCACAGTGAGCACGCGTCGTCCACACAAAGATCGGGAAAACTCCGGTTGGAGCACCACTGATGGGTTCATAATAATCCTATAGGAAATCAGATGAACCTCCAGATGTGGCGAATTGAGGAGCCTCGACTGGACTCTCAAGGGCAGGAGTGCGATGCGAGCGGAACAACTGACGGATCCCGTGTGTCTGCATGCGGAGGGACCCGTTTATTCGCCCCGATGGCGCGGCGTGCGCTGGGTGGACATGCTGGCCGGCGACATCCTGGAGTTGCTCCCCGACGGCTCGATCGACAGGGCCCACGTCGGCGACGTCGCGGCGGTGCTGCGCGCCCGCGTCGGTGGAGGGCTCATCATCGCCGTGCGTCGTGGCCTGGCGATCACCGACGACGATTCCCTCCACTCACCGGTCCATGCCCTTCCCGAACTCTGGAGTGACGAAAATCTCCGCATGAACGAGGGCGGATGCGATCCGTCCGGCGCCTTCTACGCCGGCTCCGTCACCTATGACCACACCCCCGGTGCGGCCGAGCTGTGGCGGGTTGGCCCCGACCTGCGGCCTCAACGGGTGCTCGGGGATGTCACCGTCTCGAATGGACTCGAGTGGAGTCCGGATGGCGGTCTCGCCTACTACGTCGACAGCGTGACCCATCGCATCGATGTCTTCGATTGGGATGCCGTCGCCGGCTTCACCGACCGCCGCGCCTTCGTGACCATCGAGACGGAGGCCGAGCCCGACGGCATCACCGTCGATGCCGACGGCGGGATCTGGGTGGCTTTGCACGGGGGGTCGTCGGTACGACGCTACACGTCCGACGGTCGCCTCGACGAGGTGATCGAGGTCCCCGTGCGCCAGGTCACCGCCGTCACCTTCGCCGGACCGGCGCTGGATCAACTGGTCATCACGACCTCACGCAAAGGGCTCGGCGCACAAGCCGAACCCCTCGCCGGCGCGCTCTTCGCGGTCATGCCCGGCGTCCACGGACGAGCAGCGAAGGAGTTCGCAGCATGAGCATC